>NZ_JQNR01000005.1:1206412-1508015 GCF_000745345.1 Actinacidiphila yeochonensis CN732 | reverse complement strand
ACCAGCAGGTCGCCACGGCGGACCAGATCGCGGGGGCCGTACAGCAGTACGGAGGGTTCACCTATGCCAGGTAGCACGGCTAGTACGGGTACCGAGGGCGCGCCGAGCACGACGGGCGCGGCCCGCCTCCGCGCGCGGGGCCGCACCGCCGTCCTCGCCCTGCTCACGGCTGTCCTGACCTCCGCGCCCGCGCGGGCTCTGGCAGCCTCACCGACGCCGACTGGGGCCACGGCGACGCCCACCCACGACCCGTGCGCCGGCCTCATCGGAGCGGCCAAGGACTACTGCACCAAGGGCGACACCTCGACGCCCGCCAAGGGAACGAGTCCGACCAGCAGCCTCGACCCCCTCACCTCTCTCGCCAAAGGCTGCGCCGACGCGGCCTCCTGGACCATCGACAAGCTCTCCAGCGCCGTCACCAAGACCTCCGGCGTCGACTTCACCAACACCGCGTTCCTGCGCCAGTACGCCGTCGTCTTCGCCGCCTCCACCGTCCTCACCCTGGTCCTGTGGCTGCTGGCGGTGGCCAAGCGCGCCGTTCGCGGGGTGCCGATGACCGAGGCGCTGACCGAGGCCGTCGGCTTCCTGTGGCTGACCGTGCTGGCGTCCGCGTTCACGCCGCTGGTGCTCTACACGGTGGTGTCGGCCACCGACGCCGTCACCGACGTCATCTCCTCGGGCACCCAGTCCAACACCGACGTCTTCTTCGGCTCGTTCTCGGGCGCCCTGGAGAAGGGCACCGACATCGGCGGCGGCCCGGTCATGCTGATCGTGGTGTCCCTGGTGTCGGTGCTGGCCGCGGGGGTGCTGTGGCTGGAGCTGGTGATCCGGGCCGCGCTGCTGTACGTGGGCGCGCTGCTGGGCACCGCGGTCTACTCCGGCCTGGTGGACAAGAACATGTGGCACCACGTCAGGCGCTGGGCAGGCGTCATGATCGCGGTGATCCTGGTGAAGCCGGTGATCGTGGTGGTGCTCGGCCTGGCCGGGGCGCTGTCCACGACGAAGGACGGCCCGAACGCGTTCTCCGCGGTGGTGTCGGGTCTGGCCATCATCCTGCTCGCCATCTTCGCCAGCTTCATGATCTACCGCTTCGTCCCCGGCTTCGGCGACGACGTGGTCAACCTGCGCAACAACCGACAGGCCGGGGGCCAGAGCCAGGGCGCCGCGGTGATCTCCTCCCCGGCCGCCCTGGTGCGCCAGGGCATCACCACGCACAGTGCCCGCGGCGGCGCCCCCGAGAAGGCCCAGGGCGGGGGCGGCGCCCAGCCGAACCCCGCCTCCAGCGGCATCGCGGCCCACAGCACCCGCCCCTCGGGGGGATCGGGCGGGTCCGGCGGCGCGGGCAGTTCAGGCACCGGGGCCCGCTCAGCGGCTCCCCCTACCGGTCGGCCCCGCCGCCCGGACGCAACAACGGTTCGACGCAGGGAGGTGAGCGCAAGTGACGACCCAGCCGTTCGCCCACCCGCGCCGCACGTATCTGATCGGGAAGTCGCGGCCCAACGCGATCGTCGGCAAGAACCGGGAGACCGGCGAGATCGCGCTGATCGTCCTCGGCGCGGGCCTCGGCATGCTGTCCGGGCTGGTGATCCCGGTGCTGCTGCTGCGGATCGTCGGCCTGGTCGGGTGGCCGCTGATCGCACTGGCCGCGGTCTACATGCCCTACCGGCGGCGCACGTTCTACCGGTGGTTCGAGATCAACCGCAGCTACCGCCGCACCCTTCGGGTGGCGCCCACCTACCGCTCCGCCGTCCAGGAGGCCGGCACGCGGCTGGACGGGCGCGAGATCGAGGTGGGGCCGCCGCCGGGGATCGGCCGGATCACCTGGCTGTCGGCGCCGTTCGGCCCGGACGAGATGGCCGTGCTGCTGCACGTGGACCGGCGTACGGTGACCGCGGCCATCGAGATCGAGGGCCCGGGCGTGGGCCTGCGGGACAGCGAGGACCAGGAAGCCCTGGTGGAACGCTTCGGCACGCTGCTCAAGCACGTGGCCAACGGCGACGGCTTCGTCACCCGGCTGCAGATGCTGGCCCGCACGCTGCCGGCCGACCCGGACGCCCACGCCAAGGACGTGGCGCAGCGCGGCGACCCGGAGGCCGACCGGTGGCTGAAGGACTCCTACGACCAGTTGCAGTCGATGGTGTCGACCTCCTCCGAGCAGCACCGCGCCTACCTGGTGGCGTGCATGCACTTCACCCGCGAGCTGGCCGCCGAGGGCAGCGCCATGGCCCGGGCCACGGTCGGCCGCGGGGCGAAGGTCGACAAGGACGCCGGGCTCGCCGCGGTGATGGCCCGTGAGCTGACCGACATCTGCGCCCGGTTGGCCGAGGCGGACATCCGGGTCCGCCAGCCGCTGGGCCAGGCCCGGCTCGCCTCGCTGGTCCACTCGATGTACGACCCGGACCACCCCATCGACCACATCCAGGCGATGACCCGCCGCAACACCTGGCCGGCCGAGCTGGACGCCACCGAGCCGACGTTCCTCCAGGCCAAGACCCGTGAGTCCGCGACCCGGGCGCCCTGGCACCACGCCACCGCCTGGATCAAGGAGTGGCCGATGACGCCCGTCGGGGTGAACTTCCTGGCGCCGCTGCTGGTGCACACCCCCGACGTGATCCGCACCGTCGCGGTGACGATGGACCTGGAGCCGACCGACATCGCCATCGAGCGGATGCTCACCGAGAAGACCAACGACGACGCCGAGGCCAGCCGGGCGGCGAAGATGAACCGGGTGGTCGACCCGCGCGACGTCGCCCAGCACGGCCGGGTGGACCAGCGCGGCGAGGACCTCGCCAGCGGCGCCGCCGGAGTGAACCTCGTCGGCTACATCACCGTCTCCGCGCGCTCCCCCGAAGCGCTGGCGCGCGACAAGAGGACCATCCGCGCTTCGGCCGGAAAGTCGTATCTGAAGCTCGAATGGTGCGATCGTGAACACCACAGGGCCTTCGTCAACACCCTGCCGTTCGCGACCGGCATCCGCCGCTAGGCCGGACCGGGAACGTGCCGGGACGCAACGGGTGGGCAGACGGCGGCCGGCGCGGTAAGCAGGTAGGGAAAGGCAAGCGGGTACGGAACGGTAGGCGGCACGGGAGCGTGAAGAGGTACGGGGCCGTGAGCAGGTAGCGCGGCGCAAGCAGCCGGGGAACACGGCAAGCAGGCAGGGAACGGGGACGACGAGGGGGCCGGGGGGCGGAACCCCCGCCGCCGACCGGTGGTTCCGGAGCACGACCCGCGCGGGTCCCGGAGCGGCCGGTACGACAGCCAGAAGGAGGAGGGCCACGATGCCCATGCTGGACCCGCTGGCGGCGATCACGGACGCGTTCACCAGCTTCCTGTTCGGCCGCGTGGAGACCACCCGGCTTCCCGTGCGCACCTCCACCGGCCAGGCGCAGGCGGTCTACCTGCCGACGGCCGCGCCGGGCCTGGGCGACTCGGGGGTGATCATCGGCCGCGAGGTGTACTCGGGCAAGGGGTACATCTACGACCCGTTCCAGCTCTACGGCCAGCAGCTGCCCGCCCCGCACTGGCTGGTGCTGGGCGAGTCCGGCAACGGCAAGTCGGCGCTGGAGAAGACGTACGTGCTGCGCCAGCTGCGCTTCCGCGACCGGCAGGTGGTGGTCCTCGACGCGCAGGGCGAGGACGGCGTCGGCGAGTGGAACCTGATCGCCGAGGCGATGGGCATCACCCCGATCCGGCTGGACCCGATGGCCGCCCTCGACGGCGGCATCAAGCTCAACCCGCTGGACCCGGCGATCACCGTCACCGGGCAGTTGGCGCTGCTGCGCACCATCATCGAGGTGGCCACCGGCCGCGCCCTGGACGAGCGCTCCGGCTTCGCCCTGAAGGTCGCCCACAGCTACGTGGCCGCCGCGGTGACGGACCGCCAGCCGATCCTCACCGACATCGTCGAGCGGCTGCGGCACCCGGTGGCCGAGTCCACCGAGGGCATGAACGTCGAGGTCGACGACGTGCGCGCGTGGGGGCTCGACGTGGCGCTGGTGCTGGACCGGCTGGTCGACGGCGACCTGCAGGGCATGTTCGACGGGCCCACCAGCGTCGGCATCGACCTGGACGCGCCGCTGATCGTCTTCGACCTCTCGCACATCGACCGCAACTCGATCGCGATGCCGATCCTGATGGCGATCGTCGGCGTGTGGCTGGAGCACACCTGGATCAGGCCGGACCGCCGCAAGCGGATCTTCCTGGTCGAGGAGGCGTGGCACATCATCAACTCGCCGTTCGTCGCGCAGCTCTTCCAGCGGCTGCTGAAGTTCGGCCGGCGGCTGGGCCTGTCCTTCGTGGCGGTGGTGCACCACCTGTCGGACGTGGTGGACGGCGCCGCGGCGAAGGAGGCCGCCGCGATCCTGAAGATGGCCTCCACCCGCACCATCTACGCGCAGAAGGCCGACGAGGCCAGAGCCACCGGCCGGGTCCTCGGCCTGCCGCGCTGGGCGGTGGAGATCATCCCCACGCTCACCCCCGGCATCGCGGTGTGGGACGTCAACGGCAACGTGCAGGTCGTCAAGCACCTGATCACCGAGGCGGAACGGCCGCTGGTCTTCACCGACCGCGCCATGACGGAGAGTTCGCTGGAGCACGCGGCCGACCTGGAGGCCGAGGCGGAGGCCGCGGCCCGCGCCGAGGCCCACGCGGCGGCGGAGGCGCAGCTGGCGGAGCGCGTGGCAGACGACGCGGTGGCCTGAGGCGATGCCGCCGCGCGAGAGGGAGTCACCGGCACGGGCGGGCGGCGGGCTGCCCGACGGCCTGGTCCTGGCCGTCATCGCGGTCCTGCTCGGGGTGACGGTGCTGGTGTGGACGGCCACCGGTGTCGCCGGGCTGTTCAGCCACGGCGGCTGGCCGGCCCACCTCCACTTCACCCGCACGCCGCGCGCGATGCGCTCGCTCGCCGGCCACCCGCACGACATGGCCGCGGCCTGGCCGCAGGTCCCGGCCGGCCGGCTGCCGGGCCCCGGGCTGTTCTGGTGGGTGCTGTCCGCGCAGCTGGCGCTGCTCGTCGCGGTCGCGGTGTGGGCGCTGCGGGTCGCGGCCCGGCTGCGCGCCCCGGCCCGCCGCGGCTCCGTGCCCAAGGCGCCGCCGTACGGCGGGCCCGAGGGCCTCGACGTGGCCGCCCGCACCGCCCCCACCGAGGGCCTCACCGAGGACCCCGCCGGCCTGCCCGCGCCGCGCCGCGCCGCCCACCGGGCGGCCGGCGGCGACGAGAGCCTGGACGCCTGGTTCCGCACCGTGCCGCGCACCGCCCCGCCGGGCGGCGCCCCCGCGGCCGACCCGCCCACCATGCGGCTGGCCCCGCACAGCCCCGACGGCCTCCTCAGCGGCCCGCAGAGCGCGCCGGCGGGGCACGCCCCCAGCGCGGCGCGCCCGGCGCTCGCCGCGTTCGCCGCCGACGGCGCGGTCGTGCGCGGCTGCGTCCTGTTCGCCGAGCCCGGCGGCGACAAGGGCAGGCGCGTCGTCCAGCCGGCCGTGCTCGCCGCCGAGGGAGCCGTCGTGGTGACCACGGCCGACCCCGACACCTACCACCAGACGGCCGGCGGCCGGGCCAAGCTGGGCCCCGTCCACGTCTGGGACCCGGCGCACGTGCTGGACCTGCCCGGCCGGCTCCGCTGGGCACCGCACGACGGATGCGAACGGCCCGGCACCGCCCTCACCCGCGCCGCCGCGCTGCTGGCCCCGCTGCGCACGGCCCGCGCCGACGAGACGGCCGTCCACCAGGCGGCCGTGACACTGCTGCGCTGCTGGCTGCACGCGGCGGCCGTGGACGGCCGCCCCTTCCGGCAGGTGCAGCGGTGGGCCACCGGCGGGGTGGCCGGGGAGGCGGTCCGGGTGCTGCGCACCCACCGTTCGGCCGCCTCCGGCTGGAGCGGCGAGCTGGAGTCGGTGCTGCACGCCCACCCGGAGCGGCGGGACGCCGCGCAGGCGCTGATCCGGCGGGCGCTGGAGCCGCTGGCCGCCGTCCACATCCGCGACGCGTGCGGTCCGGGCTCGTCCGGCGGCCTCGACCTGGCATCGTTCACCGCCGAACGGGGAACGCTCTACGTGGTGGGCGAACGCGTCGAGGACCCGCGTGTCCACCCGGGTGCGACGCCCCTGCTGACCGCACTCGTCTCCTGCGTGGTCGAGCACGGCCGGAGCATGGCCGCAGGGTCACCCGCCGGCCGGCTCGACCCACCAGTCACCTTCGTCCTCGACGACGTGGCCGCGCTCGCGCCGCTGCCCGAACTGCCGGAGCTGCTGGCGGAGGGCCGCACCCGCGGCCTGCCCGCCCTCGCGGTGCTGCGCTCCCCCGAACAGGCCCTGGCCCGCTGGCAGTCCCCCCTCTGGCAGCGGGCCGACGTCCGCCTCGTCCTGGACGACGCCACCGCCGACGCGCTGCCGCCCGCCGTCCCCGACGCCGTCCGCCTGTACTGACCCGCGCCGGCCCCGGAAGCCCCCGAGGCCCGCCGGGCCCTGCCGGACGGCCTCAGGCCCAGCCCTTGCGCGGCGGCGCCACCGACTCGCGCAGCACCGTGTGCGTCCCCAGCAGGTGCCGGGTCTGGGCGAGGGCGCGCGGACCGCCCGGATTCGCGGCCTCCTCCGCCAGCGCCAGCCGCACCGACTCCCGCCCCAGCTCGTACGCGGGGATGTTCACCGTCGTCAGCGGCGGGTTGAGGTCCTGCGCGAGGTCGTCGTTGTTGTACCCGACCACCGACATGTCGACCGGCACCCGCAGCCCGCGCTCCCGCAGCGCCGCCATCGCCCCGGCCGCCGCCTGGTCGTCACCGGCGAAGACCGCCGTGAACTCGGGCCGGCCGCCGCACTCGCCGAGGATCCGCCGCATCTCCCCGTATCCGAACTCCCGGCCCAGCCCCAGCCCCGCGATCCGCTCCGCGGACGGCGGCAGCCCGTGGTCGGCCAGCGCCCGCCGGTACCCGGCGATGCGCGGCTCGACCGTGCTGTGCCCCGGGATCGTGCCCAGGAAGAGGATGTCCCGGTGGCCGGCCGCCAGCAGGTGGCTGACCACCGCGTACGCCCCTGCCTCGTTGTCGTACTCGACGACCAGCACCGGCATGTCCGGGTCGGGCGCGGGCCGGCCGCACAGCACCAGCCGGGAGCCGGCCGCCGCCAGCCCCTGCGCGTACTCGCCCAGCCGCGCCCGGTACCCGTCGTCCTCGATCGACCCGCCGACCAGCACCACGAACTCCGACCGCTGCTCGCGCATCATCTGCACCAGCGCCAGCTCACGCGCCTCGTCCCCGCCGTGGCTGCACACCATGCACAGCCGGCCGCGGGCCGCCGCCTCCTGCTCCACACCCTGGGCGACCTCGGCGTAGAAGGCGCTGTCGACGGAGCGGACGATGACCGCGACGGTCTTCGGGCCGGTGCCGGCCAGCGCCCGGGCCCGCCCGTCGATGACGTAGTCGAGGTCCTTGACCGCCCGCAGCACCTTCGCGCGGGCCGCCGCCGAGGTCGGGTAGTTCCCGGCCAGCACCCGGGAGACGGTGGCCACCGACACCCCCGCGCGGACCGCGACGTCCCGGATGGTGACCTTGCCGGACCGGGGCCCGGGCGTGCCCGTGGCAGCCCCCGGCCGTGGTGAACTCTGCGCCATCCCCGCCATCCGAAACCCCGCTCCCGCGCCGCACCGCGCCGCACACTCAGCGTACTGGTGCGACCGCGGCCCCATCACCCTCGCCGACCCGCCCGGACCCTGCCCGGCCCCGCCCCTTCCCTGGCGACGGCCCCGTCCCTGAGTCGGGGCCGCCGCCGGGGAACGGGCGGGGCCGAGGGTCACTGGTTCGCCGCGTAGTCCTTGGCGTACTCCTCGGCCATCCTGTCCAGGCCCTGGTTCCGCATCTGCTTGACCGCCGCGTCCCACGCGCTCATCGGCTTGCGGCCGGCCACGATCGCCCCGATAGTGTCGGTGCGCACCTGGTCGACGGCGGCGCCGACCCGGGTGCGGGTGTCCGACTGCAGACCCCAGCGCGGGTTCGCCACCAGCATCGGCCGGACCTTGTCCTGCCAGGCGTGGTTGCGCTTCACCGCGTCCGGCTGCCCGGGCAGGTAGAGCACCTGCGGGGCGTCGCACACGTACTTCAGCGGCAGGTTGATGTTGTTCTCCACCATGCCGAGCTTGGTGGGGATCGGGTCGCCGGCCGCGTTCCGGGTGAAGTGCGTGCCCTCGACGCCGAAGTGGGTCAGCTCGTACTCCTTGGTGCCGAAGGGCGAGGCCAGGTAGTTCAGCACCCGCAGGATCAGCTTGATCCGGTCCGGCGTGGTCTTCTTCAGCACCGTGTACCCCCAGGCGCCCTGGGCCCGGTCCATGCCCGGCTTCGCCCCGTTCGACGGCGTGTACGGCACGAGCGCGTCGAGCGTGAAGGCGCCGTCGATGCTCGGGACGGAGGTGGACAGCGCGCCGAAGCCGTCGGGCATCGAGGCGACCGTGCCGTTGTAGAAGAAGGTCTTGCAGTCCACCGTCGAGGTGCCCAGCACGTTCGGCTCGTACAGCCCCGCCTTGCGCAGCGACGCCATGAACTCGATGCCGGCCCGGTACTCGTCGGTGGTGAAGGCGCTGGTGAACGCGCCGCCGTCCATCCGCCACTCCTGCGGGGCGCCGAACGCCGTGGTGTGCACGTCCGTACCGAACAGCAGCGGCTGCGAGGAGCCCAGGGCGTACGTGCGGCCCTTGGTGGCGGCCTTGGCGACGGCCGTGAAGTCCGCCGAGGTCCAGCCGTCCTTCATACCGGCCGCGGTGAACACGTCGTTGTTGATCCACAGGCAGTTGCCCGGCGCCGAGCGCTGCACCGGCACGCCGTAGATCCGCCCGCCGATGCGGCCCATGTTCTGCCACACGTACGTCGCCAGGTTCGCGAGGTTCGGGTACTCCTTGATCGCGTCCCCGCTCAGGTACGACGACAGGTCGGCGCACTTGGCCGCCACGAACTCGGCCTCGCGCGGCAGGGTGTGGCCGCCGCCGAAGTTGATCACGTCCGGCAGGTCGTTGCCGGCCGTCATGGTGGCCATCTTCGTCATGTAGTCCGAGTCGGGCACGACCGTGAACTCGATGTTCACGCCCAGCGCCTTGTTGACCGCGGCCCAGAACGCGTTCGACGAGGCCGGCTTGGGCGGGGTGCCGTAGGTGATGGTCATGACCTTGATGGTCTGGCCGCTGCCGGGCGTCTCGTGGACGGCGTTCGCCAGCTCCTTCGGGTACGACAGGTACCCGGGCTGGATGCCGTCCGCGGTGCCGGGCAGGTCCGGTGTCGGCCCGGAGAAGGGCACGTACGCGGGCCACGGGGTCAGGTGCTTGCCGACGTTGCTCACGTCGTGGCCGCCGCCGGAGGTGGAGCAGGCGGTGAGCAGGGCCGGGGCGGCGACGGCGGCGCCGCCTGCCGCGATCGAGCGCAGCAGGGTGCGCCGCGAGAACGACGAGGTACTCACGGTGGTCCTTTCCAGGATGTCCGGGGTGGTGCTGAAGATCAGGGGGTGGGCCCGCCGCGTGCCCGCGGGCTCTCGGGGGATGGCGCCGGGCGCGCGGCTCAGCTCTTGACGGCTCCGGTGAGCACGCCCTTGGTGAAGTACTTCTGCACGAACGGGTAGACGACGAGGATCGGCACCACGGCCACCACCAGCACCGCCATCTGGATCGTCTGCGGCGCAGCGACCTGGCTGGCGTCGCCGGCCCCGGTGTCGGCCAGCTGCGCCCCGCCGACGACGTACGTGCGCAGCACCTGCTGGAGCGGCCAGTGGTCGGAGTCGAGGTAGATCGACGCGGCGAACCAGGCGTTCCAGTACGACACCGCGTAGAAGAGCCCCACCACAGCCAGCGCGGCCTTCGACAGCGGCAGCACGATCTGCCAGAGCACCCGCCACTCGCTGGCGCCGTCCAGCCGTGCCGCCTCGTGCAGTTCGTTCGGCACCGACTGGAAGAAGCCGCGCAGCACCACCAGGTTGAAGACGTTGATCACCACCGGGGCGATCAGCGAGTCGTAACTTCCCAGCATGTGCATGCTCTTGACCAGCAGGAAGCTCGGGATCATGCCGGGCGGGAAGAGGAACGTGAAGAGAATCAGCAGCAGCGCCGGCTTCCCGCCGAACAGGTCCGGCCGGCTCAGGCCGTAGGCCAGCCCGATGGTGCACGCCAGGCTGACCGCGGTACCGATCACGGTCACGCCCGCGCTCACCCACAGCGCGTGCCCGACGATGCCGCCGTCGAAGACCTCCCGGTAGGCCCGCAGCGTCGGGTGCTGCGGCCACAGCACCCAGCCGCCGTTGGCCACCACGTCCTTGTTGTCGGCCAGCGAGGTGGACACCACGATCAGGAACGGCACCATCACCAGCGCCACCACCGCGACCAGCGCCACCGCCTTGGCCGCCGACGTCACGGCCCGGGGCTTCTCCATCCAGGCCGGACGGGCCTCCCTGCCGCTCTTCCGCGCCGGGGCCCTGGTCCCCGCCCGCTGTGCCACCGCGCTCACCGGTACACCCCCTGCTCGCCGAGGCGGTGCGCGACCTTGTTCGCGGCGTAGACGAGCACCGCGCCGACCACGCCCTTGAAGAGTCCGGCCGCGGCCGCGTACCCGTAGTCGCCCTCGACCAGGCCGCGCTGCCACACCAGGGTGTCGATGATCTCGGCCGCCTCCGGGCCCACCGAGGCACGTTGGAGGAGCATCTGCTCGAAGCCGACGGAGAGGATGTCGCCCAGCCGCATGATGAGCAGCAGCACCATGACCGGCCGGATCGCCGGCAGCGTCACGTGCCAGAACCGCCGCCACGGGCCGGCCCCGTCGATCGCGGCGGCCTCGTACTGCTGCTCGTCGACCTGCGCCAGCGCGGCGAGGAAGATGATCGTGCCCCAGCCGGTGTCCTTCCAGATCACCTGGGCCACGACCAGCGGCTTGAACACGGTCGGGTTGCCGATGATGTCGACGGTGTGCAGGTGGGCGTCGCCCAGCACCGAGTTGAGCAGGCCCGAGTCGCCCAGCACCTGCTGGAAGACGGCCACCACGATCACCCACGACAGGAAGTGCGGCAGGTACACCACCGACTGCACCAGCCGCTGGACGCTGGTGCGGGTCAGGCTGTGCAGCAGCAGCGCGAGCGCCAGGGGCACCGGGAAGTAGAAGACCAGCTGGAGCAGGGCTATCCACAGGGTGTTGACGACCGCGTGCCAGAACGCGGAGTCCACCAGGATCGCGTGGAAGTTCTGCAGCCCCACCCACTGGCTGGCCCACAGCCCGTCGAATGGCACGTAGTCCTTGAACGCGATGACGTTTCCGGCCATCGCGCCGTACTGGAAGACCAGGAAGTACACCAGCCCCGGCGCCATCAGCGCCAGCAGGGCGAGGTCCCGCCGCAACCGTTTGCGGCGGGAGCCCCGCGCCGCGCGGCTGGGCGGCTGGGCTCCTTCGGACGCGCCGGCCGCTCCCGTGCGGCCAGTGGCGTCCCGTTCGGCAATCGCCATCGCGTCCTCCTCGACGCTCAAGGTGGTCGGAAACTAAACCGGTTACTACGGCTGGTCAACCCCCCTCGCACCATTCGATCACCGCGAACACCGGTCCCGAAGGCCGAACATGCCACCAAAACGGCGCAATATCGCCGCCCGCGACCCCGTCTGCCGCTCAGGTCGTTGACGGCCGACGAGTGCGCCCCTAGGCTCCACGTCGTTCCGATGTAACCGATTACACGGTGAGGTGTGGAGATGGCGGAGCGCCCCAAACTGGTGCTGGCGATGCAGCCGGAAGTCCTGGACCTGGTCCTGCCGGCCCCGCTCCGCGACCGGCTCGACACCCTCGCCGACGTCCACCCGCACCTGCTCACCGACACTGGCGACCCGGCCGCCGCCGAGCCCCTCGCCCAGGCGCGCGTCCTGCTCACCGGCTGGGGCTGCCCGGTGCTCGACACCGCCGTCCTCGACCGCGCGCCGAACCTGGCCGCCGTCGTGCACGCGGCCGGCTCGGTCAAGGGCCACGTCCGGCCGGAGGTCTTCGCCCGCGGCATCGCCGTCTCCTCCGCCGCCGACGCCAACGCCGCACCCGTGGTGGAGTTCACCCTCGCCACGGTCTGGCTGGCGGCCCGCCGCGCGCTGGGCTCCGCCGCCGCCTACGTCCAGGGCCGCCAGCCCACCTACGCCGACCGGATCGGTGCCGACGGCGCCACCGTCGGGGTGATCGGCGCGTCCCGGATCGGCCGCGGGGTCATCGCCCGGCTGCTCGCCTCCCCGGCCGGCTTCCGCGTGCTGCTCGCCGACCCCTACGTCGACGCCACCGAGGCCGAGGCCCTGGGCGCCACCCTGGTCGACATCGACGAGCTCTGCCGGAGCAGCGACATCGTGACCGTGCACGCGCCCGACCTGCCGGAGACCCACCACCTGCTCGACGCCCGCCGGCTGGCGCTGCTGCGGGACGGCGCCTCGCTGATCAACACGGCCCGCGGCCGGCTCGTCGACACCGCCGCGCTGGCCGCCGAGTGCGCCACCGGCCGGATCGACGCCTACCTCGACGTCACCGACCCGGAACCGCTGCCGCTGGACCACTCCCTGCTGGCCCTGCGGAACGTGCTGGCCACCCCGCACATCGCCGGCGCGCAGGGCACCGAGGTGCGGCGGCTGGGCGCGTACGCCCTGGACGAGGTCGAACGCTGGACGAAGGGCGAACCGCTGCTGGGCGCCGTGCGCGCCGACCAGCTCGGCCGCATCGCCTGACCGACCGACCGCTGACCGACCCGCTGCCGACCCCCTGACCGACCCACCGGGACCGGGCCGCCAGGACCGGGCCTCGATGGCTCAGCCTGCGAGGGCTCACCCTGCCGAGTGCCGTCCCCGGTGAGCGGCCGATCCGGTCACGGCCGTACGGAACCCCCGCGGGGGCGGGCGTCGCACGCGTGTCCCCCGGGACTTCCGCGCGGCCATCTGTCCCCAGGCGCTCACGCTCCGCATACTGGGAGCGGTGGGGGACCCGGCTGGTGGGACGGGAGGCGGCGGTGATCTCTGAACCGGAGCTGACCAGTGGGTTCGACCCCGGGCCAAGCGGCCCGGACCTCCTCACGGCCGGGCCGGAACCGGAGTGGGACGAGCCGGACGACGGCCCGCCCGACGCGCGGGGGAACGAGGACGGCGGGCCCGCGGCCCCTCGCCCCCGGCCCGCCGCCTGCTGCCGTCCGACCGGCCGTGGGCCTGGGCCCTCGTCGGCGCCCTGGCGGCGTCGGCGGTGTGGGCGGGCGCCGGCACCGTCTGGGAGGGGAGCCACCGGAGCACCCCCGACCTGCACGGCTACCGCATAGCCGGCAACCTCTGCACGCACGAGGTGCTGCACCCGCTCTTCGCCGCCACACCCACCCCGGAGTTCACCGCCTGGCCGGCCGAGATGTCGACCGGGCCCGCCCTGGACCGCGCCCAGTGCGCCGCCGTGTCCGCCGGCGACCCCAGCACGACCCGGCCGAGCACCGACTTCGTGGCCACCGTCTCCGTCGAGCTGCACAAGAAGACCGACCCCGGGCCGGAGTTCCACGACACGCGCGCGCAGGCCCTCCAGTCCCTGGAGCGAGCCGACACCGTCACCGCGGTCCCCGGCATCGGCGACGAGGCGTACCTGCTCACCATCGTCCCCAGCCAGATCGAGCTGAAGGTGCGCCACGGCGGCGCGGTGATCGCCGTCGCCTTCAGCCTCCGCACGACGGCGCCCGCCGACGGCACCGACAGCGGCAGCGTCGGCGAACACGACCCGGCCCCGGCCCAGCCCGACATCTCCCGCTACCGCGACCCGATCCTCGCCACCGGCCGCGCGGTCATGGCCGAGCTGAGGGGTGCCGGCTCCTGAACCCGCCCGGGCCACCCTCGCAGGCGGGGATACCGGCGCCGGGGGTGCGTCAGGGCTTCGGAAGGGCCAGCTCGAACTCGGTGGCCGCCGGGTCCCGTTCGAAGGCCATGGTCCTGCCCGTGCGGGCGAACCCGTGGCGACGGTACACCGCCTCCGCCCGAGGGTTCCGCTCGTGGACCCACAGGTGCAGCCGGTCGGCCCGCTCCCAGGCCCAGGCGGCCGCGGCGGCCAGCAGGGCGTCGGCCACACCGCTGCCGCGCAGCCCGGGCCGTACGTACACGCCGTTCAGGCAGTAGTAGCCGGGCCGTTCGGGGACGACGACGGCCATGGCGGCGAACTCCTCGGCCTCCGCTTCACCAGCTCGCGCCGGCCCGTTGACGACGCCCACGAACTGCTGCGAGCCCCGGCTGGCGGCCCGCTTGATCCACTGGTCGTCGCCGAACAGCGACTCCTCCGCGTAGCTGCGGGCGAAGGCGAAATCCGCCACCGGATCGCGCAGCGCCTCCAGCCGCAGGTCCCTGCTCTTCCGCCACTCCTCCGGCCGCGCCGGACGTACGCTCCACTCCATGGGGAAGAGGGTACAACGCAAAAAAAGCCCGGTTCCTCCGAATATTCGGAGGAACCGGGCTTTGAATAATTGTTCGGCGGCGTCCTACTCTCCCACAGGGTCCCCCCTGCAGTACCATCGGCGCTGAAAGGCTTAGCTTCCGGGTTCGGAATGTAACCGGGCGTTTCCCTCTCGCTATGACCACCGAAACTCTATCGGGCCACCCCCACATCACACAGGGGCGTCGACAAGGCTCCAGGAACCAGCACGATCTTCAATTAACCAGTTCACCGGTGCGACCTTTCGCAACCCGGGAACCAAACAGTGGACGCGAGCATACATGGACAATCCCTCGGCCTATTAGTACCGGTCAGCTCCACACCTCACGGTGCTTCCACATCCGGCCTATCAACCCAGTCGTCTACTGGGAGCCTTACCCCCTCAAGGGGGTGGGAGTCCTCATCTCGAAGCAGGCTTCCCGCTTAGATGCTTTCAGCGGTTATCCCTCCCGAACGTAGCCAACCAGCCATGCCCTTGGCAGAACAACTGGCACACCAGAGGTCCGTCCGTCCCGGTCCTCTCGTACTAGGGACAGCCCTTCTCAAGACTCCAACGCGCGCAGCGGATAGGGACCGAACTGTCTCACGACGTTCTAAACCCAGCTCGCGTACCGCTTTAATGGGCGAACAGCCCAACCCTTGGGACCGACTCCAGCCCCAGGATGCGACGAGCCGACATCGAGGTGCCAAACCATCCCGTCGATATGGACTCTTGGGGAAGATCAGCCTGTTATCCCCGGGGTACCTTTTATCCGTTGAGCGACGGCGCTTCCACAAGCCACCGCCGGATCACTAGTCCCTACTTTCGTACCTGCTCGACCCGTCAGTCTCACAGTCAAGCTCCCTTGTGCACTTACACTCACCACCTGATTGCCAACCAGGCTGAGGGAACCTTTGGGCGCCTCCGTTACCCTTTAGGAGGCAACCGCCCCAGTTAAACTACCCACCAGACACTGTCCCTGATCCGGATCACGGACCGAGGTTAGACATCCAGCACGACCAGAGTGGTATTTCAACAGCGACTCCACCACGGCTGGCGCCATGGTCTCACAGTCTCCCACCTATCCTACACAAGCCGAACCGAACACCAATATCAAGCTATAGTAAAGGTCCCGGGGTCTTTCCGTCCTGCTGCGCGAAACGAGCATCTTTACTCGTAGTGCAATTTCACCGGGCCTATGGTTGAGACAGTCGAGAAGTCGTTACGCCATTCGTGCAGGTCGGAACTTACCCGACAAGGAATTTCGCTACCTTAGGATGGTTATAGTTACCACCGCCGTTTACTGGCGCTTAAGTTCTCAGCTTCGCCACACCGAAATGTGACTAACCGGTCCCCTTAACGTTCCAGCACCGGGCAGGCGTCAGTCCGTATACATCGCCTTACGGCTTCGCACGGACCTGTGTTTTTAGTAAACAGTCGCTTCTCGCTGGTCTCTGCGGCCACCCCCAGCTCAGAGCGCAAGGCCCATCACCAGGAATGGCCCCCCTTCTCCCGAAGTTACGGGGGCATTTTGCCGAGTTCCTTAACCATAGTTCACCCGAACGCCTCGGTATTCTCTACCTGACCACCTGAGTCGGTTTAGGGTACGGGCCGCCATGAAACTCGCTAGAGGCTTTTCTCGACAGCATAGGATCATCCACTTCACCACAATCGGCTCGGCATCAGGTCTCACCCTGCATGGACGACGGATTTACCTACCGTCCGGGCTACACCCTTACCCCGGGACAACCACCGCCCGGGCTGGACTACCTTCCTGCGTCACCCCATCACTTACCTACTACCCCCTCGGATCAGCGGCTCCACCACTCCCCATCACTCCGAAGAGATCAAGGGCGGCTTCACGGCCTTAGCATCAGAGGATTCGATACTGGGCGCTTCATAGCGGGTACCGGAATATCAACCGGTTGTCCATCGACTACGCCTGTCGGCCTCGCCTTAGGTCCCGACTTACCCTGGGCAGATCAGCTTGACCCAGGAACCCTTAGTCAATCGGCGCAAACGTTTCCCACGTTTGAATCGCTACTCATGCCTGCATTCTCACTCGTGAACCGTCCACCACTACCTTCCAGTGCGGCTTCACCCGGCACACGACGCTCCCCTACCCATCACAGCCCCCGTTGGGGGTATTGCTGCAATGACACGACTTCGGCGGTATACTTGAGCCCCGCTACATTGTCGGCGCAGAATCACTAGACCAGTGAGCTATTACGCACTCTTTCAAGGGTGGCTGCTTCTAAGCCAACCTCCTGGTTGTCTCTGCGACTCCACATCCTTTCCCACTTAGCATACGCTTAGGGGCCTTAGTCGATGCTCTGGGCTGTTTCCCTCTCGACCATGGAGCTTATCCCCCACAGTCTCACTGCCGCGCTCTCACTTACCGGCATTCGGAGTTTGGCTAAGGTCAGTAACCCGGTAGGGCCCATCGCCTATCCAGTGCTCTACCTCCGGCAAGAAACACACGACGCTGCACCTAAATGCATTTCGGGGAGAACCAGCTATCACGGAGTTTGATTGGCCTTTCACCCCTAACCACAGGTCATCCCCCAGGTTTTCAACCCTGGTGGGTTCGGTCCTCCACACGGTCTTACCCGCGCTTCAACCTGCCCATGGCTAGATCACTCCGCTTCGGGTCTTGAGCGTGCTACTGAAACGCCCTATTCGGACTCGCTTTCGCTACGGCTCCCCCACACGGGTTAACCTCGCAACACACCGCAAACTCGCAGGCTCATTCTTCAAAAGGCACGCAGTCACGACAGTGCATGCAAGCACACACTGCGACGCTCCCACGGCTTGTAGGCACACGGTTTCAGGTACTATTTCACTCCGCTCCCGCGGTACTTTTCACCATTCCCTCACGGTACTATCCGCTATCGGTCACCAGGGAATATTTAGGCTTAACGGGTGGTCCCGCCAGATTCACACAGGATTTCTCGGGCCCTGTGCTACTTGGGTGATCTCCAAGAGAGCCGTACACATTTCAGCTACGGGGGTCTTACCCTCTACGCCGGGCCTTTCGCATGCCCTTCGCCTACACATACGGTTTCTGACTCTCCGACCGGCCGGCAGACCGATCAAGGAAACTCCCACAACCCCGCTGACGCAACCCCTGCCGGGTATCACACGCCAACGGTTTGGCCTCATCCGGTTTCGCTCGCCACTACTCCCGGAATCACGGTTGTTTTCTCTTCCTGCGGGTACTGAGATGTTTCACTTCCCCGCGTTCCCTCCACACTGCCTATGAGTTCAGCAGCGGGTGACAGCCCATGACGACTGCCGGGTTTCCCCATTCGGACACCCCCGGATCAAAGCTTGGTTGACAGCTCCCCGGGGCCTATCGTGGCCTCCCACGTCCTTCATCGGTTCCTGGTGCCAAGGCATCCACCGTGCGCCCTTAATAAATTGGCCACAGATGCTCGCGTCCACTGTTCAGTTCTCAAGCCACGACCGGTCACCCACAAACCACACCCGAAAGCATGATCCGACAGGCCCCGATAACACGAAGGAACACCAACGGCATTCCCTCAGGACCCAACAGCGTGCCCGACACCACCACCCCCGACCCCACCGTTCCATACCCCCGAAGAGGTCGTACTAGATCGAGCCGGCGAACCGGCAGTGCCGAATAGTCAACGTTCCACCCATGAGCAACCAGCACCGGACACTCGCCGATGAACTGGCCCCCTGACCACCTTGCGATGGTAGGAAGTGCTCCTTAGAAAGGAGGTGATCCAGCCGCACCTTCCGGTACGGCTACCTTGTTACGACTTCGTCCCAATCGCCAGTCCCACCTTCGACGACTCCCTCCCACAAGGGGTTAGGCCGCCGGCTTCGGGTGTTACCGACTTTCGTGACGTGACGGGCGGTGTGTACAAGGCCCGGGAACGTATTCACCGCAGCAATGCTGATCTGCGATTACTAGCGACTCCGACTTCATGGGGTCGAGTTGCAGACCCCAATCCGAACTGAGACCGGCTTTTTGAGATTCGCTCCACCTCACGGTATCGCAGCTCATTGTACCGGCCATTGTAGCACGTGTGCAGCCCAAGACATAAGGGGCATGATGACTTGACGTCGTCCCCACCTTCCTCCGAGTTGACCCCGGCGGTCTCCTGTGAGTCCCCAGCACCACAAGGGCCTGCTGGCAACACAGGACAAGGGTTGCGCTCGTTGCGGGACTTAACCCAACATCTCACGACACGAGCTGACGACAGCCATGCACCACCTGTACACCAACCACAAGGGGGGCTCTGTCTCCAGAGCTTTCTGGTGTATGTCAAGCCTTGGTAAGGTTCTTCGCGTTGCGTCGAATTAAGCCACATGCTCCGCCGCTTGTGCGGGCCCCCGTCAATTCCTTTGAGTTTTAGCCTTGCGGCCGTACTCCCCAGGCGGGGAACTTAATGCGTTAGCTGCGGCACGGACGACGTGGAATGTCGCCCACACCTAGTTCCCAACGTTTACGGCGTGGACTACCAGGGTATCTAATCCTGTTCGCTCCCCACGCTTTCGCTCCTCAGCGTCAGTATCGGCCCAGAGATCCGCCTTCGCCACCGGTGTTCCTCCTGATATCTGCGCATTTCACCGCTACACCAGGAATTCCGATCTCCCCTACCGAACTCTAGCCTGCCCGTATCGAATGCAGACCCGGAGTTAAGCCCCGGGCTTTCACATCCGACGTGACAAACCGCCTACGAGCTCTTTACGCCCAATAATTCCGGACAACGCTCGCACCCTACGTATTACCGCGGCTGCTGGCACGTAGTTAGCCGGTGCTTCTTCTGCAGGTACCGTCACTTGCGCTTCTTCCCTGCTGAAAGAGGTTTACAACCCGAAGGCCGTCATCCCTCACGCGGCGTCGCTGCATCAGGCTTTCGCCCATTGTGCAATATTCCCCACTGCTGCCTCCCGTAGGAGTCTGGGCCGTGTCTCAGTCCCAGTGTGGCCGGTCGCCCTCTCAGGCCGGCTACCCGTCGTCGCCTTGGTAGGCCATCACCCCACCAACAAGCTGATAGGCCGCGGGCTCATCCTGCACCGCCGGAGCTTTCCACCCGTCCCCATGCGAGGACAGGTCGTATCCGGTATTAGACCCCGTTTCCAGGGCTTGTCCCAGAGTGCAGGGCAGATTGCCCACGTGTTACTCACCCGTTCGCCACTGATCCACCCCGAAGGGCTTCACCGTTCGACTTGCATGTGTTAAGCACGCCGCCAGCGTTCGTCCTGAGCCAGGATCAAACTCTCCGTGAATGCTTCCAGGTAATCCTGGCAACACCCGCGAAAGAGCGGCACAGTCCAACGGAATAAGCCGGACCGTGCACAGCGTCCTCGCTGTGTGTTTTTCTTCAAAGGAACCTCGCCCTCAGAGATGATCTCCGAGAGACGGGGTATCAACATATCTGGCGTTGACTTTTGGCACGCTGTTGAGTTCTCAAGGAACGGACGCTTCCTTCGGTCACCGTCTCCGGCTGCCCTCCGGGCTTTCCCTTCGTGTCTCCGACTCTATCAGACGCTTTCCAGTGTCCGATCCCCGTCGGCGGGGTTTTTCTTTCGTTCTGCGTTTCCGACTCTATCAGACGCTTTCCGGCGCCTGACCCCCGGTCAGCGGGGTCTGTCTTTGTCGTTCTGTTTCCGACTCTATCAGACCCTTTTCAGTGTCTGACCCCCGGTCAGCGGGGCTTGTCTTTCCGGCTGTTGGGCCGTTCCGACGAGTGAGACTTTAGCGGACCCGCGTCGCCCGGGCCAAATCGGCCGGAGGATTCGAACTCCACTCCCATCCCGCGAAAACACACACGAAAACGGGGGCGTGCCAAAGCGCGCGCCGTGTCGAGTGGTTCCTGCGAAATGGCTGCCCGGGGACCGATCGGGATCGGCGCTCACGTCAGACAGCTCGGAGGACATTACTCACCGACGGGGGCGGTGTCAAGCACCACCCCGGAGGGCGGGTAGGGCGGCAGGTGAGGCGTGGACCGGCAGGGAGGAGCCGACCTCAGTCCAGGTCCTCCAGCCGACCGCCGGCGTCCGGCTGGGCGAACTCCACCCGGCGCAGCAGACGGGTGAGGATCTCACCGAGGGCGCCGCGCTCGTCCGGAGCCAGGTCCTGGAGGAGGTCGTCCTCGAAGACCGAGGCCAGGCGCATGGTCTGGAGCCACTTCTCCCGGCCGTCGTCGGTCAGCTCGACGATGACGCGGACCCGGTTGGCCTCGTCCCGGGCCCGGGTGACCAGGCCCTCCGCGACCATGCGGTCGATGCGGTGGGTCATGGCGGCGGGGGTGAGCCCCAGCCGCTTGGCGAGGTCGCCGGGGCCGAGCTGGTAGGGCCGGCCGACGACCACAAGGGCCTTGAGCACCTCCCACTCGGCGTTGCTGATGCCGAGGTCGGAGAGCTGTCTGCCGTAGGCGACGTTCATCCGTCGGTTCAGCCGGCCGAGAGCCGTGACGACCTTCTCGACCTGCGGATCGACTTCCGGATACTCGCGCTGGTACGCGGCGATCTGCTCGTCGAGGCCCAGCTCCTGGGGGGCTCCTGCGGAACCCGCGGCTGCGGTCATGTCACTGAGTATGCCACGCGAAGTCGATTGCCCTAAAGACCTTCGACATGTACTCTTTAGCTTCGAACTTTACTACTGAAGTCTTCAGTCCGAAGTTGTTCGGTCGGGGACTTCCGACCTGGAGAGGTGATCGTGACCACCGCGACGGGCGCCGCGCTGCGCCGGATTCAGCTGGGGAACGCGTTGAGCGCGTTCGGCAACGGGTTCACCGTGCCCTTCACGTTCGTCTACGTGGCGCAGGTGCGCGGGCTGGGCGCCGGCGTCGCGGGGGCGGTGCTGGCCACGTTCGCCGTCGCCGCACTCGTCGTGCTGCCCTTCACCGGCCGGGCGATCGACCGGCGCGGGCCGGTGCCGGTGGCTGTTGCCGGCACCGTGCTGGCGGCGGCCGGCTCGCTCGGGCTGGGGCTGTCCGGGCAGGAGCTCGTGGTGATCGCGGCCGCGGGCGTGCTCGGCGCCGGCATAGCGGTGGTGCAGCCGGCGCTGGCCACGATGATCGTCTGGTGTTCCACCACGGCCACCCGGTCGCGGGCCTTCGCCATGCAGTTCTTCCTGAACAACGTGGGCCTGGGGGTGGGGGGCCTGCTGGGCGGGCTCATCGTGGACACCGCGCACCCGTCGTCGTTCATCCGGCTGTTCGCGATCGAGTCCGCGATGTTCCTGGTGCTGGGCGCGGTCGTGGCCACCACCCGGCTGGCCGTCCCGTCCGCGCCGGCGATCGGCCTGGTCCGGGAGGTCGAGGGACTCCAGGCGGACGGGGGCGTCGGGAGCCGCGAGCAGGAGATCGGGGCGCGGGAGGCCCGGGACGCCGCCCGGGCCGGTGGCGGCCTCCGGGTGATGGCGGGCGACCGCGCCATGGTGATGGTGTGCGTGCTCGGCTTCGTGATGTTCTTCGCCTGCTACGGCCAGTTCGAGTCGGGGCTGTCGGCGTACGCGGTCGAGGTCACCCGGATCTCCCCGGCGACGCTGGGTGCGGCCCTCGCGGCCAACACGGCGATGATCGTGGCGGCGCAGTTCCTGGTGCTGCGGATCGTGGAGCGCCGGCGGCGCAGCAGGGTGATCGCGGCGGTGGGCCTGGTGTGGTCGGTCGCGTGGCTGGCGGCGGGCGCGTCGGGGCTGGTGCACGGCAGCCATGCCCTGGCGGTGGCGGCGATCATCTCCACCTACGCGCTGTTCGGGCTCGGCGAGTCCATGCTGGCGCCGACGGTGAACCCGCTGGTCGCCGATCTGGCGCCGGAGCGCATGGTGGGCCAGTACAACGCGGCGTTCGCGCTGGTGAAGCAGTTGGCGCTGGCGCTGGGTCCGGCGGTGGCCGGGCTGGTGGCGGCGGCCGGGGTGTATCCGGCGTACATCGTGATGCTGGTGGTGTGCTCGCTGCTGATCTCGGCGGTGGCGCTGCGGATGGCGCGGCACCTGTCCGCCGAGCAGGACAGCCCGCACCGGGCCCGGGTGGTGGCCGTGGCGGTCCGTCCCGTGGTGGAGACGGGAACGGCCGGGGCCGTCGTTCCGGAGCCGGCCGCGCGCGAAGGCCGGGAGCCGGCGGTGGGTGCCCACGGCACCGCCGCGGCGGAGTGCGTCTGCTGCTGACCGTGGTTCCGGAGCCGCCGGGGGCCTGAGGTCCTCGGCGGCTCCGGCGCGTCCGGAGGTGGGGCGGCTACTCGGGCAGCGTGAACTCGCACCAGACGGCCTTGCCGCCGCCCGGGGTGCGCCGCGAGCCCCAGTTCGTCGCGATGGTGGCGACGATGGAGATACCGCGGCCGTCCTCGTCACCGGGTTCGGCCCGGCGGCGGCGCGGCAGGTGCTCGTCGCCGTCGGTGACCTCGATGATCAGCCGCCGGTCGGTACGGCGCAGCCGCAGCCGCATCGGCGGCACCCCGTGCTTGAGCGAGTTGGCGACGAGTTCGCTGGCCGCGAGGACGCCGAGGTCGCGCAGCTCGACGGGGAAGCGCCAGGAGGCGAGCACCCCGGAGGCGAAGGCCCGCGCCCGCGGGGCGGCCTCGACCCCGCCGAGGAGGTCGAGTGAGGCGTTGTGGAAGAGCTCCGCGTCGGCCCCGGTGTGCTCGGGGTGCTGGAAGACGAGGACGGCCACGTCGTCGTCGTGCTCGGAGGTGACGCCGAGGGAGCGCAGCAGCCGGTCGCAGATCACCTGCGGCGAGCCGGTGGCGCCGGCCAGGGCCCGGGTGAGGGCGCCGACGCCGACGTCGATGTCCTGGTCGCGGCGCTCGATGAGGCCGTCGGTGTAGAGCACGGCGGTGCTGCCGGGGCCGAGCGGCAGGGTGCCGGTGGTGTGCATCCAGCCGCCGGTGCCGAGCGGCGGGCCGGTGGGCTCCTCCGTGCGGTGGACGGTGCCGTCGGCGTCGCGGACCAGGATCGGCAGGTGGCCGGCGCTGGCGTACGACAGCAGGCCCTCGCTCGGGTCGTGGACGGCGTAGACGCAGGTGGCGATCTGGGTGGCGTCGATCTCCGAGGCCAGCCCGTCGAGCAGCTGGACGACCTCGTGCGGGGGCAGGTCGAGGCGGGCGTAGGCGCGGACGGCGGTGCGCAGCTGGCCCATGACGGCGGCGGCACGCACCCCGCGGCCCATGACGTCGCCGATGACGAGGGCGGTGCGGCCGGCGCCGAGGGTGATCACGTCGTACCAGTCGCCGCCGACGGCCGCGTCGGTGCCGCCGGGCTGGTAGGTGGCGGCCACCCGCAGGTCGTCGGGCTGCTCCAGCTCCTGGGGCAGCAGGCTGCGCTGGAGGGTGACGGCCGTCTCGTGCAGGCGGCGCTCGCTCTCCCGGAGCCGCTCGGCCGACTGGACCTGGTCGGTGACGTCGGCGCCGAAGACCAGGACGCCGCGCCGCTCGGGGTCCGGGTCGCCGGCGTGCACCGGGGTGCAGGTGAAGGTGAAGTAGCCCTGGCGGGGGACGGTGCCCGGCTCGGACCAGTCGACCTTGCGGGCCTTGACGGTGCGCGGCCGGCCGCTGCGGTGGACCTGGTCCATCAGCGGCAGCAGCCCGAGGCCGTCCAGTTCCGGGAGGACTCCGGCGGCGGGCAGCCCGGTGTCGCGGTGGCCGAAGACCTCGGCGTAGGCGTCGTTGACGAAGCGGACGCGGTGGTCGGGGCCGCGGGTGACGGCGATGAGCGCGGGCAGCCGGCTGAGCACGCCGCGCACGGTGGTCTCGACCTCGGGGGTGGCGCCGGGCGGGTCCTGCGGGCCGGGGTGCCGTCAGGGTCTTCGGGGCGGGTGGGGCCGGCCGGGGTGCCGGGCCGGGGTGCCGGGGGCGGGCGCGGGTCGGCGGCCTTGGCCCGGGCCGCGGGTACGGCACCGCGGCGCGGTGTTCCGGAGAGCCGGGCGCTCCAGCGGGTGAGGTTCAAACGTCCGATTCCTCGTATTTGTCACTCTTTGCCGGTGCGACTGCACGCGTGGTCACCCGTCCAGTGTGGCCGAACCGCGGCCCGAGGGGGAATCTCGGCGACGCCCGGGCGTGGGGCGGCGTCAGGGAGCGTCCGGTCCCTGCTCCGGCCCGGCGACCCGTTCGAATTCCGCGCGCGGGTGTTCGAGAGAACCCAGGGAGACGATCTCCCGCTTGAAGAACCCCGCCAGCGTCCACTCCGCGAGCACCCGCGCCTTGCGGTTGAAGGTGGGCAGCCGGCTGAGGTGGTAGGCGCGGTGGACCAGCCAGGCCGGGTAGCCGGTGATGGTGCGGCCGCGGATCTGCGCCACCCCCTCGTGCAGGCCCAGCGAGACGACGTTGCCGGTCAGCCGGTGCCGGTACTCCGCGCTCTCACCGCCGCGCAGCTCGGCGGCGAGGTTGTCGGCCAGCACCCGGGCCTGCCGGACGGCGTGCTGGGCGTTGGGCTCGCAGACCGCCCCGGGCAGCCCCGCGGCCAGGTCGGGCACGTCGGCGGCGTCGCCGGCCGACCACACGCCGGGCACCCCCTCCACCCGCAGCGACGCGTCGGCGCGCAGCCGGCCCCGGGGGGACAGCGGCAGCCCGGTCTCGGCCAGCAGCGGGGCTGGGCGCACGCCGGCGGTCCACACCAGCGTCCTGGTCGGCATCTGGTCGCCGTCGGAGAGCACCACGAGCCGGTCCCGGCAGGACCGCAGCCGCGTCTCCAGCCGCACCTCGACGTTGCGGCCGCGCAGCTCGCGCAGCACGTACCGGCCCAGCGCCTCGCCGGCCTCGGGCAGCAGCCGCGCGGACGCCTCCACCAGCACCCACCTCAGGTCCTCGGCACGGACGTTGTGGTAGTGCCGGACGGCGTAGCGGGCCATGTTCTCCAGCTCCGCCAGCGCCTCCACCCCGGCGTAGCCGCCGCCGACGAAGACGAACGTCAGGGCGGCCTCCCGGACCTCGGCGTCGCGGGTGGAGGAGGCGATGTCGAGCTGCTCCAGGACGTGGTTGCGCAGCCCGATGGCCTCCTCGACGGTGCGGAAGCCGACGCCGTGCTCGGCCAGGCCCGGCACCGGCACGGTCCGCGACACGCAGCCGGGGGCCAGCACCAGCTGGTCGTACCGGAGCTCCAGGGGGTCGGCGCCCTCCTCGTCGCTGGCCGGGGTGGCGACGACCGCGGTGCCCTTTACCGGATCGAGGGCGCGCGCCTCGCCCACCACGATCCGGCAGCCCGGCAGCACCCGGCGCAGCGGCACCACGACGTGCCGGGGCGAGATCGCCCCGGCGGCGGCCTCCGGCAGCAGCGGCTGATAGGTCATGTACGGACGGGGTTCGACCACGGTGATCTCGGCCTCGCCGGGCTCCAGTCTGCGCTGGAGCCGCAGGGCGGTATACATCCCGATATAGCCGCCGCCGATGACGAGAATGCGCGGTGTGCTTGCCCTGGCCGTCGCCCCAGACTCCGTCGTCATTGCTCCATGACGCAATGGACCGGGACCGTTTGTCCACAGGGCGGACCGACGTTTCCGGGTGATTTCCGCGAATTCGCAGGTCAACCGCGAAACGCCAGGCACTGGCGGGCGGGCGGCCGACGGGCCGAACCGTGCTCGCGGAAGTCGCCGTCCACGTGGGCCGCGTGGGCCCCCTTCTTTCTTGCGACGGCCTCAACTATGTTCGTATCTCGTAGTACCCGCGCGGACCCGCGCGGTGATCTTCACCATGGGTGGGGAGTCTCCGGGGGGAGACTTTGGAATTTCCGGGGGATGGGACAAATGCACATTCACGACTCTCAGCGTGCTTCGGCGTCCGCTTCCGACGGGCAGCCGGTGAGCCGGCCGGCTCCGCTGCGGGTGGACGCCCAACGCAACCTCGAACACGTGCTGCGGGCTGCCCGCGAGGTGTTCGGTGAGCTCGGGTACGGCGCTCCGATGGAGGACGTGGCACGCCGCGCCCGCGTCGGGGTCGGCACCGTCTACCGGCGCTTCCCGAGCAAGGACGTGCTGGTCCGGCGGATCGCGCAGGAGGAGACCGCGCGGCTGACCGACCAGGCGCGCACCGCGCTCGGGCAGGAGGAGGAGGCGTGGGCCGCACTGGCCCGCTTCCTGCGCTCCTCGGCCGCGTCGGGCGCCGGCCGGCTGCTGCCGCCGCAGGTGCTGCGGGTGGATCAGGACCCGGGCGGCGGCCCTGACAGAAGCCAGGTCGGAAGGCCGGACGTGCCTTCGGACCGCGACTCCGAGGCGGCTCGGGTGCCCGGGCAGCGCGTTCCGGACGCCCTGGCGGGCACCGTCGCGGGCGGGGCGCCGGGCGGGTCCGGCAACGGTTCCGGGACGCGGGACGCGGTGGCCGCGGCCGCCCACCCTGCGGACGCGTTCGCCGATCCGGCCGGGCGCGCCCACACCGAGCACCAGCACGACGACGACGGCGGCGTGGGCACCCTGCTCGACGTCGTCGGACAACTGGTCGAACGCGCCCGTACGGCGGGTGAGCTGCGGTTGGACGTCTCCGTGGCCGACGTGCTGCTGGTGATCGCCGCCGCGGCGCCCGCGCTGCCGGACGCCGCCCAGCACGCGGCGGCCTCCGGGCGGCTGCTCGACATCCTGCTCGACGGGCTGCGCTCCCGGCCCGCCGAGCCGCTGGCGGGCCCCGGCGCGGCCTCGTTGGAGGCGGGGCCGGTCGGCTGACCGCGGGGGACCGGGAACCGTACGGGAAGGGTGAACGGTCCGGCCCACGGACGGGTGGTTCCGTCCGTTGGACCGGACCAACACCCCTTCCGTGTGCCAGTCTTGGCGCGTGGATGAGGTGAACGGCGAGCCGGGTCCCGCTTCGGCGGACTCGGCCGCGGGCGGGGCGGAGCCGGCGCGATGGGTTCCGGAGCAGCGCGAGCGGGTCGTCCGGCCCGAAAGCCGCACCGACGCGCGGAGCGACACCCGGGGCGAGGCACGGGGCGACGCCTGGGCCGACCCGGCACCGGACGCCGACACCGCGGGCGACACCCCGTCAGATACGGGCGGCCCGGACCCGGGCGCGACAGCGGGCCTCACCGCCATGGCTTCTGACGTGCCATCGGTTCCACCGCAGGGCGGCGGTCCGGGCGGCGGTTCCGTGCCCGAGCGCGTCCTGGGGCGCCCCGCGCGGGCGATCGGTTCACCGACGGCAGCGGGCCCGGACCGACCGGGCACCGGGTCTGGACCCGCGACAGGGACGGGGACGGGGCGGGAGCCGCGCGGGTCCACGCTGCGGCCGCCCGCCACGGACCCTTCCGCCGGCCGGTCCGCCGGTCGGCCCGCCGAGACCGTCCCCGCCCAGGGGAGCGCGCCCGGCGCCGTTCCCGTACCGGCCCCCTCGCCCGCGCCCGCCGACGACGACGAGCCGGCCGGCCATCCCGGCGGCGGGCCGGAGCCGGCGGACGGCCCGGCGCTGTCCGACGCCGAGCTGGTGGACCAGGTCCGGGCTGGCCGGGACAGCGCGTACGGCGAGCTGTACCGCCGGCACGTCGACGCCGTTCGCCGCTATGCCCGCACCTGCTGCCGCGACGCCCACACCGCCGAGGACCTCACCGGCGAGGTCTTCGCCCGCACCCTCCAGGCCGTCCGGGGCGGCAGCGGCCCCCGGTCCGCGGTACGCGCCTACCTGCTCACCACCGTCCGGCGGGTCGCCGCCGCCTGGGGCAGCACCGCCCGCCGCGAGCACCTGGTCGAGGACTTCGCGGTGTTCGCCGTCACCGCAGCCGGTGCCGAGGCCACCGCCCGGCGCGCCGACGTGGGTGCCGACGTCTTCGCCATGCGCGAGGCCGAGCGCTCGCTGGCGATCCGCGCCTTCCGCGCGCTGCCCGAGCGGTGGCAGACGGTGCTGTGGCACACCGCGGTGGAGGAGGAGTCGCCCAGCGACATCGCGCCGCTGCTGGGGCTGACGCCCAACGCCACGGCGGTACTCGCCCACCGCGCCCGCGAGGGACTGCGCCAGGCGTACCTCCAGGCCCACGTCAGCGAGGCGCTCACCGCCGAGGGCGAGTGCGCCCGCTACGCGGACCGGCTCGGCGCCCACGCCCGCGGCGGCCTGCGGATGCGCGCCGACCGCGAGCTCAACCGCCACCTCAAGGAGTGCCCGCGCTGCACGGCGGCCTCCCTGGAGCTGGCGGACCTCAACTCCGCGCTCAAGGGTCTGCTGCCGGTCGCGTACATCGGCTGGTTCGCGGCGGCTTACGCCGCAAAGGCCGCGGGTGCCGTGGTGGCGGGCGGCGGCGCCGCGGGCGCGGCGGTCGGCGGCGCGGCCGCCGCGGCCTCCGGGAGCGGCGGTACGGCGGGGGCGCGGGCGGGCGGCCGCCGCCGCCGAGGGCATCGGCGCGCCCGTGAAGGTCGGGGTCGCGGCGGCCGTGGTGGTCGCCGCGGCGGCGACCGCCCTCGCGCTCACCCTCACCGGTGGCGACGCCAGGCATCCGGTCCCGCACGCCCAGCCCGCGGCGAGTCCACCGGTCGCCGGGGCGCCCGCGCCGAAGCCGGCCCCGTCCACCGCTCAGCCGGCGGCGCCCGTACCGCCGCCCGCGGCGGCAGCCCCCTCCCCCGCGCCGGCCACGTCCGCGGCACCGGCCGCCGAACCGCCGCCGGCGCCCACCCCGACGCCGACGCCGACGCAGAGCCCGCCGTCAGCGCCCACACCCACACCCACCCCGACGCCGACTCCGCCTCCGACGACCCCCGCCCCGCCACCTCCGGCGCCGACCACCACCTACCTGGTGAGTGCCCTTCCCGCCGGGTGGCCGGGGGACGGCTCGGACAGCCCGGCCATCCTGCGGCACGGCGGCCCGGAGAGCTGGTGGTGGGACCGCTCGTACCTGTCCGTCGGCGGCACCCGCTACCGCCACGGCATCACCGTGCACGCGCCGTCCACGGTCACCATCGCCCTCAACCGCGCGTGCACCGCCTACGACGCGGAGGCCGGTGTCGACGACCTCGCCCCGGCGGCGACGCCGCTGGTCAGGTCGGGTGCCGTGCGCTTCTCGGTGCTCGGCGACGGCACCCCGCTGTGGACCTCGCCACCGCTCCACCCGGGCGACCCCGCCGTCCCCGTGCACGTCGGCCTGGACGGCCTGCGGACGGTCACGCTCGTCGTCCGCCCGGTCCGCGGCACCTTCCCGTTCGGGTTGGCGGGCCTCGCGGACTGGGCGGACTCCGTGATCACCTGCCAGTAGCCGCGAAACGCCCGTGGGGCGGCGGGCACGTCGGTGCCCGCCGCCCCACGGGCGTCGGTGTCACTGCGGTAGGCGCATCAGCGCCGGGGGCGGGCGCGGTGCCCGCCGCCGCTCAGGCGCGCGGCGGAACCGCGCACGCGCCGTCGGCGCAGGAGGCGTCGTCGCCGTCCGCGGCCGCCTCCGGGGCGCCGGCCGCCGCGGTCTCCCGGCCCACCTGCTCCAGGGCCTGGAGGAAGACCGAGGTCTCCTGCCCGCCCTGGACGGCCCACTTGCCCTCGAAGACGAACGTGGGCACCGCGCTGATCCCCAGCTCGTGCGCCTCGTCGAGGTCGGCGCGGACCTCCTCGGTGAGGGCGTCGCCGGCGAGGAAGGCGGTGACGGCGGCCCGGTCCAGGCCGGCGGCCTCGGCGGCGTCCGCGAGCTGCTCGGTGTCGCCGATGTCCAGCCCCTCGGCGAAGTGCCCGCGCATCAGCTCGCCCTTGAGCCGCACCTGGGCGGCGGCACCGTGCTCGTCCAGGGCGAAGCGCAGCAGCCGGTGGGCGAGCAGCGAGTTGTTCTCCACGACGGTGTCGAAGTCGAAGGCCAGGCCCTCGGCGGCGCCCAGCTGCGTCAGCCGGTCGTCCATGGCGGCGGCCTGCTGCCCGAACTTGGCGGCCAGCGCCTCGCGGTGCGGCCGCGGCTCCAGCGGCGCGGTCGGGTCGAGCTGGAACGGCCGGTAGACCACCTCGACCGCCTCGGCCTGCGGGAACGCGGACAGCGCCCGCTCGAAGCGCGCCTTGCCCACGTAGCACCACGGGCACGCTATGTCGCTGTAGATCTCAACTTTCACGGTGTGCTGCCTCGCTCCTGGTCGCGCCGGCGGTCGCGCCGACTGGTCGGTCCCCCGCCCGGCACGGCTCCGCGGCCCCCGAGCTACCCGGTTGAACCTTCGATCGTTCTGCCGTTCGGAGGCGCAACGCCCAAGGCCGTTGCGGTATTCCCCCTCCGGGCCCCCGATTCCCGGCCGCCGGCCGAGGCACGGACTCCGCGCGGCCCGCGAATCGCCACGTGCGCGGCGGACAGCGCGCAGAGGCGTGCGGGGAAGCAGGACACACGGGCGGGGCTACGCGGGGGCGCCTCCGGCCGCCGGGCGGCCACCGGGGCCGGCGCGGTTCCCGTCCCGCTCCTCGTACGCCTCGGCCAGCTCCGTGACCAGCCGCACCGCCGCCTCCCAGTCCAGGGCGGCGCCCACGGCCCGCTCCCGCTCGACCTCCGCCACGGACAGCGCGGCGACCGCGGCCTCCCGCACCGCCCGGTCCGCCTCCTGCTCCGGCCGGCTGCGCGGCAGCGGCCCGCGCAGCGTGTCGGCGGCCCCCGCCAACCGCATCGCGCCGCCCGGGTCGCCCAGCTCGACCAGCAGCTCCGCCGCCGTGTCCAGCTGCGCGGCCGCGACGGCCTCGGTGCAGTGGACGTCGAAGGCCATCCGAACCGCCGACACCGCCACCGCCAGCGCCGCCACCCGGTCGCCCTCGGCGGCCGTCAGCCGGGCGTCCAGACCACGCAGCATCACGTGGAACATGGGCGGCGGCGTCCCGTCGGCGACGTGCCCGACGGCCAGTCCGTACAGCCGCCGCGCCGCCACCAGGTCGCCCCGCCGCAGCCGCAGCAGCGCCGACAGGAAGCGCAGGTACGTCCGCACGTCCGGGACCGCGTACCGCTCGGCCGCGTCGTCGGCCCGGACCAGCAGCCGCTCGGCCTCGGTGTCGTCGCCCTCCCGGTGCGCCAGTTCGGCCATCCGGCCCAGTACGAAGGCGCCCTCGCTGAACGCGCCCAGCTCCTGGCCCAGCCGGTAGGAGCGCTCCAGGTGGCCGCGGGCCTCGGCGTAGCGGCCGCGCGCGACGTCGATCTCGGCGCGGGCGCCGTGCAGCTGGCTGAGAATCCAGCGGTCGCCGAGCCGGCCGCTGAGCTCCTGGAGCTCCGCCCAGTCCTCCTCCGTGCTGTCCAGGCCGCCGGGCGAGTCGACCGCGACGTGCACCCGGAACATCAGCGCCACCGCCAGCTCCCACTCCCCGCCGTACTCGCGGCAGCAGGCGACCGTCAGGTCGGTCAGCCCGCGGATCGCGGCGGGGGCCGAGCCGGCGCTCAGATAGGCGGTGAACGGCCACATCAACCCGGGGAAGCGGGCCGCCCGCGGGCCCGCACTCCGGTAGGCGGCGCTCAGCCGGTCCGCGGTCTCCGCCGCCTCCGAGGTCGTCCACCTCTCCTCGTCGGAGGTCTCGTTGCTGACGAAGAACAGCAGCAGGAGCAGGTCGAGCCGCTGCCAGTACAAGGGGTGGCCCGGCCGCTCCCACGGCTGGAGCCCGGCCATGCCGCTCACCCGGGCCATCCACCCGGCGGCCTCGTCGCGGTAGCCGCGCAGCCACCAGAACCAGCCCATCGCCAGCGCCACGGCGAGCGCGTCGTCCTCGGCGCCGTCGTCCACCGCGCGCTGGAGGACGGCCCGGACGTTGTCCAGCTCCGCCTCCAGCACGGCGAACCAGCGCAACTGGTCGGCGCCGCGCAGCCCCGGGTCCACCGTGCCGGTCAGCTCGCGGACGTACGCGGTGTGCCGGGCCGCGGCCGCCGCGCGCTGCTCGGGCCGTTCGGCGGCGCGTCCGGCCGCGTACTCGTGGATGGTCTCCAGCATCCGGTAGCGGGTACCGCCGGCCCGATCGTGGACGGCCACCACCAGCGACTTGTCCACCAGCTGCACCACCGTGTCCAGCGCCTCGGGCCCGCACACCGCCTCGGCCCCGGCCAGCGTGCAGCCGCCGGCGAAGACGCTGAGCGCCCGCAGCGTGCGGCGCTCCGGCTCGTCCAGCAGGTCCCAGCTCCAGTCGACGACCGCCCGCAGCGTCTGCTGGCGCGGCAGCAGGGTGCGGCTGCCACCGGTGAGCAGCCGGAAGCGGTCGTCCAGCCGGTCGGCGATCTGGCGCGGCGACAGCGCCCGCAGCCGCGCCGCGGCCAGCTCGATGGCCAGCGGCAGCCCGTCCAGGCGGCGGCAGATCTCCCGGACGGCCGCCGCCTCGTCGTCGGTGTCGGCGTCGTGGCCGCCGGCGTCCACGCCGGAGCCCGTGGCCGGGTCTGCCGGGCCTGCCGGGCCTGCCGGGCCGGCGCTTCCCGAGCCCCAGCCCCGGCCCGTTCCGGACGCGTCACCGCGGAGGGCGCCGGGGCGGGCGGTGCGGGCGCGTTCGGCGAAGAGGCGGTAGGCGGTGTCCGGCGGCAGCGGTTCGACCGGGCGGACGACCTCGCCGGGCACCCCCAGCGGCTCCCGGCTGGTGGCCAGCACCGTCATCCGGGGGCAGCGCGCCAGCAGCTCCGCGGCGAGCTGGGCGGCGGGGGCAATCAGGTGCTCGCAGTTGTCGAGGACGAGCAGCAGCGCCCGGTCGGCACAGTGCTCCACCAGCCGCTCCACCGGGTCGTCGGGGTGCGGGTCGGCGGTCAGGCCGTCACGGGACGTGCCGAACACCACGGAGTCGCGCCGGCCGAGCGCGCTCAGCACGGCGTTCGCGATGGCGTCGGGGCTGTCGAGCGGCGCGAGTTCGGCCAGCCACACCCCGTCGGGGAAGGCCCCGGCCATGGTGTCCGCGGCCTCCTGGGCAAGACGGGTCTTGCCCGAGCCGCCGGGGCCGGTGAGCGTGACCAGCCGGGCGGCGGCCATGTCGGAGCGGATCGCGGCCAGGTCGCCCTCCCGGCCGACGAAGCTGGTCAGCCGCGCCCTGATGTTGCCGCGCGGCGCTTCCGGTACGGGCGCCCCGGCTCGGGTACGGGCGGCGCGGGTCGTGGGGGTGGGCCGCGGGGAGGCGGCGGGCCGGTCGTCGGCGGGCGGGACGTCCGGTTGCCGCAGCAGCTCGGCGTGCAGGGCGCGCAACCGCGGGCCCGGATCGGCGCCGAGGGTGTCGGCGAGCACCGTCCGCGCCTGCTCGTAGGCCATCAGCGCGTCGGCCGGACGCCCGGCGTCCCGCAGCGCCGTGATGAGCTGGGCGTGGAACGACTCGTCCAGGGGGTGCTCGGCCGCCGCCTCGCGCAGCGCCGGCAGCAGGGCCGCCGCCCGGCCCAGCCGCAGCTCGGCCTCGAACCGCAGCCGCTGGGCGGACAGCCGCAGCGCCTCCGCGCGTGCCGCCGGGGCCTCCCGCTCGGGCAGATCGGCCAGCGCGGGGCCCCGCCACAGGTCGAGCGCCCGGGTGAGCGTGGCCGCCGCGGCCTCCGCCCGGTCCTCCCGCAGCTCCCGCTCGCCCGCCGCGACGAGGGCCTCGAACGCGAACAGGTCGACCGCCGCACGCGGCACGTCCAGCCGATAGCCGCCGGGCTCCGACCTGACGGCCTCCCGGCCCAGCGCACGGCGCAGCCTGGCCACCAGCGCCTGGAGCGCGCCGAGCGCGTCCGCGGGGGGCTCGCCGCCCCAGACCTCGCCGATCAGGGTGTCCGGCGCCACCGGGCGGCCGGCGTGGGCCGCCAGGACCGTCAGCACGGCGCGGACCCGGGCCCCGCCCAACGGGACGAGGGCACCCGTGTCCGCTCTGGCCTCGGTCACGCCGAGCACGCTGTACCGCACGCCGTCCATTCTCCCCACCGGCCCAGGCCGCCCAGGCCGTCCGGGCGGCCTGGGCCGGTCGATGCGGGCGTCGGCCGCCGAGCGGGCCCGTCCGTCAGTGGCGGCGCCAGTTCGACCCGTCGTCGTCCTCGTCGTGCGGGCCCAGCAGTTCGTCGGCGAGCGACGGCAGGTGGTCCAGCGGAGTCTCCTCCGCCCACGACGGGCGCGGGCGTCCCGGTGCCGCGGGCAGCTCCTGGGTGCGGTCCCCCGCGGCCTGCTCGGGCCGGAACACCCACGACGGGACGCGGTCGGCCGGGTCGTCCTCGCGCGCGGTGCCGGGGCGGCGGGCGGCAGCTCGGCGGTCGTGCCGTTCCCGGAGCCGACCTCGCCGCCGCCGGACGGGGCGGGCGGGTCGGGGACGACGGGCATGACGGTGGTCGTCGTCTCCGAGAACCCGGACGAGGACCCGGACGGGGACCCCGCCGGGGGTGCCCCCGCGCCACGGCCGTCGTCCCCGCTCCGGCCGTCGTCCGGGGCGTCGGAGATCGCGGGCATGACGGTGGTCTCGTCGGAGGGCGAGGACGACGGCGCGGACCCGGACGGCGCGGACGGGCCGGACGGGCCCGCTTCGCTGTCGGTGTCGCGCACCGGAGGCAGCACGGCCGTCTCGTCGTCCGGCGCCGTCCCGGCGTCCGTGGACCGGATGGCGGGCAGCACGGCCGTCTCGTCCGAGGCGGACGGCGGCTCGCCGTCCCGTACGGGCCGCAGCACAGCCGTGTCCTCCGCGTCCGAGCCGGTGGAGCCGGACCCGGACCCGCCGGACCCGGACTCCTCGTCCCCGGGCCGGGGCTCGGCCGGCAGCGCGGGCAGCGTCGTGGTCGTCTCGTCGTCGCTGGACGAGGGGCGGTGCCCACCCTGCCCACGGCGGTCGCTGCCGCCGTCGCCGTCCCGGCCGTCCTCGCCCGCGTCCCGGGGTTCCGCCGCGGCGTTCCGCGCCGCCTCCTCCGCGGCCTGCCGCTCGGCCTCCTCCGCGGCGGCCCGGGCGGCCTCGGCGCGCAGCAGTGCCTCCTCGGCCAGCCGCTGCTTCTCCCGGCGCTTCTCCTCCGCCTCGGCCCGCAGCCGTGCCTGCTCCTCGGCCAGCCGCTTCAACCGCTCCTGCTCGGCGGCGCGCGCGGCCTCCTCGGCCTCGCGGCGGGCCCGCTCCTCGGCCGCCTTGCGGTCGGCCTCCTCCTGGGCGAGGCGCTCGGCCTCGGCCGCCCGCGCGGCCTCGCGCTCGGCGGCCTCGCGCCGGGCGGCCTCCTCCTCGGCCAGCCGCCGCTCCTCGGCCTCCCGCTTGAGGCGTTCGAGCTGCTCCTGGCGCTCCCGGGCCTGCCGTTCCTCCTCGGCCTTGCGCGCGGCCTCCTCGGCCTCGCGGCGGGCCCGCTCCTCGGCCGCCTTGCGCTCCGCCTCGGCGCGCGCCTCGATCTCCTGCTGCGACAGCGGCAGCACGCGGTCGAGCCGGTGCCGGATCACGGTGGTGACCGCCTCCGGGTCCTGGCCCGCGTCCACCACGAGGTAGCGGCTGGGGTCGGCCGCCGCCAGGGTGAGGAAGCCGGCCCGCACCCGCTGGTGGAACTCGGCGGGCTCGGACTCCAGCCGGTCGGGCGCCTCGGTGAAGCGCTCCCGCGCCGTCTCCGGCACGACGTCCAGCAGCACGGTCAGGTGCGGTACGAGGCCGCCGGTGGCCCAGCGGGAGATCCGCGCGATCTCGGTCGGCGCCAGGTCCCGGCCGGCGCCCTGGTAGGCGACGGAGGAGTCGATGTAGCGGTCGGAGATCACCACGGCGCCGCGCTCCAGGGCCGGCCGCACCACGGTGTCCACGTGTTCGGCGCGGTCGGCCGCGTACAGCAGCGCCTCCGCGCGGTGGGACAGGCCCGTCGAGGCGACGTCCAGCAGGATCGAGCGCAGCCGCTTGCCGACGGCGGTGGCGCCCGGCTCGCGGGTGACCACGACCTCGTGGCCCTTGGCCCTGATCCACGCGGCGAGCGCGTCGACCTGGGTGGACTTGCCGGCCCCGTCGCCGCCCTCGACGGCGATGAAGAAGCCGTCCGCCGCCGGCGCCGTCGCGGGCTCGCCGCCGAGCACGGCCTCCCGCAGGTCGCGGCGCAGGGGCACGCCCTCGCGGTCGTCCGCCTTGCCCAGCAGCAGCGCGGCGACCGGGAGCAGCAGCGCGCCGGCGAGCATCAGCGTGTAGGCGGCGCCGCTGTGGTCGAAGGTGAAGCGGCCGTCCTGGATGCGGTGCGGGCCGATCGCCGCGGCCACCAGCGGGCCGACGACCGCGGCGGCCGCCAGCACCGCCAGCACCACGGCGTGCAGGTGCTCGGTGGTGCGGGCGCGGCGGGTCTCCTCGGCCTCCTGCTCGACCAGCGTGTGTCCGGTGTTGGCCGCCACCCCGGCGGCGGTACCGGCCAGCAGCGACAGCAGCAGCACCGTGGCCTGGTCGGGGACGATGCCGGTGAGCAGCAGCGCGACGCCCGTGACGGCGACCGCGACGGCCAGCAGCCGGCGCCGGGACAGGCCCGGCAGGATGCGCGGCCCGACCCGGATGCCGACGACGGTCCCGGCGGTCAGCGCGAGCACCAGCAGCCCGAATCCGGTCGGCCCGAAGCCCAGCGCGACGGCGTGCAGCACCGAGACGGCAACGGCCACCGCGATCGCTCCGGCCACCGCGGCGGTGGCCGGCACCAGCACCGACAGCCCGCCGGTCCGGCCGCGCTCGGCGCCGGCCGGGCCCTTGGGCAGCCGCAGCCCCTGGAGCGGGGAGTGCGCCGGGACGGCGTCGGCGGACGGCAGCTCCAGCAGGTAGAGCACGGCGGCCGAGGACGAGAAGAGGCCGGCCGCCACGTACGAGGAGAGCGCCACCTGGTGCAGGTGGAACCAGTCCGCGCCGACGGCGATCAGCGTGTTGACGAGGGTGGTGACCACCATCGCGGCGGCGGCCAGCGGCAGCGCCACGAACCCGGTGCGCAGGTCGAGGCGGCGCAGCGTGGCCAGGTGGTCGGGGGCGGGCCGTACGGAGGTGTCGCCGGGGTCGGGCAGCAGCGCGGGCGCCGCCCCGTCCTTGGCGATCGTCCACAGCCGTTCGGCGAGCCCGGCGGCCAGTGCGGTCGCCAGCAGCCAGATGTAGGCCGAGTCGCGGGTCCAGGTGATCCACAGCGGCGCGACGATGAAGAGGGCCAGCCGGACGACGTCCGCGCCGATCATCGTCCAGCGCCGGTCGAGCGGTCCGCTCCGCGCGGTGAGCGCGGACAGCGGGCCCAGCAGGACCACGCCGAACAGCACCCCCGCCACCACGCGGGCCGCCATCAGCGCGGCGACGGCCAGCGCGACCCCCCGGTAGCCGCCGCCGAACGGCTGGGCGGCCACCGCGGCCTGCACGGTGAGGACCAGCAGGACCAGCAGGCCCAGCCGATCGGCGATGGCGCCGGTCAGGTGGGCGCCCCACAGCCGGCGCAGCGCCGGAATCTTCAGCAGCGCGCCCACCGCCCGCTCGCGCGAGTCCGCCGAGAGGTCGGCGGCGAACGTGTCGGTGACGTCCGCGGGCGGCGTCGGCTGCTCGGATCGCGTCATCCTGACAGCCTATCCGGACACGCGAAACGGAATCCCGTCGCCCGAACAAACGATCTGGGTTCTCCCGCGCCGCAGGCCGTCGTGCCCGCGCGCGGCCTCGGTCCCAGGGGGCGCGGCGTCCCCCCTGCGTCCCCCCTGCGTCCCCTCCTGCATCCCTCCGCGTCCTCTTGGCGGACCGGCGGACCTGCTGGCCGAGGGGGTGCCGCCACTCGGCCGCCGCTCAGGCCCGTTCAGGTCCGGCCAGGCCCCCCACCTGCGCGGAGTGGCCTCCGAACCGCCGCCTCCGGCCCCGGCCGGTGGGACGGCGGCGTGGCGGAGACGTGCGGGCGCCGTCGGCCCGGAGGCCGGTGGCGGTGGTCAGCCGACGGGCCGGCCACCTCAGCCGCCTCGGCCGACTCGTCCCCTCCCGTCGCTGAACCCGTCGCCGGACCCGTCGGTGAACCGGTCAGCCGATCGGCTGGCCGGGCGACCGATCGGCCGGATCACTCGGCCGGGGAGTCGGGCGTCTTCTTCGCGGCGGTCTTCTTCGCGGCCGTCCTGGTGGTGCTCTTCTTCGCGGTGGTCTTGGCGGCCGCCGTCTTCGTCGCCGTGGCCTTGGCCGCCGTGGTCTTCGCCGCCGTCTTCTTCGCGGCTGCCTTCTTGGCCGGCGCCTTCTTCGCGGTCTTCTTCACCGGGCCGCGGGCGCGCTTCTCGGCCAGCAGCTCGTAGCCGCGCTCCGGCGTGATCGTCTCGACGTCGTCGTCGCGGCGCAGCGTCGCGTTGGTCTCGCCGTCGGTGACGTAGGGGCCGAACCGTCCGTCCTTGACGACGACGGGCCGCTCGCTGACCGGGTCGGTGCCCAGCTCCTTCAGCGGCGGCTTGGCCGCGGCCCGGCCGCGCACCTTGGGCTGGGCGTAGATCGTCAGGGCCTGTTCGAGGGTGACGGTGAACAGCTGCTCCTCGCTCTCCAGGGAGCGCGAGTCGGTGCCCTTCTTCAGGTAGGGCCCGTAGCGGCCGTTCTGCGCGGTGATCTCGACGCCCTCGGCGTCGGCACCGACCACCCGCGGCAGCGACATCAGGCGCAGCGCCTCGTCCAGGGTGACCGTGTCCAGGGACATCGACTTGAAGAGCGAGGCCGTGCGCGGCTTCACCGCGTTCTTGCCGGTCTTCGGGGTGTCCTCGGGCAGCACCTCGGTGACGTACGGGCCGTACCGTCCGTCCTTCGCGACGATCTCCCGCCCGGTCTCCGGGTCGGTGCCGAGCGTGAACTCGCCCTTGGGCTTGGCGAAGAGCTCCTCGGCGAGCTCGACGTTCATCTCGTCCGGGGGCAGGTCCTCGGGCACGTCGGCCCGCTGGTGGTCCTCCTCGCCCTTCTCGCCGCGCTCGACGTAGGGGCCGTAGCGGCCGACCCGCAGCATGACGCCGTCGCCGACCGGGAAGGACGAGATCTCCCGGGCGTCGATCGCGCCGAGGTCCTCCACCAGCTCCTTCAGCCCGCCGAGGTGGTCGCCCTCGCCGCCGGGGGTGGCCTGGCCGGCGGCGCCCGCGCTCTGCCCCGTGCCGTCGTCCAGGCCGAAGTAGAAGCGGCGCAGCCACGGCACCGGCTGGGCCTCGCCGCGGGCGATGCGGTCGAGGTCGTCCTCCATGGACGCGGTGAAGTCGTAGTCCACCAGCCGCCCGAAGTGCTTCTCCAGCAGGTTGACCACAGCGAAGGAGAGGAAGGACGGGACGAGCGCGGTGCCCTTCTTGAAGACGTATCCGCGGTCGAGGATGGTGCCGATGATCGACGCGTACGTCGACGGGCGGCCGATCTCGCGGTCCTCCAGCTCCTTGACCAGGCTCGCCTCGGTGTAGCGGGCGGGCGGCTTGGTGGAGTGGCCGTCGGCGGTGATCGAGTCGGCGGTCAGCGGGTCGCCCTCGGCCACCTGCGGCAGCCGGCGCTCGCGGTCGTCCAGCTCGGCGTTCGGGTCGTCGGCGCCCTCGACGTACGCCTTGAGGAAGCCGTGGAAGGTGATGATCTTGCCGGAGGCGGAGAACTCGGTGTCGCGGCCGTCGGAGGCGGCGCCGCCGACCCGGACGGTGACGGACTGGCCGACCGCGTCCTTCATCTGCGAGGCCACGGTCCGCATCCAGATCAGCTCGTAGAGCCGGAACTGGTCGCCGACCAGGCCGGTCTCCGCGGGGGTCCGGAAGGAGTCGCCGGAGGGGCGGATCGCCTCGTGCGCCTCCTGGGCGTTCTTCACCTTGCCGGTGTAGGTGCGCGGCCGGTCCGGCAGGTAGTCGGCGCCGTAGAGCTGCGTCACCTGGGCGCGGGCGGCGTTCACCGCGGTGTCCGACAGCGTGGTGGAGTCGGTACGCATGTAGGTGATGAAGCCATTCTCGTACAGCTTCTGCGCGACCTGCATGGTGGCCTTGGCACCGAACCCGAGCTTGCGGGACGCCTCCTGCTGGAGGGTGGTGGTGCGGAAGGGCGCGTACGGGGAGCGGCGGTACGGCTTGGACTCCACCGAGCGGACGGCGAACCGGGTGTCGGCGAGGGCGGCGGCGAGCGCCCGCGCGGCCGACTCGTCCAGTTGGAGGACCTCGGAGCCCTGCTTGAGCGCGCCGGTGGACGGGTCGAAGTCGCGGCCCTGGGCGACACGGCGTCCGCCGACGGAGACGAGCCGGGCGCCGAAGGTGCCCGGGTCGACCGCGTCGCCGGTCCGACCGGTGTTGAAGGCGCCGGTCAGGTCCCAGTAGGAGGAGGTGTGGAAGGCGATGCGCTCGCGCTCGCGCTCCACGACCAGACGGGTGGCCACCGACTGGACACGGCCCGCCGACAGCTGCGGCTTGACCTTCTTCCACAGCACCGGGGAGACCTCGTAGCCGTAGAGCCGGTCGAGGATGCGGCGGGTCTCCTGGGCGTCCACCAACCGCTGGTTCAGCTCGCGCGGATTGCGGACGGCGGCCTGGATCGCGTCCTTGGTGATCTCGTGGAACACCATCCGGTGAACCGGCACCTTGGGCTTGAGGATTTCCTGCAAATGCCAGGCAATGGCCTCGCCCTCGCGGTCCTCGTCAGTGGCCAGGAAAAGCTCGTCGGAGTCCTTCAGCAGATCCTTGAGCTTCTTGACCTGAGCCTTCTTGTCGGCGTTGACGACATAGATGGGCTGGAAGTCGCTGTCCACGTTGACGCCGAGCCGCGCCCAGGGCTGGCCCTTGTACTCCGCAGGCACCTCGGCCGCCCCGTTGGGGAGGTCGCGGATGTGCCCGACGCTGGCCTCGACGACGTATCCAGGGCCGAGGTACCCCTTGATCGTCTTCGCCTTGGCAGGCGACTCGACGATGACGAGTCGGCGGCCGCCCTGTGCGGTGTCGCGGGTCGGGGACAACTTCGCTCTTCTCTCCGGTTCGAAGGGGTGTCGCTGCGGAGTGTGACCGTACCTCCTGGGCCCGTGTCAAACGGGAAAAGTCCACAACGCCACTCGAACGGTAACCCGATGTACGTTCTATCCACACCGGCGGGGGTCCTCAAGAAGGCTACGTCCACCTCCCTGGTCGTGCCCGCGAACTGGGGCTCCGGCCGGCCTCCACGATGGCCGGAGGCACGACGCGCGCCGCCGCGGGAGCCCGCCTGTTCCGGGCATTCTCCGGACGTCTTCCAGGTGGCGGCCGACCCGCGGCGCGCGGGACCGGCGGTCTGGGTCGAGCGCCCGGCGTGTCCTGGTCCCCGGTCGCTTCTCAACGGTACGGCGTTTCCCGCTCTGCTGCCGTGTCCGCTGTTGCCCTGTCCGCGGTGGGCGGGGGCGGGGTGAGCACGGGGAGCGGGGGCGAGGGCGAGGGCGGGGCGGCAGGCGCGACCGGCCCCGGTGGCGGGGGCGTGCCTCGGGCGAGGAACGGCGGCGAGGGGGCGCGAGCGCGGGACGAGGCTACGGGCCGCCGCTGCCCGGGGCTCGCCGCGGGTGGGGGTCGGACCCGCGCCCGGTCTTTGCCCGTCCCGAGGGGGACGTGGCTGCTCCGGTCCTGCGAGTATGTCGGCCACACCGCGTGTGCCGGTCCGGTCAGACCCGCCCGGGAACCCCGTACCGTCCGCGCCCTCCGTACCGTCCGTACCGTCCGATCCGCCAGGGGGGCCCATGTCCGACCAGAATCCGTACGGCCAGAATCCGTACGACAAGCAGCCTCCGGCATACGGCTACCCGCCGGCGGACGGCCAGCCCCAGCAGGGCCCGGGCTACCCGCCGGCTGGCGGCCAGCCGGGCTACCCGCCTCCGGGATCGGGCTACCCGCCTCCGGGGCCGGGCTACCCGCCCCCGGGGCCCGGCTACCCGCCGCCCGGTGGCCAGCCGGGGTACGGGTATCCGCAGCAGGGCGCGCCGGGCTACCAGGGCTATGCGGGTTACCCGACGCCGGGCGGCTACCCGCCGGACGCGAACGCGCCGTACGGCTACGACCCGCTGGGGCGGCCGTACTCGGAGAAGTCGAAGGTGACGGCGGGCGTCCTCCAGCTCTTCCTCGGCGGCTTCGGCGTCGGCCGCTTCTACACCGGCCACACCGGCATGGGGCTGGCCCAGCTGTTCACCTGCGGCGGCTGCGGGATCTGGGCGCTCGTCGACGCGATCATGCTGCTGGTCAGCAACGACCAGACGGACGCCCAGGGACGGGTCCTGCGTGGCTGAACCGTCCGACGCGCAAGCCGCGGCCGCGCGCGCGTCCGCGGCGGGCAGGACAGGCCGGCGACCCGCTCCGGCCCCGGACGGCTGGGCGGCGCCGGGCACCGTGGACCGGCCGGCCGGGCAGAAGGCGTCCTCGGAGCAGCGGGTACCCCCGGGTGAGGAAGCCCAGGTCCAGGAAGCGGCGCCGGGTCCGGCTTCGACTTGGGCCCCGTCGTCCGCCCCGTCGTCGGCACCGTCCTCGGCTCCGTCCTCGGCTCCCTCCTCGGCTCCGGCACAGGCGCCCGCCCCGGAACGGACGGCGGAGCCGATCCGGCACCAGCGTACGGAGCCGGGCACACGCCGCCCTGTCCTGAGCCCGGGCAGCCCCGCCTACGAGCCCGGTGTCCGCCCGGACACCCCGTACCCGTCCTGGGGGCCGACGGGATGGCCGCCTCCGGGACAGCCGTCGGCGCTCGGCGGTGTCGGCCCGGCCGGCGGCGCGCGCCGGCGGCTTCCCGCGTGGGCACGGCACCCCTCGACCACCCGGGTGGCCACCCTGGCGGCCGGGGCCGCGGCGTGCGCGTACCTCTACCGCACCGATCCGCACCAGAGCGGCCACTGGCTGCCGCGCTGCCCCTTCAACTGGCTGACCGGACTGCTCTGCCCGGCCTGCGGCGGCACCCGGCTGGTCTACGACCTGCTGCACGGCGACCCGGTGCGCGCCTTCCACGAGAACGCACTGATGTTCGTGGTCTCGCCGGCCGCCCTGTGGGCCTTCGGGCGCTGGGTGGTGGAGGGGCTGCGCGGTCGCGACTGGCGGCCGGTGCTCAGCACCCGGGCGCAGTACGCGCTCATGGCCGTCGCCGTGGCCTGGACGGTGCTCCGCAACCTGCGCTGACCGTCCGACGCCTCGGCCGGACGGGCATCGCCCGGCCAGGCGGACCGCGTACCCGCCTCCCCTCGGCCGGGAGGTTCCCCCGGCCAAGCGGCGCCGACCGGGACCGCTCGGCCAGGACGGCTCACCGGAACCGGACCGCTCAGCCCGCGACCGGGGTGAGGAAGCCCTGCTCCACGAGGAGCCGTATCGACTCCGGCGTGCGGTCCCGCAGCACCACGGGGTCCTCTCCTAGGAGTTGGGCGATGGCGTCGACGATGCGGCCGGCCGGCAGGGTGCCGTCGCACACCCCAGCGAACCCGGCGCCCACCGTGTCGACCTTGGTGGCGCGCCGCATGCCCCGGGCGGAGCGCAGCACGACGTGCTCCGGGTCCTCCGCACCGGGCAGCCCCACCTGCTCCTGCACCACGTCGGGCGCGAGGGTGAAGCGGGCGTCGAGCAGCGCGGCGTCGTCGTGCCGGCGCAGGAAGTCCTGGCGGGCGAACCAGTCCGCGATGTGCCCGCCGAGCGGCTGCTCCACCGGGTGCGGCCACTCCTCCGCGGTGACCGACGGGCGATCGGCACCCGAGCGGCGCAGGGTGATCCACCCGAAGCCGACACCGCTGACCTTGTTCCGCTCGAACTCCTCCAGCCACGCGTCATAGCGCGCCGCGTACGCCACCGGGTCGGTCCGGTGGTCGCCGCCGTCCCGCAGCCACAGCTCGGCGTACTGCGCGACGTCCTGCACCTCGCGCTGGACGATCCAGGCGTCGCAGCCGGCGGGCAGCCAGGAGGTGACACGCTCACGCCAGTCCTGGCCCTCCGTGTGCTGCCAGTTGGCCAGGAGCTGGCACCAGCCGCCCTCCGCCAGATGGTCGGCACTCTCCCTGACCAGGGCACGGCACAGGTCGTCCCCCGCCATCCCGCCGTCGCGGTAGGTGAACCGGCCTCGTGGGGAGATCACGAAGGGCGGGTTGGAGACGATCAGGTCGTACCGCTCCTCCCCCACCGGCTCGAAGAGGCTGCCCTGCCGCAGGTCGGCCGCGGGCACGCCGGACAGGGCGAGGGTGAGCCGGGCCATGCGCAGGGCGCGCGGGTTCACGTCGGTGGCGGTGACCCGGGTCGCGTGCCGGGAGGCGTGCAGGGCCTGGACGCCCGAGCCGGTGCCCAGGTCCAGCGCGCGTTCGAAGGGCTCGCGGACGGTGAGTCCGGCGAGTGTGGTGGAGGCGCCGCCCACGCCGAGCACCAGATCGGCGCGGTCCACGCCGGAGCCGTCGCCGATGCCCCCGGCACCGCCCACCGCGCAGCCCAGGTCGGAGACGATCCACCAGTCCTCGCCGTCGTCGCCGGCGTAGGGGCGGACGTCCACGGTGGCGCGCAGGTCCTCCCCGTCGGCGACCAGCCAGCCGTCGGCCTCGTACCGCCGGAGGCCGCTGAGCACGGCGGCGGCCTCGGCGCGGGGGACGGCCCGCTGCAGCAGGAAGAGCCTGACCAGGGCGGCGAGCGCGCCGCCGTCCCGGGTGGCGCGCAGGGCCGGGATGGTCTCGGCGCGGGAGAGCGCGGACCACGCGACCGGCCCGAGCAGTTCCAGGCAGCCGTCGGCGGTGAAGCCGGCCGCGAGGAGGTCGTCGCGGAGCGCCTCCGCGCTGCCGGGCTCGGGCAGCCGGGGGCCGGGGCCGCCCGCGGGCGGGTTGGGATAGCTGGAGTCGCTCACAGCGTCCATTGTCCCGGACGCGGGCCCGGCCTGGGCGGGTGGGCGCACAGCCTGTGGACAACGCCCACCCGGGAGGCCGGACCTGTGGACAACCGCGACCGGGGCACGGTCGACTGTGCTATGACGCGCTGGGGGTGGCCGTCACCGTGCCGCCGGACACCTGCTGGCACCCGGGCTGCCTGGCGAGTGCCGCGCCCGTTTCGCCCTTGCGCACGGTGCTGAGGGACGCCTGGACGCTGGCGGTGGTCTTGTCGAGAGAGGTGGACACCTTCCGCAGTCCGGCGGCGAAGGCGGCCTGGTCGCTGCTGTCCAGGCCGTCGACCTGCTTCTTCAGATCGGCGTACTGGGTGGACAGGCCGTTGAAGACGTGCACGGCGTTCTGCTGGAACTGGGCTCCGTCGTCACCGCCTGGCGCTGCGCCGGCCTTGCTGAAGATCGTCGCCACCTGGGCGTAGGCGTCGGAGATGGTCTGGAAGGCGTTCGCGTCGGCCTTCTTCACGTCGGCCGGCTGGCCGCCGCTGTCGACGCCGCTCAACGTGTTGTTGGCGTCGTCGATCTTCCTGAGCTGCGCCGCGGCCTGGTCGCAGACGCCCTTGGCCCACGCGTCGCGCTTCTTTCCGGTGTCGTCGCCGCATCCCGTGACGAGGAGCAGCACGGCCGCGGCACCGGACAGCGCGGCCAGGAGCTTCTTGTTCAGCTTCACCGGTTGGTCCCTTCCGTGGCCTTACCGCCCGGCAACTTACACGCCCGGACCACGGGGGCCGCACCCCGACGATCACTATCGCCCTATTTCCTTCTTTTCCTACCGGTTTTTCACGCCTGTGCGGGATACCCGTATTGGGAAACGGAGTGGAGGCGTACCGAAGTGGTGTCGGCCGCGCCCCGGAACAGCGTCGGCTTCCGGGCAGGGGGGCGAACGCGCGAGGACACCTCGCGCGCAAGGTTGCGTCACGAGGTTTCCTCGACAGGGGAACCGACGGTCAGCCCGGCTCGACCAGCACCGGGACCGGCCGCCGGACGGCCGGCCGCCGCACCCGTCACAAAGCGGCGGCCGGGGACGCCCAGGGGTTCAGAGCGTGACGGTCGGCCAGGTCATGCGGATCACGCCGCCGTGCTCGCCGTCGATCACCTGGACGTCGTCGACGAGCCCGCTGATGACAGCCAGGCCCATCTCGCCCTCGTCCTCACCGCCCGCGGTGTCGTCGGCGTCCGGCCCGGTGCTGCCGGAAGCGGCTCCGGGCACCTCGTCGACGACCTCGATGGAGAACTTCTTCTCCTCCTCGGTCAGCAGTACCCGCACCGGCTGCTCGACGCCGTTGGTGCGGTGCAGGCCCACCGCCCTGCTGCACGCCTCACCCACCGCCAGCCGGACCTCGTCCAGCGAGGCCTCCTCCACCCCCGCTCGTCGCGCCACCTGAGCCGCGACGAGCCGTGCGGTGCGCACATGCTCCGGCTGGGCGCTGAAGAGCAGCTCAACGGTGGGCATGGGTGCCTTTCCCTCCGGTCCTGTAAGTGGGCATCACAGGGGCCCGGACGGTGGTCCGCCCGGTGCCCCTCCCGGCGACGGTCAGTCGGTCGCCGCGACAGCCTCGTCAACCGAGGTGTGGATGGGGAACACCTTGGTCAGACCGGTGATACGGAAAATCTTGAGGATGCGCTCCTGGTTGCACACCAGACGGAGAGATCCCTCGTGGGCACGCACCCGCTTGAGGCCGCCGACCAGCACGCCCAAGCCGGTGGAGTCCAGGAAGTCCACTCCCTCCATGTCCACGACCAGGTGGTAACTCCCGTCGTTCACGAGCTCCACCAGCTGCTCGCGCAGCTTGGGGGCTGTGTACACATCAATCTCGCCGCCGACCTCGACGATCGTCCGATCGCCGACGGTTCGGGTCGACAGGGACAGGTCCACGGATCTTCCTCCAGCACCTTGCATCGACGCGGCGCCCCCCTGGGGCCTCCACCGAACGGTAGCGGTAGCGGAGTCCTCCCCGTCCGAACGGCGAGGAAGGAGATCAGCCGCGATGGCATTCAATCACTTCGTGGTGCGACCGCACGACGCTTACTGCATTTGTCCGTCACGCCGGTGACACACTGAGTGCCGATGGCCCAGGATCAGTCTCCGCAGTCGGCGCACGGCCGCCACACCCCCCGGACCGCTTTGGAGCGGCTCGCCGGGGGGCCCGACCGCGCCGCACGCATCACCCATACGGAGCACCTGCCCGCGCGGGTCGGGCGCCATGCAAACTGGCCCGAAGGCGTGCACGTCGAGGTGGTGGCGGCGATCGAGGCGGCCGGTATCCGGCGTCCCTGGCAGCACCAGGCCGTCGCGGTGGGGCACGCGCTGCGCGGCGAGTCGGTGGTCGTGGCCACCGGCACCGCGTCGGGGAAGTCCCTGGCCTACCTGGCGCCGGTGCTCAGCGCGCTGCTGCCGCCGGAGGGCTCGCCGGCCCGGCCGGCCGGGCGCGGCTCCACCGCCCTGTACCTGGCACCGACCAAGGCCCTGGCCGCCGACCAGCGGCGAGCCGTACGGGCGCTGGCCGCTCCGCTGGGCACCGCCGTGCAGGCCGCCGTCTACGACGGGGACACGCCGTTCGAGGAACGCGAGTGGGTGCGCCAGTACGCGAACTACGTGCTGACCAATCCGGACATGCTGCACCGTGGCATCCTTCCCGGGCACGCCCGCTGGGGCTCCTTCCTGCGCGGGCTGCGCTACGTGGTGGTCGACGAGTGCCACAGCTACCGCGGGGTCTTCGGCTCCCACGTCGCCCAGGTGCTGCGGCGGCTGCGGCGGGTGTGCGCCCGCTACGGCGCCGACCCGGTCTTCCTGCTCGCCTCCGCGACCGTGGCCGACCCGGCGCAGGCCGCCTCCCGCCTCACCGGGCTGCCGGTCGCCGAGGTCACGGAGGACGCCTCACCCCGCGGCGAACTGGCCTTCGCCCTGTGGGAGCCGCCGCTGACCGAGCTGTCCGGGGAGCACGGCGCCCCCGTCCGGCGCACCGCCACCGCCGAGTGCGCCGAACTTCTGACCGACCTCGTCACCCAGGGCGTACGGACGGTCTCGTTCGTCCGCTCCCGGCGCGCCGCCGAACTGGTGGCCCTCATCGCCCAGGAACGGCTCGCCGAGGCCGGCGCCGGCCTGTCCGGCCGGGTCGCCGCCTACCGCGGCGGCTACCTGGCGGAGGAACGCCGTGCCCTCGAACGCGACCTGCACTCGGGACGGTTGCTCGGCCTGGCCGCCACCTCCGCGCTGGAGCTGGGCGTGGACGTCTCCGGGCTCGACGCGGTGCTGCTCGCCGGCTATCCGGGCACCCGGGCGTCGCTGTGGCAGCAGGCCGGCCGGGCGGGGCGGGCCGGGCAGGGCGCGCTCGCCGTCCTCGTCGGCCGCGACGACCCGCTGGACACCTACCTCGTCCACCACCCCGAGGCGATCTTCGAACGGCCGGTGGAATCCACCGTCCTGGACCCGGACAACCCCTACGTCCTCGCCCCCCACCTGTGCGCCGCCGCGGCCGAACTGCCGCTCACCGAGGACGACCTCGCCCTCTTCGGCCCCGAGGCGGCCACCCTCGTACCGCAGTTGGAACGGCGCGGGCTGCTGCGCCGCCGGGCCGCCGGGTGGTTCTGGACCCGCCGGGAACGGGCCGCCGACCTCACCGACATCCGGGGGGAGGGCGGCACGCCGGTCCAGGTCGTGGAGGCGTCCACCGGGCGGCTGCTGGGCACCGTGGACGCCTCCGCGGCCCACACGTCCGTCCACGAGGGCGCCGTCCACCTCCACCAGGGCCGCACCTACCTGGTCCGGGAGCTGGACCTGGAGGAGTCCGTGGCCCTCGTCGAACGGGCCGATCCGTCCTACTCCACGATGGCCCGCGACACCACCGAGGTCCGGGTGCTGTCCACCGACACCGAGGAGCCGTGGGGAGAGGCCCGCATCCACTTCGGTTCGGTCGAGGTGACCCACCAAGTGGTCTCCTACCTGCGCCGTCGGCTGATCACCGGCGAGGTCCTGGGCGAGTCCAAGCTGGACCTGCCGCCGCGCACGCTGCGCACCCGCGCCGTGTGGTGGACCGTCACCGACGGGCAGCTGGACGCCGCCCGTATCCACCCCGAGGAGCTGCCCGGCGCCCTGCACGCCGCCGAGCACGCCTCCATCGGGCTGCTGCCGCTCTTCGCCACCTGCGACCGCTGGGACATCGGCGGGGTGTCCGTACCCCTGCACACCGACACCGGTCTGCCCACGGTCTTCGTGTACGACGGCCACCCGGGAGGGGCCGGGTTCGCCGAACGGGCCTTCCGCACGGCCAGGGCCTGGCTGACCGCTACGCGGGAGGCCATCGCGTCCTGCGAGTGCGACTTCGGCTGCCCCTCCTGCGTCCAGTCGCCGAAGTGCGGCAACGGCAACGACCCGCTCGACAAGGCCGCGGCCGTGCGCCTCCTCGACTGCCTCCTGGCCGCCGGGGAGCCCGAAGGCCCCGCCGACGAGTCCGGGGACGCCACTGGCGAGCCCGGGGACGCCGCCGGCTGAGGCACCGGGAGCCGCACCAGGCGGCCCGGCCCGGGACCTCACCCTGGCGCCGCCGACCTCAGCCGCCACCTCGGCCACTTCGCCCACGACGGCGCATCCGCGCAGCGCCGCGCCCTGGGCCGCCGCCACCCTCGCGGCGAGTCCGCAGGCGGTGCGGCCCCCGTCCAGCGCGTGGTCGGCGGCGGCGAGCGCGGCCAGGTCCGCCGCCGCGCCCGCCCGGTGGCGGGCCAGCACGGCTCGCCCCATCAACGCCCCGGCTGCGAAGACCGCGATCAGCACGGCCATCAGCCCGAGCGACCACACCGTCGCCGACCCACGGTCACGTCTCACGGCCCGCCCCCGCTCCTGATCCAGCGGTCCGGACGGAGCCGGCGGACGACCGTCGACCGGCATGCGCCGTCCACGCGGCGAACGGCGCCGCGGCAGAGCCGGAGGGGGCGTCCGCTTCAGGGACCACGGCTCCGCCGGGCACTCCGGCCTCCAGCGTGGCCTCGTCCAGAGCGGCTGCCTCCGCCGTCAAGGTGACGGGGAAACGCGGCCGCGGCACGGTGACCCGCACCCGCACCATCCCCGCCGAACTCCAGACCCGCACCGCCGCCCCCTTCGGCGCGGCGGCCAGGGTGATCCGGAGGACCTCTCCCGGCGCATCCGAGCGGGCGGCCGCCCGGGCCCCGGCCCGGGCGGCGTCCACGCAGCGGATCTGGGCGGCGACGGCCAGCAGTCCCCACATCAGGAGTCCCGCGACCGCCACCAGCGCCGGCACCGCCATCGCCGCCTCCGCCGTCACGTATCCCGCGTCCGGCGCCGCCGGGCGCCGTCGGGCGGCGCCCGGGTCACGACGGCCGGGCGGCGCTCCGGGCGCCCGCTCAGAACGGCGCATTGAGGGCCTTCTCGATCACCGAGGTGAGCGCCGCGCGCACGGGTCCGCTGGTCACGATCTTGTAGAGCACCGCGGCGAAGCCGCAGGCCGCGATGGTGCCCACCGCGTACTCCGCCGTGCTCATCCCCGCCTCGGCCGCCTCCCGGCACCGCCGGGCGCGCCGGGCGATCCACCGCGCCGCACGCCCCCTCCCGACGCCTGGCTCCGGCGCGCGGCTCATCCCGCGCTCCCCTTCCGCCGCACTCTTCCCGACGGAGCCGCTGCGCCCGCCGCATCCGCGCCTCTCGCTGGAGCCGCTTGAGCCGCCGTTCCGGTTCAGCTCGCCGTTCCCGCTCATCTCGTCATTCCTGTCCGTCATCGCGTCCTCCTGTGGGACTTCTCGTATCCGGTGCTGCTTGCTGTCTCTGCCTCTGCCAGGCCGTCGCCGCCCGACGCCCGGCGGCCGCCGCACAGCCGTCCCCCCTGCTGCCACGAGCCGCGCGCGGGCGCCGCCAGGCCGCCCGAAGCGGGGTTGTCCGGCCGCCGCCCGCCCCGTCGGAGCGGGCTGGCCGGGCCGTTGTGCGGCTCTCGCCGCGGCCCTGCCCGGTGTCGGGCAGGGCTGCCGCGCCGCCGATGCGCTGCGCGCCCGGCGCGCCCGTCCTCAACCCATGGCTCCCCCCAGGACCGTGCCGGCCAGCCCGATCACCACGGGTGCCACTCCGACCAGGAGGAAGGCCGGCAGGAAGCACAGCCCGAGCGGCCCTGTGGCCAGAACCGCGGCCTTCCGGGCGCGGCCGAGCGCCTCCCGGGCCTGCCCGGCCCGGGAGTCGGAGGCCAGGCGGGTCATCTCGGCCACGGGCGCCGCCCCCGTGGTGGACGCCCTGGCCAGGCACCGGCCGATCGCCGCCGCGCCGGACAGTTCTCCGAACCGCTTCCAGCACTCCTCCGGCTCACCGCCAAGGCGCAACTCCGCCCGCGTCCGCAGCAGCGCGTCCCCCAACGGACCACCCAGGCAGCCGCCGACCGCACCCGCGGCCTCCCCCGGTGTCGCGCCCGCAGCCAGACACGCGGCCATCAGGTCGGCGCAGAGGGGCAGCCGCGACGGGTCAGGCCGCGCCACATGGTCCGCGGCCGCGGCGGCCTGACGGCGTGCCAGCCACCTCCGTACCGTGACGCCGGTGAACGCTCCGGCCACGACACCGGGCAGGCCGCCCATGAGGACGGCCGCGCCCGCCGCCGCGCCCATGACCAGGAGCCATGGACGCGCCCCGCTCCCCGAGGACACCTTCCGCGGCACGGCTTCACGGGCGCGCCGCGCCCGCCGCCCGCGCACCGATTCGATACCGGTGCGCACCTCGGCCATGATCAGGCAGGCCGCGATCAGTGCCGCCGCCAAGGCGCCCAGCCGGGCCGGGACCGGTTCCGCCATCCCCAGGCTGTGGACAACCGCCGGCCTCATGGCGACGGCCTCCCGAAGGCCGCACCGAGCGCGAATACGCCCAGCGGTCGTCCGGCCCCGGAACCACCCGGACCGCCGCCCGGTGGTGCCGGCTCCGCGGAAGCACCTCGCGGCACAGGCGCGGGCACGGACACAAACACGGGCAAGGACATACGGGGACGCCGGACGCCCCTCCCCCATGTTCCGTTCCGGCGAAGGGACACCGCCGCCCGGAGCGTCGTCGCGATGCCCGGGGAACCGCCCGAGAACCGCGCCCCGCCCGGGTGCCCGGAGCTCAACGCCGCTGCCGGAAGCCCGGCCCGGGCAGGCCCCGCCGCGTCTCCCGTGCTCGCCCGTGGGCCCTCGGCCGCTCGCGCGATGCGGGCCGTCCAGGCCAGCCCCGCCCACTCCAGGAGCGCTCCCGTGGCCAGGCAGGCCAGCCCGGTCCGCGTGTGGAGGAGCACCGTGACCGGGCCCGCACCGAGCCCCGTGCCCAGCACGAGGCCGAACGCCGGAAGCAGCGCCAGCAGCACCGCGGTCGACCGCGGGCCCGCCAACTGCGCCCGCACGTCCTCCCGCTGGTCCGCCTCCGCACGCAGCGCCCCGGCCACCCGGTCCAGCGCCGACGCGAGCCCGGCTCCGCCGTCCACCGCGACCTGCCAGCAGGCGGCGACCGCGCGCAGCCCATGTGCCCCGGGGCTGCGCCGCGCCGCCTCCCGAAGGGCCTGTGGAACGTCCCCTCCGAACCGTGCGGCGGACAGCGCCAGCCGTCCCACGTCGGCCAGTTCGGGCGTACCTGACCACTCGCCGGACTGGAGGGCGCAGGCCAGGGCGGAGTTCGGCGGCCAGCCCGCTCGCAGATCTCCGGCGACCGTCCCGCACAGGGCACTGACCGCCGTGGAGACCCGCTCCGCCACGGCCCTTTCGGCCCGTCGGCACAAGGCGCTCCGTACCAGCGGCACCGCCACCGCTCCTGCGGCCAATGGCACCGGCGACCGGGTGGCCGCCGCCATCGCTGCTCCGGCCGCGAGGGACCACCACTGCGCGCGGGGTCCACCGGCGGCGCCCTCGCGGCTCCCCATCGCCGAGCCCGAAAGGGCTCCCAGCCCCTTCCCCAGCCCCTCGTTCCCCTCTACCGCCGCGCCAAGGGCTCCGACGGCCGGTGACAGGCATCGGCCGGGCGACCCGTCAGCCAATGGACCCGAGCCGCCTCCCGTGGTGGCCGCAGCGGCGTTCGCGCTTCCAGGGGACGGATACGCCGCCCCCTTCACGGCGGGATCTTCCGCTCCGATCGGGCCGGGTGGGGCTGCGCCCGGCCCGCCGTCCACGGCTGCCCACGCGCCTCCGGGCACCGCCGTCTCCGGCTCTCGCCGCCCGTGAGCCCGCCGGGACGGACGGCTGTCCCGCTGCCGCCTCCTGTTCGGCCGGGGCGCAGGACCGCCACGGCCCGCCGGGGGACGGCCGGCCTCCCGTTCGCCGGCCGGCATCGCCAGCAGGCCGGCCGGCGCCGGCCACCGAAGTGCCACTTCTCGGATCCAGCGGCCGAGGCGGCCCGGACCACGTGCGCCCGGCCCGTGGCCGGGCCGCTCGGCAGGCGTACGGGAGCCCGCGGCAGGCGCCTTCCCGGACGGCTCCAGGAGGTGCCGGGCACGCTTCCGCTGCCCGCGCCGCCACAGGACCCCGTACGCCGGCCCGCAGGCCAGCAGCACCGCACCGGCCAGCGCCGTCTCGCGTACTGACGCGGCGTTCACGACGCACCCGCCGAGCACAGGGCGGACAGGCGGGGCCAGCCGGGCCCGCGCTCCGCCGCACCGCGTCCGTCGCGGACCAGGGCGGGGACGGTGCGGACGAGGCCGTCCGGTCCCCGGTCGAGCACGTGGACGGCGGCGACCCTGCGGCGGCCCGAAGCATCCCGTACCAGGTGGACCACGCTGGACAGCGCCGCTCCCAACTGGCTGTGCAGGGCGGCCCGATCCAGGCCGGCGGCGCTACCGAGCGCCTCCAGCCGCGCCGGGACGTCGTGGGCGGCGTTGGCATGGACGGTGCCGCAGCCCCCTTCGTGGCCGGTGTTGAGGGCGCTGAGGAGGTCGAGCACCTCGGCACCGCGGACCTCGCCCACGACCAGGCGGTCAGGCCGCATGCGCAGGGCCTGGCGCACCAGATCCCGCAACGACACCTGCCCGGCGCCCTCCTGGTTGGCGGGACGGGTCTCCAGGCGGACCACGTGCGGGTGGTCCGGACGCAGTTCGGCCGAGTCCTCGGCCAGGACGATGCGGGCGGCGGGATCGGCCAGTCCGAGCAGGCAGCTGAGCAGCGTCGTCTTGCCGGAGCCGGTACCGCCACTGACCATGAACGACAGCCGGGCGTCGAGCATCGCCTTCAGCAGTGCGGCCGTCTCGGGGTCGACCGTGCCCGCCGCGACCAGCTCGGGGAGGGTGAAGGCGCGGGCGCGCACCACCCGCAGCGACAGGCACGGCGAGCCGACCGCCACCGGCGGCAGCACGGCGTGCAGCCGCGTCCCGTCGGGCAGTCGGGCGTCCACCCAGGGCCGGGCGTCGTCCAGTCGGCGACCCGCGCTGGTGGCCAGGCGCTGGGCGAGCCGCCGGACGGCCGCGACATCGGCGAACCGTACGGCGCCCCGTTCGAGGCCGTGGCCGCGGTCGACCCACACCTCGTCCGGCGCGTTGACCAGGACGTCGGTGACCTCGGGGTCGCGCAGCAGGGGCTCCAACGGGCCCGCGCCCACCAGCTCGGAGCGCAGTGCCGTCACCGCGTCCAGCGCCTCGGTGTCTCCGAGCGGGCGGCCCTGGGCACGCAACGCCGCGGCCACCCGGGCGGGTGTGGGCTCGCCGCCCTGCTCGGCGAGGTGCAGCCGAACCGCGTCGAGAAGCGGGGTGGTCATGCCGCCACCCCCCGCGCGGCGGCAAGCGCCTGGGCGAGGAAGGCGGCGCTGAAACGGGCGAGCGGTCCCCTCGGGGCCGAGCCCGGCGGAGCACCACGCGCGAGGAGTTCGCGGATGCCCGGCTCGGGCGGAAGCTCCCCGGCAAGGGGACCGCCGACCAGCTCGGCGATCTCCGCGGCGTCCAGCCCACCGGCGAAGGGCCCTCGGGCGACGATCCGCAGATCGTCGAGGACCAGCCCCAGAGAGGCCGCGACCCGGCCCGCCGCGGCCACCGCGCGCAACTCCGCGGGGACCACGAGCAGGCCCACGTCCACCTGCGCGAAGACCTCCGCCGTCACCTCGTCCATCCGGCGCGGCACGTCGACGACGACCACGCCGCCGCAGCGCCGGGCCGCGCCGAGCACCGATCGCAGGGCCTGCGGCGGCAGGGGGACCTGACGGCCGCGATCCCAGCTGAGCAGGGTGAGTTCCCCGAGCCTGGGCAGCGACGCCTCCAGCACGCCGCTGTTGACCCGGCCGCGCGAGGCGGCCAGATCCGGCCAGCGGAGCCCGGCGGTGTGTTCCACGCCGAGCAGCACGTCCAGGCCGCCGCCGAGGGGGTCGCCGTCCACCAGCATGGTGCGCTGCCCGACGCGGGCCGCCGCCACGGCGAGGGCGCAGGCGAGCGTGCTCGCTCCGGCGCCGCCGCTGCCGCCGACCACCCCTACGGTGAGGGCGGGTTGCGCGGCGCCCTCGGCCGCGTCGGCGATCCGGTCGACCAGCCAGCCCTCGGCCTGGGGGAGCGCCAGGACGTGGTCGGCGCCCAGTTCGACGGCCCGCCGCCACGCGACGGGATCGTCGCCGTCGTGTGTGACGAGCAGGAGCCCGTCGCGCCGGGCGGCGCCGCGCACCCGGTTGTGGGCCTCCACGCCGACCAGAACGAGCGGCGCCTCTTCCCAACTCGTCGATCGTGGCGGTGCGGTGAAGACGACTTCCGGTTCGGCGCCCGCTGCGGCACACAGTCTGAGCAGATCATCGAGGAGCCTTTCGTCCTCCGTGACAATCAGCGGTCCGCGTACCCCTTCCACATGGGCGTGCGGACGATCGGAAGCGTTGGTTCCGTTCATTTCCCTTCCCCCGTCGCTTGTCGTGCGAGCACGGCGTGCTGCGCCTGCGATCAGCGTGCGGCAGGAACCGGAATTGAGGTGATCTTGGTCGGAATCTGTGGACAACTCGGCGATTGTGGATAACTCCGCCACTCGGACGGGTGAGTTCGGCGGAACCACGGAATGATCACGGAAGGTGACGAGTTCAGCACGGTGGAACCGCACGCGCATGCGAACGGAGGAGCGAGGACGCACTCGGAGGACCGGCGTATCCGGAGCGGGGCGGTACGCCCACCGGCATCCGGACATGCGACGACCCCCGCCGGGGGGGAGAGCGGGGGTCGTCCCCACGGTCCGACTCGGGGGGGGAGGAGCCAGACCGGGTTAGCACGGTCGCGAACGATCCGTGACTTCCATGGTGTACCCGAAGCCCCTCTCAGGCAAACCCACGCGCCTGGCCTTAGGCCGAATGGTGGTTGCCTATGCTCATCCCGTGGAAAACCACCCGGGACCGCGCACCGCGGCCTTCTTCGATCTCGACAAGACCGTGATCGCCAAGTCGAGCACGCTCGCCTTCGGACGGTCCTTCTACCACGGCGGACTCATCAACAGGCGGGCGGTATTGCGGACCGCATATGCCCAGTTCGTGTACCTGGTCGGCGGTGCGGACCACGACCAGATGGAGGGCATGCGCAAATACCTCTCGGACCTCTGCCGCGGCTGGAATGTCCAGCAGGTCAAGGAGATCGTGGCCGAGACGCTGCACGACCTGATCGACCCGATCATCTACGACGAGGCCGCCTCCCTGATCGAGGAGCACCACGCAGCCGGCCGCGACGTGGTGATCGTCAGCGCCTCCGGCTCCGAGGTGGTCGAACCGATCGGCGAGATGCTCGGGGCCGACCACGTGGTCGCCACCCGCATGGTCGTCGAGGACGGCGCGTACAACGGCGAGATCGAGCACTACGTCTACGGGCCGGAGAAGGCCGAGGCCATCGCCCGTCTGGCGGAGACGGAGGGCTACGACCTGCGGCGGTGCTACGCCTACAGCGATTCGGCGACCGACCTTCCGATGCTGGAGTGCGTCGGCCACCCGTACGCCGTCAACCCGGACCGGGCGCTGCGCAAGGAGGCCGTGGCCCGGGACTGGCCGGTGCTGACCTTCAGCCGTCCGGTCAGGCTCAAACAGCGCATCCAGTCCCTGCCGATGCCGCCACGCCCGCTGCTGGCCGCGGCGGCGATCGGTGCGGCCGCCGCCACCGCCGGACTGGTCTGGCTGACCGCCCGGCGGAAACGGCCCGTCGGTCTCACCTGACACCCGAGGGCCGCCAACCCGCAGCACCCCGGGCGGCGAGGCCCGGCAGACCCCCGCCGCCTCCGCCGCCCCTACACCCCTACGCCAAGCGGCCAAGCGGCCAAGCGGCCAAGCGGCCGGAGGAGCATGCCCGCTTCGGCCGAGGACAGGTCCGCACACGGATCGACATGCCCGGAATGTCACGTTCCGGGAAAAAGCGGGGCAAGGGGTTCCGCTTCTCCGCGCCCAGCGGTAGAAAGGAATCAGCGGCCCGCGAGACCACGGACTTCCGCGAGGAAGACCGAGTCCAGAGCAGATCGGCCCCACGGACCGAGCACCGAAGCAGGGCACCCACGCGTAGCCGACCCGCCAACCGGGCCAGCCTCACCAGGGAGCGGATTCCGACCCCGCCCCTGTGGGCACACACCGAGCACGCACTGGTAACCCGGCGGACGTGTCAGCGGCGGCTCCCTCGGGCGCCGCCGCTTCAACGTCCACCCGTCTGGGACTGCTTCAACGTTCACCCGTCCGCACCAGTCCGACCGCGGCGCGCGACCCAGCCGGCGGGGCCGGACCGGACCCCTCTCAGGCAGCCCCCCTCTGGAGTGCCTCGCACACCGCGACGCTCTCCCGCACCCCGAGTTCCAGCGCCCGCCCGCAATGGGCGATCCACGCGGCCATCCCCTGCGGCGTCCCCGAGGCGTAGGACTCCAGCGCGCCCAGGTACTCGGCCCGGCCCAGTTCCGCCAGGCCGACCTCGGCCGGGCAGATCGACTTGGGGTCGAGGCCGGCTCCCACGAGGACGATCCGCTGGGCCGCGCGCGCCACCAGCCCGTTGCACGAGCCGAAGGCCCGCAGCGTGAGCAGTTCACCGTGGACAACGGCGGCGACGACCAGTGCGGGCGCCGAGGAGCCGTCGAGCAGCAGGGCAGCGAGGCCCTCCAGCCGGGCCGCGACCTCAGCGGCGTCGGGCAGCCCGATCCGCTCCATACCCGTCAGCGGCTCGGCCACCGACTCGCCGGCCAGTCGCGGTCGGCCCACGGTCTCCTGTCCGGCCGAGCCGGCTGCCGCCACCAGGTGGAGCCGGGCCAGCGCCTGCACCGGCGAGCGCCGCCAGACGTCGAGGAGCAGCCCCGCCTCCGCGGTGACCCGCAGCGCGGCGCCCACGGTCCGCGCCTGGTCGTCGGCCGAGAAGTCGCTGCGGCGCCGGACCTCCTCCAGCGGCCAGTCCGCGCCGGCCAGCGCCGCCGAGGCGCGGGCACCGCGCAGCGCGGCCTCGGAGGTCACCTCCGCGGACCTGCGGCGCATCACGCGGTGACCGTAGACGGCGTCCACGGCCTTGCGGACGGACTCCACCGCCTCCGGCACGCCCGGCAGCACGCCCAACGCGGCCAGCGGGTCCGTCTCACGGGCGTCACGGACATCGTGGGCGTCACGGGCGGGGGTAGGTGCGTTCTTCGCCATGTCCCCGACCCTACGCATCCGCACGGGCGCCAACGACCCCGTTCGGGTGGCCTTGCCCACGTCCCCGGGCCGCCGGTCACAGCACCGCCCTACGGTAACGAACATGAAGATCGCTTTCGTTGGCAAGGGCGGCAGCGGCAAGACCACGCTGTCCTCGCTCTTCATCCGCCACCTCGCGGCGGCCCGCACGCCCGTCGTCGCCGTCGACGCGGACATCAACCAGCACCTCGGCGCGGCGCTCGGCCTGTCCGACGAGGAGGCCGCCGCGCTGCCGTCCATGGGCGAGCGGCTGCCGCAGATCAAGGAGTACCTGCGGGGGTCCAACCCCCGGATCACCTCCGCCGACGCCATGATCAAGACCACGCCCCCCGGGCCCGGTTCGCGGCTGCTGCGACCGAACGGCGGGCGCGACGACTCCCGCCCGGGCGGCCCGACCGGCCGGAACGGCCCGGGCGCCACCGAACCGGACGTCACCAACCCGTTCGACAGCGCCTGTTCGCGATGGGTCCCCCTGGACGGCCCGGACGGCGAGGGCGCCCACGGCGCACGCCTGATGGCCACCGGCGCCTTCACCGAGGAGGACCTCGGGGTGGCCTGCTACCACTCCAAGGTCGGCGCGGTGGAGCTGTACCTGAACCACCTGGTGGACGCACGGGACGAGTACGTGGTCGTCGACATGACGGCCGGCAGCGACTCGTTCGCTTCCGGGCTGTTCACCCGCTTCGACGTGACCTTCCTGGTGGCCGAGCCCACTCGGCGCGGAGTCGCCGTCTACCGCCAGTACAAGGAGTACGCGCGGGACTTCGACGTCGCGCTCGCCGTGGTCGGCAACAAGGTCCAGGACCGTGCGGACCTGGACTACCTGCGGGCCGAGGTGGGCGACGACCTGCTGGCGGCGGTGGGGCGCTCGGACTGGGTCAGGGCCCTGGAGAAGGGCCGGGCGCCACGGTTCGGGCTGCTCGAAGAGGGCGTCCGGACGGCACTGGGTGTCATGCACCAGCGGGCGGACCTCGCCTACGACAGGCGCGACTGGGCCCGCTACACCGCACAGATGGCGCACTTCCACCGCAGGAACGCCGAGAGCTGGGGGAACACGCGGGCGGGCGAGGACCTTGCCGCCCAGATCGATCCGCACTTCGTGCTCGGCACGCCGCCCGACGCCGGAAACGGCGAAGGACCCCTTTCCGGACGGGCGGGGACGCAGTCGGCACCCGCCGCGGCCGCCCTCGCCCACTGACCGAACCGGCCCGCCGTCCACACGCAGCGGGCCCCCGCCCCTTCATGACAGGGCGGCGGAACGGGCCGGGCCTCGCAGTCGATCCGCTTTGTCGCCGTTCTCCGCTCTTCGCTCAAATCTTCACTTCTTCACTCGAAAGACGGAAATCGCACAACGATCCGAATTAGTTTCTTCACTCTCCGCGACCAGTCCATTACTCTCCTTTTACGGACGCTTGAGCGCGTCATGGAGATCTCCAGAGGTCTCCGGACCCGAGGAACGGGGAGAGTCATGCGCATCCATCGATCCGACCTGGCCGCGTCGGTCACGGTCTTCCTGATCGCGGTACCCCTGTCGCTGGGCGTCGCCCTGGCGACGGGGGCGCCCCCGCAGGCCGGGCTGGTCGCAGCCGCGGTCGGGGGGATCGTGGCCGGGCTGCTGGGCGGCGCGCCCCTCCAGGTGAGCGGAGCCGCCACCAGCCTGGTCGTGGTCACCGGAGGGCTGGTCCACCAGTTGGGCTGGCGCGCGACCTGCGCGGTCACCGTGCTCGCCGGCCTGGCGCAACTGCTGCTGGGCGGCCTGCGGGTGGCCAGAGCGGCGCTCGCCCTCAGTCCCGCGGTGGTGCACGGCATGCTGGCCGGGGTCGGTGTGGTCATCGCCGTCGGGCAGTTGCACGTCGTCCTGGGCGGCAGCCCGCAGACCTCGGCGGTGCGGAACATCGCCGCCCTGCCCGGCCAGGTGGTCCACAGCCATCCCCTCACCCCGCTGGTCGGCGCCCTGACCGTCGCGGTCCTGCTGGCCTGGCCCCGGCTGCCCGACAGGGCCCGGCTGCTGCGCTCGGTGCCGGCCCCGCTGGCCGCGGTGGGCCTGGCCACCGCGGCCAGCGCCGCCCTGTCCGTCCCGCGCGTCGACCTGCCGCACCTGACAGCCCCGGCCCTGCCCTCGTCGCCCGACCGGCCCGTGCTGGCCGTGGCCGCCGCCGTCCTCACCGTCACCCTGGTCGCCAGCATGGAGTCGCTGCTGTCGGCCCTGGCCGTGGACGCCCTCCGGAGCCGCCGCCCCGGCCCGCACGCGCCGCCCGCCAGGCTCGACCGGGAGCTGATCGGCCAGGGAATGGCGAACGCCGTCTCCGGACTGCTGGGCGGCCTGCCGGTGGCGGGCGGCGCGATGCGCGGTTCGGCCAACGTCCAGGCAGGGGCGCGTACCCGCGCGGCCACCGTGCTGCACGGTGTCTGGGTACTGCTCTGCGCGGGGTTGGCCGCGAGCTTCCTGGAAGCGATCCCGCTGGCCGCGCTGGCCGCGCTGGTGATGCTCGTGGGGGTGCGCATGGTGAGCTTCGCCCACATCCGGAACATCCATCGGCACCGCGAGTTCCCGGTCTACGCGGCCACTCTCGGCACCGTGGTCGTCGTCGGGGTGCTCCAGGGCGTACTGGCGGGGGTCGCCGTCGCCGCACTCCTCGCCCTGCGCGGCCTGACCCGCATCCGCATCACCGTCTCCCGGGACGGGGTCGGCCACCGGGTACGGGTGGCCGGGCCGCTCACCTTCCTCTCGGTGCCCAAGCTGAGCCGGGCACTCGCCGAGGTACCGGAGGGGGCGGCCGCCGCCGTGGAGCTCGACGGCTCCTTCGTCGACCACGCCGCCCGCGAGGCGCTGGACTCCTGGTGCGGACGGCACCGTTCCCAAGGCGGCACCGCGGTGCTGGGCGACGGCGCCGAAGGGCTCCCAGGCGATCCGGCGGGCGGCTCCGCCTACCGCCCCTGGACTCCTTGGCGCGACCACGACCGCACCCGGCCCGGCGCCGTACCGTCCACCGGCGCACCGCCCGCCGGCGACGGCCGACTGCTGAGCGGGGTGACCGCCTTCCAGCGGGACACCGCCCCACTGGTGCGGGAGGAGCTCGCCAGGCTCGCCCGCGAGGGACAGAGCCCTACCCAGCTCTTCATCACCTGCGCCGACTCCCGCCTGGTCACCAGCATGATCACCTCCAGCGGGCCGGGCGACCTCTTCACCGTGCGCAACGTCGGCAACCTCATGCCGCCTCCGGGGCCGGACCCCTCCTGCGACTCGGTCGCCGCGGCGGTGGAGTACGCCGTGGAGGTGCTGGGCGTCTCCAGCATCACCGTCTGCGGCCACTCCGGATGCGGCGCGATGCAGGCGCTGCTCGGCTCCGACCACGAGCCGGGCGCCCAGACCCCGCTGGCCCGCTGGCTTCGCCACGGCCGTCCGAGCCTGGCGCGCCTCACCGAGATCCGGAAGCACGAGCAGGCGGCAGCGGAGGGACCGGCCCCGGTGCTCCCGCCCGTGTTGGCGGACCGGCCGGCCACCGACGACCTCGAACGGCTCGCTCTGGTCAACGTCACGACGCAACTGGAGCACCTGATGGCACATCCTTGCGTCGCCGACCGGGTGCGGAGCGGAGCGCTCAACCTCCACGGGATGTACTTCCACGTCGGCGAGGCCCAGGCCTATGTCCTGGACGGCGGCACCGGTGTGTTCTCCGCGGTCCGCCCGGACGCGGTCCCCACCGAGGCCCCGCCGCTGCCCCGGCCAGGAGCCCTGCCGCGGCCGGGTGCCCTGCCGCGGCCGCGTTCCCGGCCACGGTGCCGGCCGATACCGCGGCTGCTGCCCCGGCCGCGGTATCGGCCTCGGTATCGGCCGCCGCCCCGGCTGCCATCGCGGCCGCCGCCCCGGCCGGCCGGTCGGCGGAAGGGGCTCCGGAGGCGGCGGCACCCCCCGCCCGGATCCCCGCGGAGTCTGCCGCCCAACCGGACCCCGCGGCTCCGGTTTCCCCCGGCGGCCCAGCTGACCTGGTTCATCGCGCGGGCCCGGCCGATCGGCCCGGTCCGGCCGGCCCGGAAGATGCGGGGAGTCCATCGGGTGCGGACGGGGTACGACCCTCGGGAGGGGATGCCGACCCAAGAAAGGTCTAAACCACTTTCCGGTGGACTCTTGTCAGGGTCGGCAAGGACTGGTGAGGTAGTCCCGGGACATCTGGGACACGACAAGGAGCTGGCGTGAGCAGCAACGAAAGCCTGGCCAACCTGCTGAAGGAGGAGCGGAGGTTCGCGCCTCCGGCCGAGCTGGCGACCGCCGCCAACGTCACGGCGGACGCCTACGAGCAGGCCAGGGCGGACCGGCTGGGCTTCTGGGCCGAGCAGGCCCGGCGGCTGAGCTGGGCCGTCGAGCCGACCCAGACGCTCGACTGGTCGAACCCTCCGTTCGCCAAGTGGTTCGCCGACGGCCGGCTCAACGTCGCGTACAACTGCGTGGACCGCCACGTGGAGGCCGGCCACGGAGACCGTGTCGCCGTCCACTTCGAGGGCGAGCCGGGCGACAGCAGGTCCATCACCTACGCCGAGCTGAAGGACGAGGTCTCCCGGGCCGCGAACGCGCTCACCGAGCTGGGTGTCCGCAGCGGCGACCGGGTCGCCGTCTACCTGCCGATGATCCCCGAAGCCGTGATCGCGATGCTGGCCTGCGCCCGGATCGGCGCCGCCCACTCCGTGGTCTTCGGCGGCTTCTCCGCCGACGCCGTCGCCTCCCGGATCGAGGACGCCGACGCCAAGCTGGTGATCACCGCCGACGGCGGCTACCGCCGGGGCAAGCCCTCCGCGCTCAAGCCGGCCATCGACGACGCGGTGGCGCGGACCCCGCAGGTCGAGCACGTCCTCGTGGTGCGCCGTACCGGGCAGGACGTCGCCTGGACCGAGGGCCGCGACCTGTGGTGGCACGAGGTGACCGGCCGGCAGTCCGCCGAGCACACCCCGGAGGCGTTCGACGCCGAGCACCCGCTCTTCATCCTGTACACGTCCGGTACCACCGGGAAGCCGAAGGGCATCCTGCACACCTCCGGCGGCTACCTCACCCAGACCAGCTACACCCACCACGCCGTCTTCGACCTGAAGCCGGAGAGCGACGTCTACTGGTGCACCGCCGACATCGGCTGGGTGACGGGCCACTCGTACATCGTCTACGGCCCGCTCTCCAACGGCGTCACGCAGGTCATCTACGAGGGCACCCCGGACACCCCGCACCAGGGCCGGTTCTGGGAGATCGTGCAGAAGTACGGCGTCAGCCTCCTCTACACCGCCCCCACCGCGATCCGCACCTTCATGAAGTGGGGCGACGACATCCCGGCGAAGTTCGACCTGAGCAGCCTGCGGGTGCTGGGCAGCGTCGGCGAGCCGATCAACCCCGAGGCGTGGGTCTGGTACCGGGAGCACATCGGCGCCGGGAAGACCCCCGTCGTCGACACGTGGTGGCAGACCGAGACCGGTGCCATGATGATCAGCCCGCTGCCCGGGGTGACGCAGACCAAGCCGGGCTCCGCCCAGACCCCGCTGCCCGGGATCGGCGCCACCGTGGTGGACGACGAGGGCCACGAGGTGCCGAACGGCGCCGGCGGCTACCTGGTGCTCACCGAGCCGTGGCCGTCGATGCTGCGCACCGTCTGGGGCGACGACCAGCGCTACATCGACACCTACTGGTCGCGCTTCGAGGGCCGCTACTTCGCGGGCGACGGGGCGAAGAAGGACGAGGACGGCGACATCTGGCTGCTCGGCCGGGTCGACGACGTGATGCTGGTCTCGGGCCACAACATCTCCACCACGGAGGTCGAGTCGGCGCTGGTCTCGCACCCCAAGGTCGCCGAGTCGGCGGTGGTCGGCGCCGCGGACGAGACCACGGGGCAGGCCATCGTGGCCTTCGTGATCCTCCGGGGCAGCGCGCAGGACAGCGACGAGCTGCTGGCCGAGCTGCGCGACCACGTCGGCCGCACCCTGGGCCCGATCGCGAAGCCCAAGCGCATCCTCACCGTCTCGGAGCTGCCCAAGACCCGTTCGGGCAAGATCATGCGCCGCCTGCTGCGGGACGTGGCCGAGAACCGTGAACTCGGCGACGTCACCACCCTCACCGACTCCTCGGTGATGGACCTGATCCAGCGCAAGCTCCCCGCCGCGCCCAGCGAGGACTGACCGGGCGCAGGAACGACTCCGCAGCGAGCCGCCCCCGCGCAGGAACGACTCAGCAGATCCGCCCCGCGCGGTCTCCGACCCCGGCGTCGGGCGGCCGCACGGCGGTGGACGGCACAGCGATCGGCAGACGGCAGTCGGCGGCACAGCGGCTGGCGGCGTGCGGGGACACGGCCGTACGGCCCGAAGGGCGCCCGGAAACACCCGGGCGCCCTTCGGCGTCCCCGGCGGGCCGCCCGCGTCGGCTTCGCGCCACCAAGCCGACGAACCGGCGAACCGACGAACCTGCTCACGGCCGCATAGCCACACGGCCGCATGGCCACATAGCCGCATGGCCACATGGCCGCACCGCCAGACACCGCCGCGCGCCCGGGCCGCCAAGCCGCCGCACCGGCCTCGCCACCCCCCTCGCGGCTGTGCGCGCCGCCGAGGTCGCGGCTGAGGGACGGAACCTGTCGGCGTGCGACACGTCGTCAGGGGTGCCGGGACGGTTGGTCGGCCCACGGCACCGCCGTACGCTCGACCGGCAGCTACGCCCTGGAGGCCGCCCGCCCATGACAGCCCCTCAGCGGTCCCCCGCCCTGCCGGCCGCCGCCCCTCGCCCGCCCCGCTCTTCGGCCGGCTGCCGCCGCTGCCCGAACGGGCCTTCGTCGCCGACGCCCTGCGCACCGAGACGGTCGGCGGGGTGCTGCTGCTGACCGCCGCGGTCGCGGCCCTGCTGTGGGCGAACCTCGCACCCGGCGGCTACGCCGCGGCGAGCGACTACCACCTCGGCCCCGCCGCCCTCGGCCTGCACACCACCGTGGCGCACTGGGCCGCCGACGGCCTGCTGACGCTCTTCTTCTTCACCGCCGGCATCGAACTCAAGCGCGAACTGGTCGCGGGTGAGCTGCGCGACCCCTCCCGCGCCGCGCTGCCGGTCATCGCCGCGGTGTGCGGGATGGCGGTGCCCGCGCTCGTCTACACCCTGGTCGGCGTCGTCGGCGGCGGCTCGCTCAGGGGCTGGGCGATCCCGACCGCCACCGACATCGCCTTCGCGCTCGCCGTGCTCGCTGTCCTGGGCCGCTCCCTCCCCTCGGCGCTGCGCGCCTTCCTGCTCACCCTCGCCGTCGTCGACGACCTGCTGGCGATCCTCGTCATCGCGGTCTTCTTCTCCTCAGCCATCGACTTCGCCGCGCTCGCCGGGGCAGTGGCCGGCCTCGTGCTGTTCTGGCTGCTGCTGCGCCTCGGGGTGCCCGGCTGGTACGTGTACGTGCCGCTCGCCCTGGTCATCTGGGCGCTGACGTACAACAGCGGGGTGCACGCCACGGTCTCGGGGGTGGTGATGGGCCTGCTGCCGCGCTGCACCCGGCGGGAGGGCGAGCGGCGCAGCCCCGCCGAGCGCATCGAGCACCTGGTGCGGCCGCTGTCGGCGGGCCTGGCCGTTCCGGCGTTCGCCCTGTTCAGCGCCGGGGTGTCGGTCTCCGGCCGGGCGCTCGGGGACGTCTTCCAGCGCCCGGAGACGCTGGGGGTGCTGCTCGGCCTGGTGGTGGGCAAGGCGGTGGGCGTGTCCGGCGGCACCTGGCTGGGTGCGCGCTTCACCCGTGCCGAGCTCGACCCCGCGCTGGCCTGGGCGGACGTCCTCGCGCTCGGCTGCCTGTCCGGCATCGGCTTCACCGTCTCGCTGCTGATCGGCGAACTCGCCTTCGCCGCACGGCCCCGGCTGGCCGGCGAGGCGAAGGCGGCGGTCCTGGTGGGATCGCTGCTGTCCGTCGCGCTCGCGGCGGTCCTGCTCAGGCGCCGTGCCGCCGCCTACCGTTCACTCGCCCGGCGTGAGGCGGGCGAGCCCCCCGAGACAGGCGAGCGCCCGGAGACAGGCGAGCGCCCGGAGACGGGCGGGTTTCCCGAGCCGAACGGAAGCGGGAACGGGTAGCGATGCCGAGAGCGGGAACGGGAACAGCAGCCCCCGTACGGCACGGCGGCCCGGCAGCCCCCGTAGGGCAGTTCCCGCACGGCGGGCGGACGCGGCGGCGCCGTCCAGGGCCCGCGACGCCGTCCCGCAGCCGCCGCGGACGCGCCGACACCGCCGCAACGGGCGGCGGGCGGGCGGCCCTGACGGCACGTAAGGCATGATCGGGGCAGACAACCGGAAGCCGGACCGGCCCCGCTCGGCGGAGCCATGACCACGGAGGACGCGATGAGCCCAGCCTCACAGGGTGACGAGCGCAGCCTAGGCCAGCTGTTCGCCTCCGCCACCGCGGAGCTCTCCGCCCTGGTGCACGACGAGATCGCGCTGGCCAAGGCGGAGATCCGGGAGGAGGCCCGACGGGCGGCGTTCGGCAGCGGGGTCCTGGTCGTCGCGCTGGCCGCGCTGTTCTTCGCGGTCCCGGTCGGCAGCATCGCCGCCGCGCTCGGCATCCACGCCCTCGGGATGTCCCTGGGCTGGTCGTTCTGCATCGTCTTCGGCGCCTACCTGCTGATCTTCTTCGTGCTGGCCGGGATCGCCTGGAGCCGGTTCCGGAAGGTGAAGAAGCCCGAACGCTCTCTGGACTCGGCCAAGAAGACCGCCGCCGTGCTCCAGCGGGCCAAGCCGCACCCGCGCTCCCTGGAGTCCGGGAACGAGGCCAAGGCGCTCGGCACCTCGGCCGGGACCCCCGCGCGCACGTCCGAGATGTGACACGCTCGGCGGCATGAACCTCGTCGACGGCCCCCACGAACGCCCCGTGTCGGGCACCGGCGGCACCAGCGGCTCCGGCCCGACCGGCAACGCGGTCAATGCCGGCCGCACCGGCCGCGCCGGCCAGGAAGCCACCGGCGGCAGTGACGGCAGCAGTGCCGGCGGCAGCGACGGTGGTGGGAGCAGCGGCGGTACGGACGGCCCGGCTCCCGGGGCGCCGGCCGGTCAGGTCCCCCGGCTGGAGGGCCCCTGGACGCACCGCGAAGTGGCGGCCAACGGCGCCCGGTTCCACATCGCCGAGGCGGGTCGCGGCCCCCTGGTGCTGCTGCTCCACGGCTTCCCGCAGTTCTGGTGGACGTGGCGGCACCAGCTGACCGCGCTCGCCGACGCCGGGTACCGGGCGGTCGCGATGGACCTGCGCGGGGTGGGCGGCAGCGACCGCACGCCCCGCGGCTACGACCCGGTCAACCTGGCGCTGGACGTCACCGGGGTGATCCGCTCCCTGGGTGAGCCGGACGCCGCCCTCGTCGGCCACGACCTCGGCGGCTACCTGGCATGGACGGCGGCGGCGCTGCGGCCCAAGCTCGTCCGCCGGCTCGCCGTGTGCTCGATGCCGCACCCGCGGCGCTGGCGCAGCGCCATGCTCACCGACCTGCGGCAGAGTCGCGCGGGCGGCTACGTGTGGAGCTTCCAGCGGCCCTGGCTGCCCGAGCGGCAGCTGGTGGCGGACGACGCCGCGCTGGTGGGGAAGCTGATCCAGGAGTGGTCCGGACCCAACGCGCCCGACGAGTCGGCACTGGCCGTCTACCGCGCGGCCATGCGGATCCCGTCGACGGCGCACTGCTCGGTGGAGCCCTACCGGTGGATGGTCCGGTCGATGGCCCGCCCCGACGGCCTCCAGTTCAACCGGCGGATGAAGCGGCCGCTGCGGGTGCCCACCCTCCAGCTGCACGGCGCGCTCGACCCGGCGATCGGCACCCGCAGCGTGGCCGGCAGCGGCGAGTACGTGGAGGCGCCCTACCGCTGGCGGCTCTTCGAGGGGCTCGGGCACTTCCCGCACGAGGAGGACCCGGCGGCCTTCACAGCCGAGCTGGTCAACTGGCTGCGTGACACCGAGCCGGATCGCTGACGGCATAGCCGATACGTCCATACGAGGGTCGAAAATACGACCGTCGCATGATCGTTTTGCTTGCCGGGCGCATAAGCCAAACGAGCGCAGTCGCGGCGATTACCGACCACGGAGCGCGGGCACGTAGCTCTGTATGGGTTGGACGCACGACATCCGCGGTGCCTCGCGCAACCGCCACCACCACACCTCCTCCGCTGACGGTACGGCGACGCTGGGGCTGCTCCCGGTCCAGGACCACCGACTCGGAATCCCCCGCATCCTCAGCAGGCGCGCCCGCTGGGTGGGAGCGCGTCTGCGCCACGCCCGGGACTGAGCCCCTCACAGGCCGCACGGGCCCACGGGCCTCACGGGCCTCATGACCGCACGGGCCGTTCACCGGCTGCTCACGGACTGCTCCCGGCCCCGCAAGCCGGAACCTCCGCAGGCCGGAGCCCCCGCAGGCCGGAACCGCTGCCGCTTCGCCGCACGACCGCCGGACCGAACCCTGGCCCGCGCGACGGCCCGCACCCCGCCTGCGCCACGCCCGTGAACCGGCAGGGGCGGCGGACGCGGGCGGGCCTCAGATCGCGCAGCTCTGGGTGTCCACCTGCTGGTCCGCCGTCCGACCGGCCGACACGTCCGCCGCGACCTCGGCCGCGGTCAGCGCGTAGCCGGTGTGCGAATCGTCGAGCGACTTGGCGAAGACCACCCCGGCGACCTCGCCGTGGGTGGTGAGCAGCGGCCCGCCGGAGTTGCCCTGCCGTACCGTCGCGTACAGCGAGTACACGTCGCGGTGGACGGTGCCCCGGTGGTAGATGTCCGGCCCGCTGGCGTTGATCCGGTCCCGGATGCGCGCCGCGCGGACGTCGAAGGGGCCGTTCTCCGGGAAGCCGGCCACGATCGCGTCGTCGCGGCTCTGCTCGACCCCGCTGGCGAAGTGCAGCGCGGGCGCGTCCAGGCCGGGCACGTCGAGCACCGCGATGTCCCGCTGCCAGTCGTAGAGGACCACCCGCGCGTCGATCAGCCGGCCCTTGCCGCCGACCTGCACGGTCGGCTCGGAGACGCCGCCGACGACGTGCGCGTTGGTCATCACCCGGTCCTTGGCGAACACGAACCCGGACCCTTCCACCACCTTGCCGCAACTGGGCGCGGTACCGACCACCTTCACGATGCTCTTGCGCGCCGTGGTGACCGCCGGGCTCCGGACCAGCGTCGGGTCGGGCGGCGGCACGTCGGTGATCTGCTCCGAGCCGAAGGTGCCGAAGACCTGCGGCAGGCCGTTGCGGGCCAGGGTGTCGCTGAAGTCGGTGAACCAGTTGTCGGCGCTGGACGGCATCACCTGGGAGACACCGAGGAGCACCTTCGAGCTGCGCACCTGGCGCCCTATGGTCGGCAGCGTGGTGGTGGCCAGCGCGCTGCCGATCAGCCAGGCCACCAGCAGCATCGCCATGACGTTGACCAGTGCGCCGCCGCCGGCGTCCAGCACCCGGGCCGGGGACCAGGTGATCCGGACGCGCATCCGGTTGCCCAGGTGGGTGGTGAACGCCTGTCCGACGGAGGCGCACACGATGACGAGGGCCACCGCGGACAGCTCCGCCACCGAGCCGGGCTGGGCGTCGTGGGTGGCGTGGTCCCAGATGATCGGCAGCAGGTACACCGCCACCACACCGCCGCCCAGGAAACCGACGACGGACAGGATGCCGACAACGAAGCCCTGCCGGTAGCCGATCACGGCGAACCAGACGGCGGCGAGGAGGAGCAGGATGTCCAGCACGTTCACGGGGAACACCGTCTCACGCCGGCCCCGGCCCGCGGGACCTTACGGCGGGGTCGACCCACCGCGCCGGTCACCGTGGGTCACGCCAGGGGTACGGTCCGCCCCCGGTCCCAGGGGATCTCCCAGCCGCTGTGGTGCAGCAGCCGGTCGATCAGACCGGCCGTGAATCCCCAGACCAGCGCGCCGTCGACGAGGAACGCCGGCCCGCGGAAGCCGCTGGGGTGAACCAGTGTGGCGCGGTTGGCCGGGTCGGTGAGATCCGTCACCGGAACCCGGAAGACCCGTGCCGTCTCGGCCGGGTCGACCACCCCGACCGGGCTCGGCTCGCGCCACCAGCCCAGGACCGGGGTGACCACGAAGCCGCTGACCGGGATGTAGAGGCGCGGCAGTGCGGCGAAGACGCGCACCCCCGACGGGTCCAGCCCGGTCTCCTCCTCGGCCTCCCGCAGGGCGGCCCGCAGCGGCCCCTGGCCGTCCGGGTCGCCGTCCGCCGGGTCCAGGGCGCCACCGGGGAAGGACGGCTGCCCGGCGTGCGCGCGCAGCGCCGCCGACCGTTCGATGAGCAGCAGGTCGGGCCCGTTCTCGCCCTCGCCGAAGAGGATCAGCACGGCGGACTGGCGGCCGCCGGTCGCCGGCGGCAGGAAACGGCTCAGCTGCTCGGGCCGGATCCGGGCGGCGGCTCCCGCGACGGGCAGCAGCCACCCGGGCAGCCCCCGGGCGCTGACCTCGATCCGCGACGGGACCCCGAAGGGGGCGCCCGGGCCCAGCTCCGAGGGGTCCGCCCCCCGGGCCTGGGTCACGCCGCGCCCAGCGGCGGCGCCGGCGGGCCGGGGTAGTCCGGCGGCGGCTTGAGGCGCTGTCCGGGGAAGCCGCCCTTCTCGTACTTCAGCAGCTTGCGGGCCTTCTCCGGGTCGGTCTCGCCCTCGCCGAAGGCCGGGCAGAGCGGGGCGATCGGGCAGACCCCGCAGGCGGGCTTGCGGGCGTGGCACATCCGGCGGCCGTGGAAGACGACGTGGTGCGAGAGCATCGTCCAGTCCGACTTCGGGAAGAGCGCCGCGACGTCCCGCTCGACCTCCTCCGGGTCCTGCGACGTCGTCCAGCCGAAACGCCGCGACAACCGGCCGAAATGGGTGTCCACGGTGATGCCGGGCACGCCGTACGCGTTGCCGAGCACCACGTTCGCCGTCTTGCGGCCGACGCCGCGCAGCGTCACCAGGTCCTCCAGCCGGCCGGGCACCTCCCCGCCGAACTTGTCCCGCAGGTCGGCGGAGAGCGCCAGCACCGCGCGGGCCTTCGCCCGGAAGAACCCGGTCGGACGCAGGATCTGCTCCAGCTCCTCCGGGTCGGCGACGGCCATGTCCTCCGGAGTCGGGAAGCGGGCGAAGAGCGCGGGCGTGGTCTGGTTCACCCGCAGGTCGGTGGTCTGCGCCGACAGCACCGTGGCGATCAGCAGCTGGAACGGGTTCTCGAAGTCCAGCTCGGGGTGCGCGTAGGGGTACAGCTCGCCGAGCTCGCGGTCGATCCGCCGGGCCCGGCGGACCTTGGCGGTCGGGGACTCCCCCGCGAAGGCCCCGGCCCGGACGGGGGCGGCGGCCGCGGGCGCGGTCTTCTTCGCGGCCGACTTCTTCGCGGCGGCCTTCTTCGCCGGAGCCGCGGCCGACTTCTTCGCGGCGGCCTTCTTCGCCGGGGCCTTGCTGGGGCCTTCTTCGCGGGGGCCCTCCCGGCGGCCCTCCCGGCGGCCTTCTTCGCGGCACCCGCCGCGGGGGCCGCTGCCTGCTCTTCGGCGGGGTTCGTGTCGCTCTTCGCCATACGGATGAGACTACGGCCACACACCGACGCCCGGGGGCGTCCTGGCCGGTCGCGACGCGAAGGGTTCGCGCACCTTCCGGACAGCTCCGGATAACACACCCGAGAGTTACGGAACGTGACTGGATCGGTTCGCCGTGTGGATCTCGCGGCCGGTCGACCGCGAGGTCACGCCCTGTTCGCTCATGGCGTAACACAGGTGCCGCGCCACTCGTTCGGCCGCGCCCGTGCCCGTGGAATCGGCGTTCCGCCACGATGCGGCAATCGCGCGGACCAGGCCCGTCAGCCCCCCGATTCGGGGTCCTGGGCACGACGCCGCACCCGGATAAGACATCCTTGTGATTGATCGCACTGTTTCGCGTGTCATGCATCATGGGGATGACCCGGCAATGTCGACTGTCGACAAGGAGAGAGCTCGTGGACGACGTTCTGCGCCGTGCTCCGCTTTTCGCGGCGCTCGACGACGAGCAGGCCGCTGAACTGCGTGCCTCCATGACCGAGGTCACGCTGGCGCGTGGCGACTCGCTGTTCCACGAGGGCGACCCCGGGGACCGGCTCTACGTCGTGACCGAGGGCAAGGTGAAGCTCCACCGCACCTCGCCGGACGGCCGGGAGAACATGCTGGCCGTCGTCGGCCCCGGCGAGCTGATCGGTGAGCTGTCGCTCTTCGACCCCGGCCCGCGCACCGCCACCGGCACCGCGCTCACCGAGGTGAAGCTGCTGGGACTGGGCCACGGCGACCTCCAGCCCTGGCTGAACGTCCGCCCCGAGGTCTCCACCGCACTGCTGCGGGCCGTCGCCCGCCGGCTGCGGCGCACCAACGACGTGATGTCCGACCTCGTCTTCTCCGACGTGCCCGGCCGCGTGGCCAAGGCGCTGCTCGACCTGTCGCGCCGGTTCGGCGTGCAGTCCGAAGAGGGCATCCACGTGGTGCACGACCTGACGCAGGAGGAGCTGGCCCAGCTGGTCGGCGCCTCCCGGGAGACGGTCAACAAGGCGCTCGCCGACTTCGCCGGCCGCGGCTGGCTGCGGCTGGAGGCCCGCGCCGTCATCCTGCTCGACGTCGAGCGGCTGGCCAAGCGCAGCCGCTGAACCGTCACCGCCGACTCACCCCCGACCCACCGCCCGGCACCCGCCGGGCCCCACGACGCCCGCTGTCCGCCCCGGACGGCGGGCGTCGCCGTACGCCCCGCCCCGTCCCCCGTGGCCACCGTCGGCTACCAGGCCAGCTGCGCCACCTCCTCCACGACGGCCGCGCAGGCGGGCGCCGCCGGGTCGATCAGCGGGAAGTGTCCCGTCCCGCGCAGCCACACGGTGACCGGTTCCTCCCCCGCCGCGCCCGCCGCCTTCACGAAGGCCGCGCTGACCTGCGGCGGGACCTCGGTGTCGGCGGTGCCGTGGACGACCGTGGTGGCGATGCCGGTGGGCAGCAGCGCGGCCGGGTCCGCGTAGGGGGCGCGCTCGGCCAGGTGCTCGCGGCCGCCGAGGAGGTCCGCCACCGCGTCCCAGCAGACGTGCAGCCGCAGCGCCGACGCGAAGTCGGCGACCGGGGCCAGCGCCACCACGCCGCGCAGCGGGGGCGGCGCGGGCAGGTGCCAGGGGGAGTCGGCGGGAAGCAGGTGTCGGGCGGCCAGCCAAAGCGCCAGCTGCCCTCCCGCGCTGTGCCCGACCACGACCGTGCGCCCGGGATCGACGGCCCGCTCCCCCAGGGCCGCGACGGCCAGCCCCGGCAGCGCGTCCAGGGCCGCGGCAGCGTCGTCGAAGGTCTCCGGCCACCGTCCGGCCGGCGCGGGCCGCTGCCCGCCGGAGCCGGTCCACTCCTCGCCGGCTGCTCCCTCGCCGCCGAGGACGAGCGGACCCCGCCGGTACTCCACGGAGGCGACCGCGAAGCCCCGCCCCGCCAGGTGGGCGGCGAGCGGGGAGACGTACGCGCGGTCGTAGGCGGCGCGCCAGGCGCCGCCGTGCAGCAGGGCGACGAGCGGGGCGGGCCGGTCCCCCGCCGGGCGCGGCCGGTAGAAGTCCACCACCTGGTCGGGGTGGCCGCCGTAGACCGCCGTGGCGTCCGGGGGCACCGCGGGGTGGCCGAAGGCCGAAGCCTCCTCGGCCGCGGCGCGGCAGGCCGCCTCCGAGGAGGTCGGCGGCCCGGCTGTCGTCATCGGTTTACCGGGTCCCTTCGAGGATGCCGGCCAGGACGCGCGCCGCGCGCCAGGCGTCGGTGAAACGGGTGTAGAGCGGGGTGAAGCCGAAGCGGAGCAGGTCCGGCGGCCGGTGGTCGCCCACGACACCCCGGACCGCCAGCTCCCGCATGACCGCCCTGGCGTCGGGGCACCGCAGCGACACCTGGCTGCCGCGCTCGGCGTGCTCCACCGGGGTCACCGGCTCGGCCCGGCCGCCGGGCACCAGCGCGGCCACGCACTCCAGGAAGAAGTCGGTCAGCGCCAGGCTCTTGGCCCGCACGTCCGCCACGGCGACCCCGTCCCACACGTCGAGGGCCGCGTCCAGCGCCAGCAGCGAGAGGATCTCCGGGGTCCCCACCCGGCCGCGCGGGGCACCCTCGGCCGGCGTGTAGGAGGGCGCCATGCCGAACGGGTCGGCGTGCGAGTTCCAGCCCGGCAGCGGCGAGTCGAAGCGCGGTTGGTGCTCCCGCCGTACGTAGAGGTACGCGGGCGCGCCCGGGCCTCCGTTGAGGTACTTGTAGGTGCAGCCGACGGCGAGGTCCACCCCGTCGGCGTCGAGCCGGACGGGCAGGGCGCCGGCGCTGTGGCACAGGTCCCACACCGCGAGGGCTCCGGCGGCGTGCAGGGCCGCCGTGGTGCCCCGCAGGTCGTGCAGCCGCCCGGTCCGGTAGTCGGCGTGGTTGGCCAGGGCGACGGCGGTACGCGGGCCGGCCTCGGCACCGATCCGTTCGGCCGGCACGGCCCGCAGGGTGCGGCCGGTCAGGCGGGCGGCGGACTCCGCGATGTAGCCGTCGGTGGGGAAGGTCGCGGCGTCGACCAGGATCTCGGTCCGGTCCTCCGAGGCCAGCCGGACGGCCGCGACCAGGGCCTTGAAGACGTTGACGCTGGTGGAGTCGCCGACCACGACCTGCCCGGGGGCGGCGCCGACCAGCGGGGCGATCCGGTCGCCGATCCGCTCCGGCGCCGTCCACCAGCCGCTCTCCTCCCAGGAGCGGATGCGCAGCGCGCCCCACTCCCGGGTGACGGTGTCGGTGAGCCTCGGCAGTACGGCGCGGGGCAGGGCGCCCAGCGAGTTGCCGTCGAGGTAGACCTCGGCGTCCGGGCCGTCGTCGAGCTCGAACCGCTTCCGCAGGGGCGCGAGGGGGTCGGCTGCGTCCAGGACGGCGGCCCGGTCGGCCAGGTCCCGCGCGACGGCCTCGTCCGGGCCGGCCGGCGCGGCGGGTGAGGGCTGGGACATGCTCGGGTACTCCGTTTCCGCCGGGGACTCGGACAGGTCGCGGTCCCGGCCGCGCACGACCGGGACGGATACGGGTACGGGCGCGGACGGGGGCGGTGACACGGCGACCGGCTCAGACGTGGCTGCCGGCTCGGCGACCGGCTCAGGGACGCCTGCGGGCTCGACTGTTGGCTCAGGGACGGCTGTCGGCTCAGACATGGCTGCGGGCCGTCCACAGCTCGGGGAAGACGTTCTTCGCGGCCCGCTTCTCCAGCCACGCCACCCCCGCCGAGCCGCCCGTACCGGGCTTCGCGCCCATCGCGCGCCGGGTCGCCACCAGGTGGTCGTTGCGCCAGCGCCACACCAGCTCGGCCACGTCCGTCAGCAGCTCGCCGAGGGCGACGAGGTCGCCGTCCTGGTCGGCGGCCGAGTAGACACCCTGCCAGACGGCCTCGACGCCCGGGTGGGGCTCGTACGGCCCCGCCGGGTCCCGGTCCAGGACCTCGGGCGGGACGGGCAGGCCGCGACGGGCCAGCAGCCGCAGCACCTCGTCGTAGAGGCTGGGCTCCGTGAGCGCCTTCTCCAGCTCGGCGTACGCGCTCGGGGTGCCACGGTGCGGGACGAGCATGGAGGCCGACTTCTCCCCGAGCAGGAACTCCACCCGCCGGTACATCGCGGACTGGAAGCCGGAGCCGTCGCCGAGCGCCGAGCGGTAGGCGTTGAACTGGGCCGGGGTGAGGTGGGCGATCGGCTTCCAGGAGGCGTTGAGCGACTCCAGCTGCGGCAGGCTGCGGCGCAGTGCCGCCGACGCGGCCGGCAGGTCGTCCCCGCGCAGGGCCGCCGCCGCCGTGCTCCACTCGTGCACCAGCAGGGTGAACCACAGCTCCATGACCTGGGTGGTGACCAGGAACGCCATCTCGCCGGGGTCGTCGGACAGCGGGTGCTGCAGGTGGGTGAGGACGGACGCCTGGACGTAGTCCTCGTACGGGGTGCTGCCCTCGAACGCGAGGGTCGGGGTCGCCGCCTCGTCGGTCGGTTTCTCGGACATCTGCTTCCCTCGTTCTTCGCTCCGGTGTACCTGCCCGGGGTCGCCGGGCCTGTGCGGAGATCCTGCGCGGTGTCCGGCCGTCCGGCAAGGGCGGAGCAGCGGGCGTGTCACGGCGTGGCGGAGGCGTACGGGCGGCCGGGGGCGGCCCGGCGCGTACGGGAGGGTACGGAGGTACGTGCGCGTGCGGGTGGCGTCTCCGGCGCCAGGAGACGCCGGAGACGCCACGGTCCCGCGCGCCCTCGATCCTGCGGTGGGCGTCCTGGGGGCGTACGTCCTGCGGCGGGTGTCAGGCGGTGGGCGGACCCTGGATGTAGTTGCCCTTGCTGTCGTACGGCCAGGCGTTGGCGACGCAGCCGTGCAGCCCCTTGATCTGCTGCATCATGACCGGTGCCGGCTTGCCGGGGCCGGGGCAGCTCTCGTGGCCGTGGCCGATGCGGTGGCCGACCTCGTGGTTGATGATCAGCGCCCGGTAGTCGTGGATGGGGCCGTCGAACTCCGGCGAGCCGAGCTCCCAGCGCTTGAGGTTGACCACCACGACGGCGCCGACGTCGCAGTTCACCTCGCCTCGGGTGAGCAGCCCGGCGGCGCCGCAGATGGCGTCGGTGGTGTCCGGCGTGGCGATCTTGATCACGAAGTCGGCGGTGCCCGAGGAGACGAGCTGGAAGCCGTCCCGCCCGTCGTTCTCCCAGCCGCGCGGGTCGGCGAGGATGCCGGCGATCTCGTTGGCCGCGTCGGCCGCCGACAGCTGGATGCCGCCCTCGACCTCGACCTTGTAGCGGCGGATCCGGCCGTGCCCGGAGGCCGCGCCGCTGGCCTGCGCCGTGGTGAAGGTGCCGCTGCCGGACTTCGGCACGGTGGGCGGGCTGCTGTCGCGGGTCGCGGTGGGGGTCGCCGACGTCGCGGTCGCGGTGGGGCTGCTGGCGGCGGACGCCCTGGTCGCCGGGCTCTCGCCGCCCTGCGGGCCGGCCGTGTCGGGCGCCTGGGTGGTGCTCGGGGCGGTGCGCCGGGCCGAGGCGGCGGCCTGGGCGCTGCCTTCTGTCGTGCGGTGCCAGGCCGCGTACCCGGCCCCGGCGCCCAGGACGAGCAGGCATATGAGGGCCGACGGGCCGACGGCGGCGCCGGGCCGCTTGGCCCGCCTGCGGCCGTGCCTGCCGCGGGACCCGCCGGTCCCCTGACCTCGTGCTGACTGGGCGCGGCTGCGCTGTGCTGCCAAAGCTCCCCCCGGGGCGGTGGCAGCCGGGACCTCGGCCCCGGCCCCCCAAGGCGCTTCCTGGCTGCGTGTCGGTCCGACGTCGCGTCGGTGTGCGTTGCTGGTTCGCTGCTGGTTCTCGCTGCTGCTGTGCTCGTGCCGTGGTGCCGCTGTACGGGCCGGCCGTCCGCGCGGCGGCTGCCGTTGCGGCGATCCGGTCCGGCGGTGCCGTGGCCCCCGGCCCGTGCGCCCCCGGCGGAACGCCTGGCCAGGGCTCCTACGACGAAGAACGGAGCCTACCTTCGCACACCCGTCCGGTGAACCGGCGGGGCCTCTGTCCTTCGTCGTGTCCTTTGTCGTGTCCTTTGTCGCCGAACCGGAACACGGGGCCCGCCTCCAGAGCACGTTGCAGCGCCCCCAGGGGACGGCCGTGCCCGCGCGGGCACGGGGCCGGCGCGGGCACGGAGGTTCGTACGGAGGCGGCCGCCTGCTCGGCGGGCCGGGCGGCGGGGCGGCCCGTGCCCCGGCGGGGAGGGCCGAGCGCGTCCGGCGACCCGGAAGCCGGGTCCGAGGACGCCGAACGCGCGGGTCCGGCCGGGTCAGCCGAGGATGTCCGCCGCGGTGGGCGAGCTGTCGCGCAGGAACGTGCTGCAGCGCTCGTACTCGTCCTTCTCGCCGATCGACTGCGCGGCGCGCCCCAGCGCGTGCAGGGCGCGCAGGAAGCCGCGGTTCGGCTCGTGCTCGAACGGGACCGGCCCGTGGCCGCGCCAGCCCGCCCGGCGCAGCGCGTCCAGGCCGCGGTGGTATCCGGTGCGGGCGTAGGCGTAGGACTCGACGACCCGGCCGGCCTCGAACGCGTCGTCGGCGAGCTGGGCCCAGGCCAGCGAGGAGGCCGGGTACTTCGCCGCGACCTCGGTGGGCGCGGCTCCGGAGGCCAGCAGTTCGCGCGGCTCGGGTTCGTCGGGCAGGTGCGTCGGGGCGGGCTCCCCGAGGAGGTTCTGGTGAGTGGCCATGGGCTCAAGTGTGCCGGAGCGGGAACGGGCAAGGGCCCCCGGCAGGTGCCGGAGGCCCGGGTTCGCGCCCGTGTCGCGGCGACCGGACGGCCGCCGCGCCAGGTCACTTGCGCTTGTTGCCCGCCGAGCGCAGGTTCTCGGCGGCCTCGACCACGCGCGCGGCCATGCCCGCCTCGGCGGCCTTGCCCCACACCCGCGGGTCGTACGCCTTCTTGTTGCCGACCTCGCCGTCGACCTTCAGCACACCGTCGTAGTTGCTGAACATGTGGGCCGCCACCGGGCGCGTGAACGCGTACTGGAGGTCGGTGTCGATGTTCATCTTGACCACGCCGTTCTCCAGCGCCTCGTTGATCTCGTCGAGGGTGGAGCCGGAACCGCCGTGGAAGACGAAGTCGAACGCGTCGGCCTTGCCGTACTTCTGCGCGACGGCGTCCTGCAGCTCGCGGAGGATGGACGGGCGCAGCACCACGTTGCCGGGCTTGTAGACGCCGTGCACGTTGCCGAAGGAGGCGGCCAGCAGGTAGCGGCCGTGCTCGCCCAGGCCGACCGCCTCGACGGTGCGGAAGGCGTCGTCCACGGTGGTGTAGAGGGAGTCGTTGATCTCGTGCGAGACCCCGTCCTCCTCACCGCCGGTGGGGGTGATCTCCATCTCCAGGACGATGTTGGCCTTGGCCGCCTCGGCCAGCAGCTCCTTGGCGATGGCCAGGTTGTCGTCCAGCTTCTCCGCCGAACCGTCCCACATGTGCGACTGGAAGAGCGGGTTGCCGCCCTTGGCGACGCGCTCCTGCGAGATCTTCAGCAGCGGGCGGACGTAGCCGTCGAGCTTGTCCTTGGGGCAGTGGTCGGTGTGCAGCGCCACGGTCACCGGGTACTTCTCGGCGACGATGTGCGCGAACTCGGCCAGCGCGACCGCGCCGGTGACCATGTCCTTGCTGTACTGGCCGCCCAGGAACTCGGCACCGCCGGTGGAGATCTGGATGATGCCGTCGCTCTCCGCCTCGGCAAGTCCGCGCAGGGCAGCGTGCAGGGTCTGCGACGACGTGACGTTGATGGCCGGGTAGGCGAACTTGCCGGCCTTCGCCCGGTCGAGCATGTCGCCGTAGACCTCGGGGGTTGCGATGGGCATCGTGACCGCTCCTCGTGAGTGTGCGGGTGGTACTGCTGCCGGCGACGCCGTCGTCGCCCTGAAAGACGTCTTCGTCGCCCTTATCTTTCCAGACTCGAACGGCGACACCACCTCGGTCCACTCCGGACCGGAACGCGCCGTCCGTGAGCCTCTTCGCAACGCCCCCCACCAGGCCGTGCGCGGGGCTCTCCGAGCCCCTCCGAACCCCTCAGGGGCTCTCCGGCGGGGCGCGGCGGCGGGCCTGGCGGCGGGGCGTTCGGGAGGTCCAGGACGGCGTTCGGGACGAGGTCCAGGACGGGCTCAGAACTGCGTCCAGGACTGGGCGCCGGACGAGGTTCGGCATCCAACGACCGCGGCCCTCCGGTGTGTTCCACGTGGAACACACCGGAGGGCCGAACAGCCGTAGCGCGGCGGGCTACAGGCCGAGGTCGTCCAGCGAGTAGGCGGCCAGGTACGGCAGCCCCGCCTCGGCGATCGCGGGCGCGGCCCCCCGGTCGACGATCACCGCGACGGCGACGACCTCGCCGCCCGCCTCGCGGACCGCCTCCACCGCGGTCAGCGGCGAACCGCCAGTGGTGGAGGTGTCCTCGACGACCAGGACCCGGCGGCCCTTGACGTCGGTGCCCTCAATGCGGCGCTGCATGCCGTGCGCCTTGGCCGCCTTGCGCACCACGAAGGCGTCCATCCGGCTGCCTCGGGCGGCCGCCGCGTGCAGCATCGATCCCGCCACCGGGTCGGCGCCGAGCGTCAGGCCGCCCACCGCGTCGAAGTCCAGGTCCTTGGCGAGGTCGAGCATGACCTGGCCGACCAGGGGCGCGGCCTGCCCGTCCAGCGTGATGCGGCGCAGGTCGATGTAGAAGTCGGCCTCCAGTCCCGAGGAGAGGGTCACCTTGCCGTGCACGACGGCCTTGTCCTGGATCTGCCGCAGCAGCTCATCTCGTACGTCGCTCATACGCCTGAGGTTAGCCGAGGCCGGTCAGCGCCCCGGTCGGGCGCCGGTCCGCGCCCCGGCAGGGCGCTGAGCCAAGCCGGGGCGGCAGCCGAGCCGGGGCGGCAGAAGCCTGACCGTCCGGTTCAGGCGAGGCTCCGCCAGCTCCACACGGTGGTGATCTCCAGCGGTTCGATGGGGGTGACCAGGCGCGGCAGCGTGTTCAGCCCGTTCGGCGGGCCCGACTGGGGCTCGACGCAGACCGCCTCCGGCTTCTCGGTGTAGATCACGACCCACTCGGTGGGGCTGGTGACCTTCAGCTCGATCTCGCCCGGCCAGGTCAGCGTGACGTCGACGCCGTCGGGCATGCCGAAGCAGTCGTCCCACGGGCCCGGGAGGGGGTCGATGCGCCTGCCGTCGGGGAGGTGGTTGTCACCGCGCTCCTCCTGCCAGGCGGCGGCGAAGGCCAGCTCGACGTCCTGGCCGCCCTGGCCCAGGTTCCGCAGCCACCAGGGGTGCCAGCCGGCCTGTGCGGGGAAGGAGTCGCCGCGCGACTCCACGCAGAGCCGGAGGGTGACCGCGTCCGGGGTGAGCTCCACGCTGTGCGTGACGCGCCCGGGGTAGGGCCAGGGGTCGGCGAGGTCGTAGTAGAAGGACGCGGCGGTGGCGGTCGCGGGCGCGGCGGGCTGCCAGACGGAGTGGCGGCCGGTGCCGTGGATCGCGTGCGGCGGGGCGTCGACGGGCAGTTGGTGCGACACCTGGCCGTTGCGGAACACGCCGTTCTCGGTCCGGCCGCACCACGGCACCATGACGAAGGCACCGAACTTGGGCCCTTGGCGCAACAGCTCCGTGCCGCCCACCTTCAGCGACGCGACCCGGCAGCCGGCCTCCGGCTCCAGGATGAGTTCGGCGTCGCCCGCCGTCAGCTTCGTTTCGTTCTCCACACAGGGGAGCCTAGGCCCTGCTCGGGCCGGTACGCGGACGTACGGCGGGGCGTCGCGCACGGCGGTCCGAGGATCGCGGCCGACCGGACCTCACCTGCGGCGGCGCAGCACCCGGCCGACCACCACCGCGGAGGCGAGCAGCGCGGCCGCGGCGGGTGCCGCCCAGCGCAGGGTCGCGACGGCCGACCCGGCGTCGGGCGCGGGGGTCGGGGCGTAGCGGCCGCGCGGCGGGGCGTGGTCGACCTCCTCGGCGCTGCGGCCGATCATCGTCCGGCGGGCGTGCGCGGCCTCGGCGGGCACGAGGTCGTCCAGGGCGGCGGCGCTCTCGGGGACCTCCAGCTCCACCTCCACGAGTTCGAACTCCTCCAGTTCGCCGGGGTCGCCGAGGTCGTCGACGACGTCGGACTCGTCGCGGCCCTCGGGCCCCTCCGCCGCCCCGGCCTCCCGGGCTTCCCTGGGCTCTCGGGCCTCTCCGGCCCCCCTCCGGGTGTCGGATGCCGCCGCCTCCGCGATGTCGCCCTCACGGTCCTCGTCGCCGTCCGAAACGGCCTCGCCGCTGTCCCAGCCCCTGAGCTCGTCCGCGTCCCCGTCCCGGTCCGCATGCCGGTCCGCATGCCGGTCCTCGTCCTGCCCCTCGGCCTGAGCCTCGTCCGGAACGGCTTCTGCGGCTTCCGAAGCGGCTCCCGCATCGGCCTGAGCGGCCTCGACCGGGCCGGTACCCGGGGCCGGGTCCGTGGGGGCTGCCGGAGCCGCGGTCGGCTCCTCGGCCTCCGGCGCCCGCTCGGCCAGCGCCGCGGTGAAACGGTCCAGCAGGCGTCCGGCAGCGGCGGCCACCACCGCGGGGTCGTACCCGGCGAGCCGACCGCCCGCCTGGGCGGTGCCCTCGTACGTGAGCACGGTGCCGGGCTCGGGGCGCTCGGTCGCGGTGAGGGTGACGCGGAGGTTCACCTCGGCCACGCCCTCGCCCCGGACCTCGGTGCCCTTGGCGACCAGCGTGTACGGCGAGGCATCGCCCTCCACGGCGACGAAGCCCCGGTAGGTGATCGTCGAGCCGCCGGCGCGGAAGCGCAGCCGCCCGTGGGCCACGCGCTCCGCCGCCTCGGCCCCGGCGTCCGGCTGCCACCCGGGCAGCGCGGCGGCCACCGCGCCGGGTGTGCGCAGGGCTGCCGCCACCCGGGCGGACGGGACCGGAACGAAGGACTCGTGCTCCATGCGGCGGAGCCTACCCACGTCCGGCCGTCCCTGACGTGGGTAGGCTCCGGATTTCGGCCCGGCCCGCCCCGGCGCGCCCCCGTCCACGCGGACGCCGGCGCCCTCTCGCCTCGCCGCCCGCCCCTCCGCCACCAGGGCGGCCCGCCGCCGCGTCGAGCCCGTCCCCGCGGCAGCCGTCGGGCCAGGGCGGACCGCACATGGTCAGGGGTCAGGCGCGGTCAGTGGTCAGGCGCGGTCAGGGGTCAGAGGTCAGGCGTGCGACGCCGCGGCTACTCGGCGATCCGGGGCCGAAGGAGCGTCGACGGCGGCAGCGGGCTCGCGGGCCGGGAGCGGAGCGCCCGTACGGCGGCCGCGCGGAGGACGGACGGGGTCAACGGTGTCCCCGGGTCCTCTGCCTCGGGAGCCGTCGCCGGGAGGGTCAGGCGTGGTGCCGCGGCGCCCGCCAGCAGGAACTCCCAGTCAGCCGTGCTCCCGCACGCCGGGCCGCCGGCGAGGCTGTAGGGGACGGCGGCCAGCCCGGCCGTACGGAGCGTCGCCTCCGTTGTCCACAGGCTGTGGACGGACGATCCGGCATGGACGGCCAGCCGCCCGCCGGGGGCCAGGGCGCGGGCGGCGAGCCCGTAGAACTCCTGCGAGTAGAGCTTGGCGTTGTCGCCTCGCGCGGGGTCCGGCAGGTCGGCGAGGACGACGTCGTACCCGGGCGGCGGCCCGGCCGGGCCCCGTGCCTCGACGTGTCCGACGTCGCCGCGCAGCCAGTCGAAGACGTCGCCCTCCGCCACCCGCACCCTCGGGTCGTCGAAGGCGTGGCCGTTGAGCGCGGCGAGCCCCGGGTCGGTGCGCCCGAGCCGGGCCACCGCGGGATCGCCGGGCACCACGGTGACCGTGCGGACGCCGCGGTGGCGCAGCACCTCGCGCAGCTCCAGCCCGTCGCCCCCGCCCAGCAGCAGCACCCGGCCGTGCGGGCCGGCCAGCGCGGGATCGGCGAGCGCCTGGCGGACCGGCGAGCCGTCCGCACCGCAGACCACGAGGGCGCCGTCGACGTAGAGCCGCAGCGCGGCGGCGTCCGGCGCGTCCCGCCCGCCCGGGGCACCCTCGCCGCCGGTGAGCACGATCTCCTCGGCCCCCGCCTGCTCCGCCACCCGCACCCGCCCCCCGTACATGGCGTTGCGGGCGACCCGCTCGAAGGGTGAGGCGCCGAGCGCGGCGCAGGCCAGGACGGCCAGCACGCCGACGTTGGCGGCCAGCAGCCAGGCACGGGCCCGCCGCGACAGGTCGCCGCGGAAGAGCCACAGCACGGTGGCGCCGCCCGCCACCGCGTTCACGCCGCCGGTGGCCAGCGCCCCGGTCAACTGGCCGAGGCGGGGCAGCAGCAGGAACGAGAAGGCCAGGCCGCCGATGAGCGCGCCCACGTAGTCGGCGGCGAAGAGGTCGGCGACCGCGCCGCCCGCGTCCTGCCGGCGGATGCGCTGCACCAGCGTCATCAGCAGCGGCACCTCGGCGCCGATGAGCACGCCGATCGCGAAGGAGCAGCAGATCATGGCCGGCCGGGCCTGGCCGGACCAGGCGAAGACCGCGTACAGGGCCATCACCGACAGGCCGCCGACCAGCGCGAGGGCGGACTCGACAGCCACGAACGCGGCCGCCGGGCGGCCCCGCAGCCGCTTGGCCAGCAGCGAGCCGCAGCCCATCGCGAAGACCATCACCGACAGCACCAGCGACGCCTGTGTGACGGAATCGCCCACCAGGTAGGAGGCGAGGGCGACCAGTTCGAGCTCGTAGACGAGGCCGCACGCCGCGCAGACGAAGACCGCCGCGAGCACCACCGCCCGCGCCGTACGGGCGGGAAGGGGGAGCGGTAAGGAGAGGAATCGGGTTGCCGGCGGCCGGCCGCACTGGTCGAGCATGCTGGCACGCTATGTGACGAATGCGTCGCGAACCGTCACCCACACGGGTGCAATCGACGGCGTTCGACGGGGGCGCGGCAGCACCCAGGGGTCACTGACACCGCCCGCACCCCCCACGAACGGGGGCACACGCCGAACCCGCGGCGCACCCCCACTCGCTCTGACCTGACAGAACGTCACGTCATGCCGCACCACTGCCATCTCACTGACCGTCAGATATGCGTGCGGGGCCGCCGCGAGTCGGTCAGCTCGCGACACTGACCCGGGTACGGGTCGCCACCAGCCGCCCCTCCTGCGGGTAGGCGTGCCAGGTCCGCCAGGCCACGCCGCCCTCCGAACACCGCACCAGCATCGCCGTGAACGCGTTCGGGTCGCCAGGGAAGGTGCCGGCCAGCCCGTGCGGGTGGTCGGCGACCAGCGCCAGCAGCTCCTGGGCACGTCCGGTGAACGAGGCGGCGGAGAGCTCCTCGACGCGGGCGGAGAACTCGTACTCCCAGGGCCCGACCTGGCGGGCCACGCCCAGGGGCAGCGGTGCCTGCCTGCCCGGAAGGCAGGCCACCGTCTCCGAGCACCCGCCCTGCCCGGCCTCGACGAGTACCTGGTGGGAGGCGCCGAGCAGCCTTAACTCCACCTCCGCCCGCAGCCCGCCGGCGTCGCCGACCCGCACGCCGAGCACGGCGAGGGCCGGGAGCGCGTCCTTGCCCAGGCACCAGGCGAGGTCGCCGGCCCGGGTGTCGGTGTACGCGGTCTCAAGGGTGGTGAGCATGGGGTGAGTCAGCTCCGCAGGCACGCTGGGGACCACCCGACGGCGCGGTGAGGAGACCTGCCGCCCCCGCCGTCGGGAGGCGGAGGTGCGGTGGTTCACGCCGACACGGGTGTGGGGGATCGGAAGAGATCCGGAAGGTTTCGAGACGGGACCTGGAGGCCCCGAGGTCAACGCTCGCACGGATCTGGCCCCCGGTTCAGCGTTTTTACTCGTCTGTGCGTACATTCCATCCCTTGGGGGGCTTACGGGTTCAGGTGTTCCGATATGACAACCGGCTTCCCGTATGACAACCGGCCGCCTCAGGGCTCGGACCGCCCTGCCCGACCACATCGCCCGACCGCCCTGCCGCGCCGCCGGACCGCTGGGCTGCTGGGCTGCTGGGCTGCTGGGCTGCTGGACTGCTGGACTGCTGGACCACTTCACCGCCCCGCCGCGACGCCGCGACGCCGTCGGCCGTCCGTTGGACGTCGGGCGTGGAGCCGATGCGGAAGGATGTCCCCGACGGAGCGGACGCGTGCGAGGGGCGGGACGGTGGCCATGGAGGACAGGGACGGCAGGGGGTTGCTGAACCGCAGGCTGGACGGGCTCGGGACGACGATCTTCGCGGAGATGTCGGCGCTCGCGGTGGCGACCGGTGCGATCAACCTCGGCCAGGGCTTCCCCGACACCGACGGCCCCGAGGCGGTCCGCGAGGCCGCGGTCCGGGCGCTGCGCGACGGACGCGGCAACCAGTACCCGCCGGGGCCGGGCGTCCCCGAGCTGCGGAACGCGATCGCCGACCACCAACACCGCTTCTACGGCGTGGACGTCGACCCCGACACCGAGGTGCTGGTCACCGCAGGCGCGACCGAGGCCATCGCCGCGGCCATGCTCGCCCTGCTCGAACCCGGCGACGAGGTCATCGCGTTCGAGCCCTTCTACGACTCCTACGCCGCGTGCGTCGCCATGGCCGGCGCCGTCCGTGTCCCGCTCACCCTCCGCGCCCCCGACTTCCGCCCCGACCTGGACCGCCTGCGGTCCCTCGTCACCCCGCGCACCCGCCTGCTGCTGCTCAACTCCCCCCACAACCCGACCGGTATGGTCCTTACCCGCGACGAGGCGGCGGCCATCGCCGAACTCGCCGTCGAACGCGACCTCCTGGTCGTCACCGACGAGGTCTACGAGCACCTGGTCTTCGACGGCGAGCACATCCCGCTCGCCTCCCTCCCGGGCATGCGCGAGCGCACCGTCTCCATCTCCTCGGCCGGCAAGACCTTCTCCTTCACCGGCTGGAAGGTCGGCTGGGTCAAGCCGTTTTCACCCACCTATTGGACGCTGGCCGCGTAGGCGTGCTGCCGCGCGTCGGTCAGGATGGTCCCTGGACGATCGGTACCCGGGTTGAGGACGGTGGAGAGATGAGCGGCAGGCCACTGCTGAACCGCAGGCTGGACGGGCTCGGGACGACGATCTTCGCGGAGATGTCGGCGCTTGCGCTGGCGACCGGTGCGATCAACCTGGGCCAGGGCTTCCCCGACACGGACGGGCCGGAGGCGATCCGGGAGGCGGCCGTGCGGGCGCTCCGGGACGGCCGCGGAAACCAGTACCCGCCGGGCATGGGCGTTCCGGAGTTGCGTGCCGCTATTGTCGACCACCAGCGCCGCTTCTACGGGTTGGACTTTGACCCGAACAGCGAGGTGCTGGTCACCGCCGGGGCGACCGAGGCGATCGCGGCGGCGATGCTGGCGCTGCTGGAGCCGGGTGACGAGGTGATCGCGTTCGAGCCGTTCTACGACTCGTACGCCGCGAGCATCGCAATGGCCGGCGGAGTACGGATCCCGCTTACGCTGCGTGCCCCGGACTTCCGCCCCGATCTCGACGCCCTCCGTTCCGTGGTCACTCCCCGCACCCGCCTTCTACTCCTCAACTCTCCCCATAACCCCACGGGCATGGTCCTCACCCGCGCCGAGCTGACGTCCATCGCCGAGCTGGCCGTGGAGCACGACCTCATCGTGGTCACCGACGAGGTCTACGAACACCTGGTCTTCGACGGCGAGCACATCCCCCTGATCTCGCTACCTGGCATGCACGACCGCACGGTCTCCATCTCCTCAGCGGGGAAGACCTTCTCATTCACGGGTTGGAAGGTTGGCTGGGTTACCGGATCCGCCCCCCTCGTCGCAGCCGTCCGCGCCACGAAGCAGTTCCTCACCTACGTCGCCTCGGGCCCCTTCCAGTACGCCATCGCGGAGGCCCTCCGCCTCCCGGACGCGTACTTCACCGCCTTCCGCGACGACCTCCAGACGAAGCGCGACCTCCTTGCCGACGGCCTCACCACCGCCGGCTTCGAGGTCTACCGCCCCCAGGGCACATACTTCATCACGACGGACATCGCCGCCCTCGGCGAGAAGGACGCCCTGGCCTTCTGCCGCTCGCTCCCCGAACGCTGTGGTGTGGTCGCCGTCCCCAACTCCGTCTTCTACGACGACCCCGACGCCGGCCGCACCCAGGTCCGCTTCGCCTTCTGCAAGAAGCAAGACGTTCTCCAGAAAGCCGCCAGCCGCTTGCTGCGCTTGTCACCCTGAACTTGCGCCTCCGGCCGAATGCGGTCGCGACCAAGATCGTTAGCCGAACGCTCAGTATTGTGGCCGGTCAGAGCATTGCACCGAGTGGGTCCGTCGTTGCCTCACGGGGGCTCCGGGAGCGAGTCGGTTCCCATACGGTCCCCAGCGATGCCTGGGAGCCCAGCACCGGAACAGCTCACCTCAGAGCTGGATGCCACGGAGGAGCGAGGCGGGGGCGGGACCCACATCTGAACCATAAGACGCTGATCGCTAGCTCTGGCAAAGTGGTCATCACTGCCAGTCGATTCTCGTGAGGAACTCTGTGAGCACGCTCGGTCGCTTCATCTGGTCGATCGCTGACCAGCTTCGAGGCCCCTATCGGCCCAATCAGTACGGGACAGTGATCCTCCCGTTCACCATCCTGCGGCGACTCGACTGCGTGCTCGAGCCAAACCGAGCCGCGGTACGGGAACTGGCTACGCGGTACGAGAACCCGAACCGGCTCAAGGTCGAGGTCAAGAAGCTCACGGGACGGCAGTTCTACAACACCTCCAACTACGGCTTCGCGAACCTGCTGGCCGACGCGGACGGGCTGGCGGACAACCTCGCCGACTACATCGACCGGTTCTCCGCCGACGTGGACGTGTTCGAGTACTTCGACTTCAAGAAGGAGATCCTGGCCCTGGAGAAGGCTGGACTCCTGCGCGAGATCGTCCAGTCCTTCAGCGGTGTCGACCTTCATCCCGACGTGGTGTCCAACTCGGACATGGGCGACGCGTTCGAGTACATCATCCGCAAGTTCAACGAGGCCGCGAATGAGACCTCCGGAGACCACTACACGCCGCGCGACGCGATCCGGCTGCTGGTGGACCTGCTCTTCACGGAGAAGGACGTCGAGGAGGAGGCCAGCCGCCCCGAGGGCGCCATTGTGAGGTCACTCTACGACCCCACCGCTGGCACTGGCGGCATGCTCTCCCTGGCCGAAGAGCACCTGCTCGCGCAGAACCCTGGGGCCAGGCTGACTTTGTACGGCCAGGAGTACAACCCACAGTCGTACGCCATTTGCAAGTCTGACCTGCTCGCCAAGGGCCACGACACGACGAACATCGCCTTCGGGAACACCCTCACTGAGGACGCCTTCAAGACCCGCCAGTTCGACTACTGCATGTCCAACCCGCCCTACGGAGTGGACTGGAAGCAGTACGCCAAGGCGGTCAAAACAGAGCGCGACGCTGCTGGCCCCTACGGCCGCTTCGCACCGGGCCTCCCCGCAACCTCCGACGGCCAGATGCTCTTCCTGCTGCACCTGGCCCACAAGATGCGCGCCCCGGAGGACGGCGGCGGTCGCGTCGGCATCGTCATGAACGGCTCGCCCCTGTTCAACGGTGCCGCTGAGTCCGGTCCCTCCAACATCCGCCGGTGGCTAATCGAGCGTGACCTGGTCGAGGCGATCGTCGCACTGCCGACCAACATGTTCTTCAACACCGGCATCGCCACATACATCTGGATCCTCGACAACACCAAGCACCCCGACCGCCAGGGCAAGGTCCAGCTCATCGACGGCACGTCGTTCTGGACCAAGATGCGCAAGAACCTCGGAGCCAAGGGGCGCGAGATCAGTGACGCCGACCGCGCCGAGGTCGTGCAGTTGTACGCCGACTTCGAGGCTGCCGACCCTGACTTCTCCAAGGTTCTGCGCAACGACGATTTCGGCTACTGGACAGTCACTGTCGAACGCCCCCTGCTCGACGAGGAGGGTAACCCTGTCGTCGACCGCAAGGGCGCCCCGAAGTCCGACTCGAAGAAGCGTGACACTGAGAACGTGCCCTTCACCTACGGCGGCTCGACTGCTGGCGCGGAAGGGATGCGCGAGGTCGTCCAGGCGTACTTCAACGCGGAGGTGAAGCCGCACGTTCCGGACGCCTGGGTCGACTGGTCCAAGACCAAGACCGGATACGAGATCCCCTTCACTCGCCACTTCTACAGGTACAGCCCTCCTCGCCCTCTCGCTGAGATTGACGCTGACCTGGAGAAGCAGGTCGCCAAAATCCTTGACCTGCTGCGGGAGGTGGAGAAGTGACGGGGCCTCTCTGGAAGGTATTGCCCGATGGGTGGCTGACAGGCCAGGTCAAGAACGCTGCTACGGTCACGCTCGGCAAAATGTTGCAGAGCAAGGACTCGGGTAATGACGCGCGTGCCTCCTACATGCGCGCTGCAAATGTGCAGCCCAATGGCGTGTTGGCCCTCGATGACGTAAATGAGATGTGGTTCGGCGAGGACGAACTTAAACAGTTGAGCATCCGCGCGGGTGACGTGGTCGTTGTAGAGGGCGGCCAGGGCGGCTTTGGCCGCGCCGCGTATGTCGACCAGGATCTTCCTGGCTGGGGATTCCAAAACTCGATCAACCGGCTTCGACCTATTGAAGACTTTGACGGTCGCTTCATCGCGTTCTACCTGATCGCACTGCGGGCTAGCGGCTTCATCCGCGCCTACTCCAATGTTGTCTCGATGCCGCATCTCACAGCAGAAAAGCTTGCCAGGATTCCAATCCCGCTGCCGCCAGTGGAGGATCAGGCCGCCATCGCCGACTATCTCGACCGCGAGACGGCTCGCATCGACACGCTCATCGAAGAGCAGCAGCGGCTGATCGAGATGCTCCGCGAGCGGCGGTGGTCGGTCGTAGAACGGAGCGTGGCGCTACTTGACTGGCACACGCCGCTAAAGGCAGTTTCCGTCTTGATTCAGACAGGACCATTCGGCAGTCAGCTGAAATCCGATGAGTACGAGGATGGCGGCACGCCGATTATCAATCCATCCCATATTGTTTCAGGGGAAGTAGTCCCCGATCCACGGATCGCGGTCGGAGCTGCAAAGGCCGCACGGCTTGCGCGCCATGCTCTGGCAGAAGGTGATTTGGTCGCTGCCCGGCGCGGGGAGCTAGGGCGTTGTGCGGTCGTAGGGCCTTCGGCAGCCGGATTCCTCTGCGGAACTGGCTCAGCACTTGTTCGGTTCGATCGGAATCTGCTCGACCCGGAATTCGGGGCTATTGTATTTAGCAGCCGACGCAACCGCGATGCACTGGCTCTCGCATCAGTTGGCTCAACGATGGACAACCTGAACTCTGACATCATCGCGTCCCTGCGCGTGCCGGTTCCAACGATTGCGCAGCAGCACGGGATCGTGGCTGAGATCAAGTATGCGACCACGAAAATCGACACGCTCATCATGGAGACTGAGCGGTTCATCGAGCTGTCCCGGGAACGCCGGTCAGCGATGATCATGGCTGCTGTCACAGGTCAGACCGACGTTCGAGGGACGGTGGCGTGATGGCTGATCACAACGAGGCTGTCTTCGAGAAGGAGATCTGCGAGTACCTCCGTGACCACGGCTGGCTGTACTCGGCCAACGACCACGACGGCGGCGAGTACGACCGAGAGCGGGCGCTGTTCCCGGCTGACCTGTTCGCGTGGCTGGAGGCGACGCAGAAGTCGGCGTACGAGAAGGCACTGAAGGCCGCAGGATCGCAGGCGAAGTTCCTCGACGTGCTGACCGCGGCGCTCGAGCGGCCGCTGGAGCACGGCGGCGGGACGCTGAACATCCTGCGCAACGGGGTCCAGTTCATCGGTGGCGGCCGGTTGAAAATGGCGCAGTTTCGCCCCGAGACGTCGCTCAACGCGACGAGCACGGCTCAGTACGAGGCAATGCGAGTGCGGGTCGTGCGGCAGGTGCGCTTCTCGACCGCCGACCAGCGCAGCATCGATCTGGTGTTCTTCATCAATGGGCTCCCGGTGGCCACGGTAGAGCTGAAGACCGACTTCACCCAATCGCTGAATGAGGCGGTCAACCAATACAAGCAGGACCGCAACCCGCTGACGAACGGCCGCCCAGAACCGTTGCTCTCCTTCGGGCACAGGGCTCTGGTGCACTTCGCTGTCTCGAACGACCTGGCAGCGATGACGACGAAGCTGGAGGGCGACAAGACCCACTTCATGCCGTTCAACACCGGCTTCGACAGCGGCGAGGGCAACCCGCCCGGCGCTGACGGCCGGTCGGCGACGGCGTACCTGTGGGAACGGGTGTGGGAGAAGCACGCCTGGCTGAACATCGTCGGCCGGCTGATGATCGTCCAGACCAAGGAGGAATGGGACGTCTCGACCGGCACCTCGGTACGGCGCATGGACATGCTCTTCCCCCGGTTCCACCAGTGGGAGGCCGTCACGAGCATCGTGGACGCGGTGCGCGAGGAAGGCGTCGGGCAGCGGTACCTGATCGAGCACTCGGCCGGGTCGGGGAAGACGAACACCATCGCCTGGACGGCCCACCGCCTGGCGCGGCTGCACATCGACGACCAGAAGGTCTTCGACTCGGTCATCGTCGTCGTGGACCGCACCGTGCTCGATACCCAGTTGCAGGAGGCGATTCGGCAGATCGATGGCACCGGCAAGATCGTCGCCACCATCGGCCCCGACGATGTCCGCAAGGCCGGCGCCAAGTCGAAGTCGGGCTTGCTGGCACAGGCGCTGAAGAACGGCGAGCTGATCATCGTCGTGACACTGCAGACGTTCCCCTACGCCCTGGACGAGATCCGCAGCGACGCCAGCTTGAAGGGAAGGCGGTTCGCCGTCATCGCCGATGAGGCGCACTCCTCCCAGTCGGGCCAGATCTCCGCGAAGCTGAAGCAGGTGCTGACCGCCGAGGAGATCCAGGAGGTCGAGGACGGCGGCGAAGTCGACGTGGAGGCGGTCCTCGCGTCCGAGATGACAGAACGAGCCGAGTCGGAGAACATCTCCTACTTCGCGTTCACCGCGACGCCGAAGAGCAAGACTCTCGAACTGTTCGGCCGCAAGGGCGCCGACGGGAAGCCACGCGAGTTCCACCTGTACTCGATGAAGCAGGCGATCGAGGAGGGCTACATCCTCGACGTGCTCAAGGGTTACCAGAGCTACGACACCGCACTGAAGATCGCGGGCAAGGCCGGGAGCGGTGATGATGCTGGGGGCAAGGTCGAGGAGACCACCGCCCGCAAGGGCTTGATGCGGTGGGTGCTGCTCCACCCGACGAACATCAGCCAGAAGGTACAGATCATCGTCGAGCATTTCCACACCAACGTGGCCTACCTCCTGGAAGGCCGAGCGAAGGCAATGGTGGTGACCGGCTCCCGCAGGTCCGCGGTGAAGTACAAGCTGGCCATAGACGCCTACATCGCCAAGCGACGCACCGAGGACGCCTCGTACAATTACCGCACACTGGTCGCCTTCTCCGGCGGGGTGACGATGCCCGAGAATGAGACCTGGCACAGCGACTGGGGCCCGCAGCCGTCAAAGGACGACGAGTACACCGAGGCCAACATGAACCCCGGTGCCGGGACGGATCTGGCAGCCGCCTTCAAGGGCCAGACCTACAAGATCATGCTGGTCGCCAACAAGTTCCAGACCGGCTTCGACCAGCCGCTCCTCTCCGCCATGTACGTCGACAAGAAGCTGCCAGGCATCACCGCGGTGCAGACGCTCTCACGGCTGAACCGCACCCACCGCACCGCCGGCGGCGAGCAGAAGCGCAAGACGTTCGTCATCGACTTCGCCAACCAGCCCGAGGACATCAAGGCAGCCTTCGAGCCGTACTTCAAGAACGCCACCCTGGAGACCGAAACCGACCCGTACGTCGTCGTCCACCTGTCCAACAAGCTCGCCCAGCTCGGCGTCTACACCGAAGACGACGTCCGCAAGGTCGCCGAGCTGTGGGTGACCCGAAAGGGCAACAACGCGCTCTCGGCGGCGATCAGCCCGGCGCAGCATGACTTCCGCCGCCGCTACGCGCGGGCAATCGAGGAAGAGGACAAGGTCACGCTCAACGAGCTCGACCTCTTCCGCAAGGACGTCTCCACCTACGTACGCCTCTACGACTTCATGTCCCAGATCGTCGACTACGGCGACCCCTACATGGAGATGCTCTCCATCTTCCTACGGCTGCTGGAGAAGGTGATCGCCGAGTCCTCGTGGTCGGCCGAGGTCGATCTCTCCGACGTGGTGCTGGTCGGGGTCAAGCACAGCAAGGCGATCCCGGTCGACATCTCCCTCGTGGGCGACGGGCAACTGAAGGGCATCAGCGCTGCCGGCACGGGAGCGAAGAAGGACCCGAAGTACGTCGCGCTCCAAGTCGTCATAGACAAGATGAACGACCTTTTTGGCGCGGAGTCCTTCGCTGCCTCCCAGGTCCAGGAGTTCGTTCAGGGGCTCGTCCAGCGCCTGCTCGCCAACACTGACCTGGTCAACCAGACCAAGGCCAACACCAAGAAACAGTTCATGGAGTCGCCGGACTTCCAGGCAGCAGTTACGGAAGCGGTTGCAGACAACCAGGACGCCCATAACGCGATGGCTGACTACTTCTTCACCGACGGGCCGGCGATCAACGCGATCATCGTGACGCTGGCGGATGCCTTCTACGAAGCAGCGGTCGATCAGCAGGTGGACTCTTGACTGCGACAGCGCGCAGACTCTCAACAGACCACCGGCTGCCTACTGGGCTCGGGCAACACGGTCACCAACCTGGCTGCTCCACTGCGGCTTACTACTGGAGCGAAGGAGGCCGTTGAACTGCACGACGCGGCCAAGCGCTGGGCCGCGTCGAGACGCCAGCTGCGACGCGGCGATCGGAGGCCAAAAGCACTTATCTGGAAATCCCGGCCCCGCACGTCTTCTCATCGACCCACGATCCCGACCAAAGGAGACGCCCGCATGCCCAAGGAGACCCTGTTTCGGCGGACACTTCGACACCGCCACCTCACGGTTTACGACGCGTTCGTCGCGCAGTTTCAGCGGGCGGCTCGGGAGTTGGCCGACCGTGAAGAGGATCCGCAACTGGGCTTACTTACCGTCTCGGCGCGGCAATTTGATCGGTGGGTGGGCGGGGAGTTGAGGGGGCTGCCGCATCCGGGGGCTTGTCGGGTGCTGGAGTACATGCTCGGGCCCTCCGCCGAGGAGTTGTTCTCTGAGCTGGCCAACGAGGACGAGGCCGTCCGACCTGCGACTGTCGTGGTTCCCACGGCGACGATGGCGCCAGCTGTTCACGATGACGAGGACAGCGTCGTAGAGATCGTCGCTCGTACGCGGCAGCTCACCGCGAGCAACGCCGATGACCGCACGATCGCGTTCCTCGGCTCGTCGTTGGACGGCATCGTCGCCCGCTACGACCGCGAGGGGCCGAAGCCGATCCGGGGTCAGGCTCGGTCGCTACGGCAGTTGATCCATACGTTGCTGGACGGGCACCAGCCGCCGCGGGTGCGGCACGAGCTGTTCCGGTTGGCCGCCAGGGCAGGCGGGTTACTCGGGTACATGGCCGTCAACGTGGGTGACTTCGTGCTGGCGGAGGCGTACGCCACGGAGGCCCTGGACCTCAGTCGGGCGATCAGGGACGTCGAGACGGAGCTGTGGGCGCGGGCCACGCTGTCGTTCGGCTACTACTACGCCGGCCGCTACCGGGAAGCCGACGCCTGTGCCGCGGCAGCGGTGGAAATGGCGCCCAGCAGCGCGCAGGCCATCCGGCTGCTGGCCAACGGGCGGGCTCGCGCGCTCGGGAAGATGGGTGACCGGAAGGGCGTCGAGCAGGTCGTTGGCCGGGCCCTGGAGTTGTCGGCTGCGCACGACGTTGCGGCCGGCCTCACGCCGTGCATCTCCTTCGAGCCCTACGGGTACGCCCGCACCCTCGCCAACGCCGTGACGGCGTACGTATCGGTGGGGCAGGTGGGCCAGGTTCTCGCGACGGCCGAGCGCATCGACGGCCTCGTCGAGGGCTCGGACCCGTGGAGCCGTTCGCTTGTCCGGCTCGATGTCGCCAGCGCCCTGTTGCAGCAGGCCAGGCCGGATGTCGAGCGGGCGATGCAGCTGGGACGGGAGGCGCTAACCTTCTGCGGCGATGTACCGATCCGGTCCGTGTGGCAGCGCTCGCGCGACCTGTACGCCCAGGCCCGCGGATGGCAGGGCCTCGCGGCCGTAGGGGAGTATGGCGAGGAACTCCGCTTGTGGAGCTCGCAACCTGCCGCTCTGGCGATGTCGCGCGCCGGGGCGCTGTGACGCCGAAGGAGAACGCCGGGTGCCCCTGCTCTCGCCCGACCCCGCCGCCTTTCCGGTGGAGCCTCCCGGTGACCTGAACGACCACAAAGGGATCACAGCGCACGACCAGAGCGCGTTCGACGCGCTCGACGAGATGGTTGACCACTGGTCGCGGCCCGGTTGGTCGGACGGAGCGCGTGCCTACTACTGGATGCTCGCCTTCCGCGACGTGCCCGAGCTCAAAGAGCTCGCGGAGCAGTGTCAGGAGGCGCTGTCGCCGCTACGGCTCGACCCGGTGCCTACCGAGTGGCTGCACGTGACGCTGGTGAGAGTCGGGGCTCCTGGTTCCGTCGATACGACACGGTTGCACGCGCTGGCCAGCCGGGCTCAGGCCCTGCTACCGGAGAGGTTCACCGTACGGGCCACGCCGTTGGCGGGGTCTCGGGGAGCCGTTCGGCTGACGCTCACACCGTGGGAGCCGCTCATCAGCCTGCACGCGGATCTTGTCGCGGCGAACGCCTCAGTCGGCTTGCCGGTCAAGAAGCCGATCGCCGTCTTCCGGCCGCACCTCAGCCTCGCGTACAATAACCGTCCGCGGCCGGCGGGGCCTGTCATCGAGGCGGTTGCCGGGTTGCGCTCGCTGCCGTCGGTAGAGCTGAGCGTCGCCGACGTCCAGCTCGTGGAGCTGCGCAGGTGCGGGGCCGAATACCGCTGGGACGTGTTGGAGAGCCTTCCGCTCACGCTGTCCGAGTTGGCCGACCACCGCCCACGGGCATGACGGCCACGACCGCCTTCCCCGGGCGGGCGGGCCAGACGAACCACCTCTCGGTCAGGGCTTCGACGAGGTAGAGCCCGCGCCCGCCCTCCAGCAGCTCGTCGGCGGACGACGGGACTTCCACGGACAGCGGCTCGGCGTGCGGCTCACCGTCGTACACCCAGAGGACCGCGGTGTCCTCGTAGACATCCAGGTCCACTCGTACGGGCCCGCTCGCCGTGTGACGGAGAGCGTTGGTGACCAGCTCGGAGGCGACGATCACCGCGTCGTCGATCTGTTCCGTCGAGGCGCGGTTCTCAAGAGCGTGGTGGACGAGGTTGCGTGCGACACGCTGCGGCTCGGTGCAGCCCAGCAGGCCCAGGCGGTGGTGCTGCACGAGCCCTCCGCCCAGGTCGTCGGTCGCCGCTCCTTCAACGTCTGATCGGGGCACGGCTCGTCTCGCTTCCGGTAGTCATCAGCGGGCGTTCAAGCGTGATGGCCCAGCTGTGGCATGCCCACGTCGTGAGTGCGCCGTCTCTCCGCCGTCTCGTTGCGGCGGAAACGGCGGAGAGACGGCGGCTCAACGGCGTACTGCCGCGTGGCTCCCGCGACGACTGTGTTCAGGGACCGGCTCCGCGAGGACCGGCCGAGGGCGCGCCCACCGAGGCGGCCCGGGAATGGCTCAGCCCAGAACGCAGGAGGACATGGTGGCGTTATGTGACCCGCAGCCGGACCGGCACATCCCGGCCGTCATGCCTGGGACCACCCCCGAGTTGGTGCTCTTCGACCTGGACGGGGTCCTGTTCGACACCCTGCCGGTGATGCGCACCGCGTGGGAGGAGGTCCGCGTCCGGCACGGGATCGATGTTCCGTTCAGCTCGTACGCCCAGCTCTTGGGACGCCCGTTCGCCGACATCATGGCGAGGCTCGGCGTTCCGCACGGCGAGGACGTGGCGGAGACGTACGAACGCGCTTCGGTCCGGGAGTCCCACCGCGCCCGCCCCTTCTCGGGGGTCGAAGGTGCTTTGCGCGACCTCATGGCCAGCGGATACCGGATCGGTGTCGTGACCTCGAAGCCGCAGACACGCGTCCTTCCCCTCCTGGAGCGCCTCGGCTGCACGTTCGACGTCGTTCGCACTCCGGGGCGCGAACGCGGCAAACCCGCTCCCGACACTCTGCTGGCCGCCTTGGTGGAGACCGGGACGGATCCCGCCGCAGTGTTGTACGTGGGCGACATGGCAGTGGACCAGGAGGCCGCGCGGAGGGCGGGGACCGGGTACGTGCACGCCGGCTGGGGCTACGGACGACCGGCCGAGCCGGAGCCTCGGGTCGCTCATGAACCGGCGGACCTGGTGCGGCTGCTGCCCGCCCGCGTCGAAGGGGCGGGGGCGTGAGCACGGCAGCAAAGGTCGACGCGCTGATGGCGGCCTTGGAATCGGAGTACGGCGCGGTAGTGCGGACACCCGGGGGCGTGAGCTGGCTGCACAGCCACCACGTGCCGGTGCGCCGACTGCTGACTCGCCTGGTCAGGCGTCTGACGGACGAGGTCCCGTTCCACAGCGGCGAGGATGAGCGGGACTTGGTCGTCGCGCGTCACCAGCCCTCCCTGGGCTACGTGACCTACGACGTCTCCCCGGCGGGAATGGCATACCTCCTCGGTACTGCCGCCATCGCGATGCCCGACGACGAGCGTCGCGTCGGCGAAGAGGTGGTCGATCGTGCGCCGTCCCCTACAGCGCCCACGCCTGTCTGCGCGGTGTCCTGGTCCTCTCGCCATGCTCAGACGCTGCTGCCCGTCTTGGCCGAACTCGCCCGTCGCGGTGTCGCGAGCACGGTGCTGGACCTCGCAACCGAATCCCGTCACGACGTTCCGACCCCGCCGGACGACGCGATCTCCGTTCTACGGCTGCCGAAGGAACTCCTTGCCCATGGTGGAGGGCCGCCCGTACGCGCCCTCAGCGGCACGCGCGATGGCCGTACCGTACAGGTCGGCGAGTACGCCGTTCCCGTCGACAGGCTGGCCGCACTCGTCGTCGGCGTGCTGCGGCGAAGCGCGGACGTCACGCAGCCGTCGTGGGCAGCGACGGTCGGTATCGAGGGGTGGCTCGACGACGCGCTCTCCCGCCTGGCGTCTCCCGTCTTCCTGTGCAGCAACGACACCAGCCCGCCCGGTGTCCTCGCGGTACATGCGGCCGAGCGAGCCGGTGCCGACACGGTCTATGTCCAGCACGGCGCCTGGGTGGAGGGGCAGGTCGCCTGGCGGGCGCAGCACTGCCGGCACATCGCGGTCATGGGTGCGCGTGACGTGCTCACCGCGCGTACGTGGTCCAAGCGGGCCGACGCCCACGTCCACGTGGTGGGCCAGCCGCGCTTCGACGTGCTCGCCCAGGTCGATCGGGCAGCCCAGCGCCGCTACTTGGAGAAGATCCTCGCGGCTCAGGCGGGTTCGGTTCCTCCGAGGATCGCTGTGTGGGCGTGCCAGCCCTTCCGCGAGGAGAAGCTGCGAAGCCACTTCGAGGTCGTGGCGGAGGGGGTGAGGAGGGCAGGCAGTACGTGGGGCCTCGTCGTCGCTCCTCACCCTGCGCAGGGCGCTGACGCGTACAGCGCGCTGCTCGAAGATGTCGGCACCGTCAGCGTGGCCCTGGCAGATTCCGCCGTCGGTGCCCGGGGGTGCCTGGCCGGGGCCGACGCCCTGATCTCCGCCTCCTCCACCTGCGGCATCGAGGCCATTCTGCTGGACGTACCCGTGCTGGAACTCGTCCTGCCCGCAACGCGGACTCTCGGCCTTGCCGACCAGCGTGCCGCGCAACGTTGTGCCGCCAGCCCGGAGATCACGGCCGCCCTGGAGCGCATCGCGGAGGCGCCGCGCGCATGCCGCATATCGGCAGCGGCCAAACGGGCGATCTGCCTTGACGTCGGCGCGAGCAGCGCAGCCGTCGCCGATGTCGTCGCCACGGCGCTCGCCAACGCCACCGCCCGAGGCTCGGCCCCGCCCTTGGGACTCTCAGCAGCCGACACGAAGCACGGAGGTGCAAACCGGTGATCACGTTGACTGCGGACAGCGTCGCCGAGGTGTTCGCCGGCGCGCTCGACGTCGCCCGCAACGGAGAGCGCGTCAGCCCCCGGGGGATGGCGACCCGCGAGGTCTTGGACGTCGGAATCCGGCTGGCCAAGCCCCGCGCCCGCCTTCTGCTCGCCCATCCGACGCGCATCCCGAACCCGGCCTTCGCAGTCGCCGAGACGGTCTGGATCCTCTCCGGCTCGGACGCGCCCTGGATCTTCGACTTCAACGGGAAGCTCGCGCAGTACGCCGACGGCGGAGTCCTGCGCGGCGCGTACGGGCCGCGACTGCGCCGTTGGAACGGCGGTGTCGACCAGCTGCGGCGCGTCGTCGAGATCCTCACGGCGGACCCGGACTCCCGACGTGCGCTGATCCAGCTCTACGACCCAGCACGGGACGCGGCCGGCCACCGAGACGTGCCGTGCACCCTCGGGTTCCAGTTCCACCTGCGCAATGGCCGACTGGACATGGCCACCTCGATGCGCGGTCAGGACGTGTGGATCGGCCTGCCGTACGACCTGTTCTTCTACACCACTCTGCACGAGCTGGTGGCCGGTTGGCTCGGGGCGGAGCTGGGCACGTACCGGCATCACGTCGGCTCGCTGCACATCTACGAGCGCGACATGGAGCGGGCGGCAGCGGTCACGTCCGTCACGGCCCTCCCGGAGATGCCCGAGCTAGTGACCGGCTGGGACGGTTTCGACGACCTCCTGTCCCACGTGCAGGCCGGGAAGGCGACCGGGCACGCCGGTTGGGACGCGATGGGCACGGCCATGCAGAGCTACCGGCTCTGGAAGCGGGGCGATCGGAACGAGGCCCGGCGTACGGCCGCCGGCATCACGGGACCGCTCAACGAGTCCTTGGCGGCGTGGTACGCGAAGCTCTCACCTCTCCCGCACGACGCCACGTCGACCCCTTCGACGATGGGACCGAGGTGATGGGCCGTGCGTAGACCACCGTCCGTGGTGCTGGGGCTGTGCGCCTTCACCCACGACTCCGCTGCCGCGCTGCTGGTGGACGGCAAGCTCGTCGGCTTCGTCGAGGAGGAGCGTCTCTCCGGGGTCAAGCACACGAAGGCGTACCCCGAACTCGCCGTCGCGTGGCTGCTGCATGAGGCCGGGCTGGTGGCCGCAGACGTCGATGTCGTGGCGTACAACTTCCAGGCTCTGCGGTACTTCGCGGCCCTCGCCGAAACGCCCCGCTGGGCACTGTCCCCCGCCACACGATCGCGGGCGCTCCCGCGAGCCGCCGGGTTCGCCAAGGTCGGCCTGCGTTCGGTGCGTCGGCTGCGGTCCCTCGGCCACCGGTTTCCTCAGGCGGACGTGCATCCGGTGCTGCACCACCGGGCTCACCAGCTGACCGCGTTCACCGCGTCGGGCTGGGAGGACGCCGCAGTCCTCGTCGTGGACAGCCTGGGCGAGACCCAGACCACCACCATCGGCCTCGGCCGTCTGAGCCCGGACAGCAGGCCGAACGTCACCACTCTCCAGTCGCTGCGCGATCCCGCGTCGCTCGGATACGCCTACGGGGCCGTCACCGAACACCTGGGCTGGCGACGCGGTGACGAGGAGGGGACGGTCATGGCGCTCGCCGCTCTCGGGGATCCGTCCCGCTTCCGGGACCTCTTCGCCCAGGCGATCCGGACCACCGACGCGGGATTCGTCCTCGATCCGACGCTCTTCCCACTGCGCGTGCTCAGCTCGGAATACGCGCGGACATCGCCGCGGTTCGCCACCCTGAGCTGCCTGCCACGTCTCGCGGACGAGTCGGTCGAGGCCGTTCACCAAGACCTCGCCGCGGCCCTTCAGGAGCGCACCGACGAGGTGATGCTGCACCTGGCCCGCCGTGCCCGAGCGCTGACGGGTTCCCGGCGGCTGTGCCTCGGCGGCGGAGTGGCCACCAACTGCGTGAGCGTCGGCCGGATCATCGACGCGGGGCTCTTCGACGAGGTCTTCGTCCCACCGGCGCCGGGCGACGCAGGGACCGCTCTGGGCGCGGCGATCGCCGCTCACGTGGACGGCGGCGGCATCGGCCCGCTGTCCGGGATCACCGACGAGTGCTACCTCGGCCCGCGCTATTCGGGCTCGGACCTCGACCTCAACCCATGGCCGCAACTGCGCGAACACAAGATTCCCGGCGATCCCGCCCAGTTCCTGGCGGAGCAGCTTGCCGAGGGCGTGATCGTCGGCCTCTTCCGTGGTCGGGTCGAGGCGGGTCCACGCGCGCTGGGCAACCGTTCCATCCTCGCCTCGCCCTTGCTGCCGGGTGTAGTGGAGCGGTTGAACGCCACCGTGAAGTTTCGGGAGCCGTTCCGCCCGTTCGCCCCGATGGTCACCGCGGAACGGGCCGGCGAGTTCTTCACGCTCGGCCAGCAGGCGCCGTTCATGTCGATGGCGTCCGGAGTCACCGAGGCAGCCAGGCAGCGCCTACCCGCGATCGTGCACGCCAACGGCACCGCCCGGCTCCAGACGGTCTCCTCCGCGCAGAACCCGTTCATGCACGACGTCCTGGAGGCGTTCGCACGACGGACCGGCGTGCCGGTGCTCATCAACACCTCCCTCAACGTCAAGGGCCGACCCATGTGCGGCACACCCGCGATGGCGCTGGACTGCCTGGCCAACTCGGGCCTGGACGCTCTCCTGCTGGAGGGGCGGTGGATCACCACATGAGGATCGGTTACAGCTTCTGGGGCTTCCTCGGCCCCGGCGTCACCGACACCCCGGACGGAGGCCGCAGCCACCGCCGTCCCCTGGTCGACGGGCTGCTCGGCCGCGGCCACGAGATCCTCTTCCTCCAAGGCGACCGGGATCGTACGGAGGCCGGGGACGACCTCGGCGGTGCGTACGTCTTCGACGCCGGCTTCCCGGACGTGGACGTGCTGTTCCTCGAATGGCGCTGGGCCATCGAGGGCCGGAACACCACCCCGTGCGGCAGTCCGGGCCACACCTGCGACCTCCACCGCCAGGCCGACCTGCTCATGCACTACGCCCAGCAGGCCGTCCCGGTGGTCATCTGGGACAAGGACCGCCAGCTGAGTGGCGACGACCCGTGGCGCCGCACTCTCGGTGCCACGGTCTGCGAGGCTGCGCTCGTCCCGACCGCGGGGGCTCACCGGCTGCTCTTCCCGGTCGACGACGCACTGCTCGACGCCGCCGACCCGACTGTCCTAGCCGCGCAGCCTCGTCCGGTCGGGCTTGGCTATGTGGGCAACCAGTACGACCGGGACGAGGCGTTCGACGCGTTCTTCGCGCCAGCGGCCCGGACGGTTCCCCATGAGGTCGGTGGAAAGTGGCCGCGCACGTCCGCCTGGCCGCACGTCACCTTCCTCGGCCGCGTCCCGTTCGCCGAGGTGCACCGCATCTACAGCCGGTCGCTGGCGACAGTCCTGCTGCTGCCCGAGCGCTACGCGGCGGCCGGGCAGATGACACAGCGGATCTTCGAGGCGGTTCTGGCCGGATGCCTGCCTCTGGCGCCTGCCGGCATCCGCGGAGCCGAGACGTTCGTTCCGCAATCGCTGATCGTGCGGGACGGCGACGACGTCACCCGTCGCGTCGAAGAGCTCCGCGCGCTTGCTGGAAGCAAGGAGCATGTCGATCTGCTTGCCGCCTGCCTCGAACGACTGGACATCTTCCGGTTGAGCCGCCAGGTCGCGGCGCTCGATTCGGTTCTCGCCCAGGTCACGGCGTATCCGGAAGGGGCCAGGCCGTGAGGCCCTTCCAGAACCGGCGGACCAGGCCGGCCGGTGGCGAGAACTCCCGTCCGTCCACCCCCTCTACAGTGGAGCACCATGCAGAAGGTCGCCATCATCGGCTGCGGTGGCAGCGGCAAGTCCCATGTGGCCCGCCGGCTCGGAGCCGCGCTGGCCGCCCCGGTCACGCACCTGGACGCGGTCTACTTCGACGACGAGTGGAACGCGCTGCCGATGGAGAAGTTCGCCGCCGCCCAGCGCACCCTCGTCTCCAAGCCGCGCTGGGTGATCGACGGCAATTACAACTCCACCCTGGCCATCCGGCTCGAAGCCTGCGACACCGTGGTGTTCATGGACGTGTCCACTGTCGCGGCCCTCTGGGGGATCTTCTCGCGTCAGCTCCGGCACGGCGCCGGCCACAAGGGCAACGGCGTCCACAACCGGATCACCTGGAGCGTCGTCAAGTACGTAGCGACGTACCGCCGCAAGATGCGGCCCCGGGTCCTGGCGAAGATCGAGGAGTACGCCGCCGGCCACGCCGACGTGGTGCTCCTGACCAGCCGCCGACGTACCCGCCGCTGGCTGTGCGAGGTCACCGCGGACCGCTCGGGCTGAGAGGTTCACTCGCTGGCGGCCTTCCACGGGGGAGGCGGAGCCGGTGAACCCCAATCCCTTCCTGGCTTCGTCGCTGACACCGCTGTACGGAGACGCAAGCCGCCTGGCCTCACGTACGTCGGCGCTGGGACAGGCGAAGGTCTCCGGTCGCCCGGTGCCGGACACCATCGCGCGTCTGGCCCTGGAACACGCGCACCCGGACCTTCCCCTCCGCACGGTGGCCGACGTCGGCTGCGGCCGGGGGACGAGCAGCCGCGTGCTGGCCGAACAGCTCACGCCGCGGCGGCTCACGGCGATCGACGCCTCCGGTGCCATGCTCGCCGCAGCACGTATGCGCGTAGGTGCTCCACCGGGAACCGAGACCGGATTCGTTCAGGCCGACTTCCACCGCCTTCCGCTGGAGACCGGCACGTACGACCTGGTTGTCGCGGCCTTCTGCCTGTATCACTCGCCCCAGCCCGGACAGGTGATTGCCGAGTTCGCCCGCGTGCTACATCCCCAGGGCGTAGCAGTGCTGGTGACGAAGAGCGCGGACAGCTACAGCGAGCTCGACGTGCTGCTCGCCTCCGCCGGGCTCGATCCGGAAGCCCCGTACCGAGAAAGCCTGTACTCCGCAGCCCACAGCGGAAACGTTGCCGCGATCGCGGCCAGCGGCCTCGACGTGCTGCACGTGGAACACGAGGACCACCACTTCTGCTTCGCCGACCTGGCGCACGTGGCCGCCTACGTGGCGACCAACCCGAAGTACCACCTTGCGCCGGGACTGCGCGGGGACCCCACGGCGATCGCCGAAGCCCTCCGAGCGCGTCTTCCCGAAGCACCGGTCACGGCGAACTCGACCATCACCTACGTCGTCGCCCGTCCACCTGGAGCCCGCCGATGACCAGAGCCCAGTACGTCAAGCGCTACCCCACGGCTGAGCGCTGCCAGACCGCGGTACGCAACTACATGTGGCTGGTGCAGCACGCCGCCCCGGTCCGCCTGCCAGCGCTCCAGGCGATCAGACCCACCAGCCTCACCTTCGAGTTAGTCCAGGGTCGCCATGCCCAGCCGTCCGACCTGCCGCGCCTCGCCACACACCTCGGGGACGTGCACGGTGCCACCTGGATGAACGACCTGCACCGCGCCCAGCTCGGCGCCGTGCACGTACCGAGCACGGAGTTGGAGGTGCCGGACTACCCCTCGTCGCGGCAGAAGGCCCTTGCCGCGCGGCACGCCGCCGGGTTCCTTCCGACGACCGCCGATCTGGACGCCTCGCTGGCGCTCCTGGCTCAAACGGCAATCGGCCCGGCCGCCTTCTACAAGGACACCAATCCGCGCAACCTCCTCATCACCGCAAACGCTGTCGTCACGATCGACTTCGACGAACTCACCCTTGCCCCCTTCGGCTACGACCTGGCCAAGTTGATCGTGACGCTGGCCATGACCTACGGGCCGCTTCCTGCCAACGCCCTCCGTGACGCGCTCGACCGGTACAACCAGGCTGCCGCACACCACCACGAACGGCTGGGCCGCACGGACATGGGGCAGCTCAGTGCCTTCATGAGCCTGCACGGCGTCCTCACCGCTCCCTACCTCGGCCGACACGGCTACCGGTTCCGCGCTCCGAATCCGAGCGCTGGCACCGGCCTCAGCGACGCCACCAAGGACATCGCATGATCGCCACGGAGCTCGTCCTCGTCCGACACGGCCAAGCCCGCTGCAACGCCGCTGGCATCGTGGGCGGACCCCTTACGTGCACGGGCCTGACCGACCTGGGCCGGGCCCAGGTCCTCGCCGCAGCTGAACGTCTCGCGATCGAGCACGCGACGAAACCCTTCACGACGCTCTACGCAGGACCGCGCTTACGACTCCGGGAGACCGCGGACATTCTGGGGTCCGCCCTCGGACCTAGGGCCAGGGTCGTCGCCGGTCTGGACGGCCCCGTACACGGCGACGCCGACGGCAGGCCCTGGTACGACGTGAAGACCTCCGCCGACGGCGGTCCGCACGCCCATCCCGACAGGCCGTGGGCCACGGGCTCGGACACGTGGAACGGCTACCTGGAGCGCGCCGGTGCCTTCCTTCGGGACCTCATCGAACAACACGAGGGGCAGCGGCTGCTCTTCGCCGCGCACGGCGAGACAGTCCTGGCGCTGCACACCCTCCTGCTGGAGCTGCGGCCCGGCCTCCAGACCGGATTCACCGTCGACCACGGCTCGATCACCCAGTGGCAACACCACGTCAACCGCCTCGGTCAGCACCGCTGGCTCCTCGACCGCCACAACGACACAGCGCACCTGGACCCAGCTCGGGGACAGCGGGGTCGGGGATGACCGCGGTCGAGGACCCCCGCCTTCGCCTCGCGGCGGATGTGGTCGGCGAGGTCCAGGCGATCAACGGGCCGGACCTTCCCCGTCGACTGCTGCTGGTCGCGGATTCGTCCGGCCGACGCTACGTCGTCAAGCAGCACCGCAGCGCCCACCGCTTCACCCAGGAGGTCCGGGCCTACACCACGTATCTCACGTCGTTGCGTGACCTCACTGCGGAGCTTGTCGCGCACGATCCGTCCAGCCGGACGCTGCTGCTCTCGTACCTCCCGGGCGACGACTGCGACAGCCCAACTCTCACGTCCGCCGAGCGCTCCCTGAGCCACCACCGCGCTGGCGCCGCGCTGCGGAGGTTCCACGACGCTGTGCCGCAGGAGCAAGCCGAACTCGCCGGCTCCTACCTTGCCGACCGTATGCGCCAGTGGACTCGGCGTGCCGACCAAGCCGGGATCATCTCCCTCGACGAACGACGCCACCTGCATGCCTTCGCGCTTCGGCTGTCCTCCACAGCCATGCAGGGCAGCATCTGCCACCTCGACTACCAGCCCCGCAACTGGCGGCTCCACCGCGACGAATTCTTCATCGTGGACTTCGAACACTGCCGTCCGGATGCCCGCGTCCGCGACTTCGCCCGCCTCGAACACCGGCGCTGGACGGGTCAGCCGCATCTGCGCGACGCCTTCTTCGCCGGCTATGGCCGGCTTCTTTCCGATGCCGAGCAGCAGCTCCTGCGCCTCTTCGGCGCGATCGAGGCCGTCACCGCGTTGGTGCGCGGCCACGAGACCGGCGACGCCGAGCTGTCCGCCCACGGGCGGGCCCTTCTGACCCGCCTTCCCTGACCACCCCGCTACCGGAGGACAACGTGTCCACCCCACCTCTCGCCCCGTCGCGACCGCACATCCGCCGTGCCGTGATCACCGGATCGGCTGGCTTCATCGGCTCCCATCTCGCCCAGGCACTGCTCCAAAACGGCACTACGGTCATCGGCCTCGACCGCCGCGACGCCGCCACCGACCGGTCGGCCGCCGCCAACCTCGCGCCGCTGATCGGCCAGCCCGGCTACGTGCCGGTGACGGCCGACCTGCTGACCTGCGCCGTCGAGCCGGTGCTGCTCGACGCCGACGTGGTCTTCCACCTCGCGGGCGTGCCCGGTGTCCGGCCCTCGTGGGGGCCGCAGTTCAGCTCCTACGTGCAGTGCAACATCCTCGCCACCCAGCGCGTGATGGACGCCGCCGCCCGGCTCGGCATCCCGCGCGTCGTCGTGGCCTCGTCCTCCAGCGTCTACGGGCCGACGGCTGGCCAGCCGAGTCGGGAGACCGACCACCCGCACCCCGCCTCGCCCTACGCTGTGACGAAGCTGGCCGAAGAGCAGCTCTGCCTGGCACACGCCGCCCGATCCGACTGCCGCACCAGCGTGGTCGCCCTCCGGTACTTCACCGTCTACGGCCCCCGGCAGCGCGCGGACATGTTCACCCACCGGGCGCTGCTCGCCGCCATCGCGGGCACCTCGCTCCGCATCTACGGCGACGGACGCCAGCGGCGCGACTTCACGTACATCGACGACGCGGTGTCCGCTACCCTCGCCGCCGCCTCCGCCCCGGAGGACACCGGTGTGGTGAACGTGGGCGGCGGCAGCAACACCTCCCTCTCCGAGGTGATGCAGCTCGTGGAGCAGCTGACCGGCCGCCAGTTGGCCGTCGAGTACCTCACCAGCCGCAGCGGAGACGTACCGGTGACCAATGCGGACGGCTCGCGCGCCCGTACCCACCTCGGCTGGGAGCCGACCGTCGACCTCGCCGCCGGCATCCGCGCGCAACTGCGGCACCTCACCGACCACGCGGCGCGGCAGGCTGCCTGAGCGAAGGGCTTGAAGCACCCTTATGACCACAACCGACAGGGCCCGCCTGGACGGCTACTTCCGCCGCGTCGTCGAGCACTTCCCGTCCCGTGTGCCCGCGGCCTCGCTGGTGATCACGCACCTGCTGCCTGAGCGACCCGCCTTTCTGGACGCTCTGACGCACCTTGCGCGCGTGGCGGCCGTCCTGCCCAAGCCCAAGTCGCAGGTGCCGGAGGTCGTCGACGAGGTACGGCGGCGGTACCGCGTCGACCAGCTCACCCGGGACCAGTTCGCCGACGCGGGCCAGGCCCTCGACTATCTGGAGGGCACCGTCCCCGGCGAGGACCTGGTGCTCCTGGACATCGGCGGCTACTTCGCGCCCAGCCTCGACGTCCTCACCGGGAAGTTCTCCGGCCGCATCCTCGGCGTCGTGGAGGACACCGAGAACGGGCACCGGCGGTACCAGTCACTGGCGACGCTGCCTTGCCCGGTCTATTCCGTGGCCCGGTCACCGCTCAAGGAATGCGAGGACCACCTCGTCGGCCACTCCGTCGTCTTCTCCACCGAGGCGCTGCTGCGCGCTCACGGCTCCGTCCTGACCAACCGGGACGCCTGCGTCATCGGCTACGGCAAGATCGGCCGATCCATCGCCCGCGCGCTCCACCACCGCGACGTCCGGGTCACGGTCTACGACAACGACCCCGTGAAGCGGGTACAGGCCCACGCCCACGGGTTCCGCGTCACGACCCACCGCAGCGACGCCCTCCGGGGCGCCGACCTCGTGATGTGCGCCACCGGCAACCTCGCGTTGCGCCGGCCCGACTTCGGTGCGCTCCACGACGGCGCCTACGTCGCATCAGTGACCTCTTCCGACGACGAGCTGGAGCTTGCCTCCCTCGAAGGTGCGTACCGCCGAACGCCCCTGCCCCACGGCACCACCCGGTTCGCCACGGTGGACCACCACTTCGACGTGCTCAACGACGGCAACGCCGTGAACTTCCTCCACGGTGCCGAAGTCGGCAGCTACATCCACCTCGTCCAGGCGGAAATCCTGGCCGCGGTCTCTCTGATCGCCGCTGAGCCGCCTCCCGGGCTCCACGAAGTCTCCGCCGAAGCTCGCCACACCATCGCCAGCATCTGGCTCGACCACTTCTCGAGGTGACCCATGCCCATTACCCGCAGCTCAGTTGAGACCGTCGTCGCCACATATCTCGCCCGTAACCCCGACGAGAGGACTCGCATCCGCCCGCTCCTCGACGCCCTGGCCGCTAAGGCCAATCCGACGAGCCGCACCACATTCGCGGGCCACGTCACCTGTGGAGCCGTGGTCCTCGCTCGCGACGGGCGGGTACTTCACGTGCACCATCGAGTACTGGACCGCTACCTGCTCCCTGGCGGCCACATCGAGGAGTCGGATACGAGTCTGGTCGGCACCGCGCTCCGCGAACTCCACGAAGAGACCGGTCTGCCTGCGACGGCCGTCGAGCCACTGCCGTATCTCGCCGGGGTGCCCCTCGACATCGACGTGCACGCGATCCCCGCGAACGCCGATAAGAGCGAGCCGGCCCACCAGCACTTCGACTTCCGGTTCGCGTTCGTCGCCCCGGCGGAGCACAAGGTCCGAGTCCAAGAAGCGGAGGTCACCGGGTATCGCTGGATCAGCCGAGAGCAGATGCCCCAGCTCGGTGTGGCAGCGAAGTTGAACGCCCTTGTCCCACCCGCCCCGTCAGCCCGGCGATAGGAGCCGCGCCCCATGGCCAACAAACGACGAGCCCCTTCGCGACCGCGCCACGTCGCAGTGATCCCCTGCCGCTGGGGCGCTTCCAGATTCCCCGGGAAGCCTCTTGCGCTCCTGGGCGAGAAGCCTCTGTTCTGGCACGTGTACCAACGCTGCCTCGAAGCCAGCACCCTCGCCGAGGTCGTCGTGGCAACAGACGACGATCGCATTCGCGCGGCCTGCGACGACCTCGGCATCCGCAGCGTAATGACCGGCGAACTCGCGACCGGAACGGACCGGGTGGCCGAGTGCGCCCAGCATCTCGACGCGGACGCCTTCATCAACGTCCAAGGCGACGAGCCCTTCATCAGCTCCGCCGCCATCGACGCGGTGTCCGCGGCCCTGACGGAGTCCGCCTCGGACGTCGTCGCCGTCAATGCCTGCACCGAGTTGCGTGCTCCGGCAGCCATCCTCAACCACAACGTCGTCAAGGCGGTCACCGCCACATCCGGCAACGCCCTGATGTTCTCCCGCCAGCCGATCCCGTACCCGCGCGGCACCTACCCGACGTACCTCCGCCAGCTCGGCCTCTACGGCTTCACCCCAGCTGCCCTGCACGCCTTCCACGCGCTCGACCAGGGCCCGTTGGAGCAGGCTGAGGGTGTGGAGATGATGCGATTCATCGAGCACGGCTATGCGGTCCGAGCCGTTCTCGTCGACGACGACGGCATGGCGGTGGACACCCCCGAGGACCTGCGCAGGGCCGCAGCTCGTATGAAAGGGGCGCGACGATCAGCCGCGCCCCTTCCGTAGATCCCGCTCCTTCCGGTTAGACCTCGATCTCCACCAGCCCGGTCGCATCACAGCGGTCGTCGTAGGCATCGAGCAGGTTGGCCTGGACTGCCGACGGATACCCCTCGAAAGCGGCGACGTACCGGAGGAAGTCCTCGCCGAGCGGATCGACGGTCTCGGCGTACTCCGCCTGCCACTGGGCCGCGAAGGCAGCTGCTCGTGCCTGGATCAGTGGGGCAAAGACGCGGCTCAACTTGAGGCCGTCGCAGGTCGAGTCGGCGAGGGAGTCGAGGGCCTCAAGGAAGGTCACCTCGTCCTGGACGGCCCAGTAGGTCACGGCGACGAGCTCCCCCACTGCAGCGTGTATACGGGCGCGCGTCTCGGGGTCGGTGAGCCAGAACGGCGAGTGTGCCTTGGTCGCGGAGCTCGCTTCGTTCGCGGCGGTGGTCTCAACGGAGTTGTTCATGCTGATCTTTTCCTCTGCTGGGTGGTGAACGGGGGATTCTCGAATCAGAGGCGGCGGGGACCGCCCCTGGTCTGTGGGGTGGTGGGCGTGGGCGGTGGCGTGAGCAGCCCGGGGTCGGTGGCGGTTCGATGGCCGACGCTGCGCACGCGGGCGGCATCCGCGCGGCGGTTGGGGACGGGCTGGTAGCCCAGGCGCTGGACGCGTAGCGCGAGGACAGGGGCGGGGCTGCGGGCGCTGTCGAGTTCGCGCTGTCGCGCCGCTTGGCGGAGGAGCTGGTGCGGGTCGTGCCCGCGCTGGGCAACCTCCGTCAGAGCGCCGGCCAGCGCGGGCCACTGTGGGTCCGCGACGATTCGCCCGGCGTGATCGGGCACCGCGGTGGCCAGGTCGCGTGCGAAGCCCACTTCTGCTCCGGGTGCCGGTGCGTGCTGTGCCATGGCGGCGAGGGGGCGAAGTGCGGCTTGGTCGGCTGCTTGCTGGAGCTGGGCGACGGTCTGACGGGCGGCTTCCGCCTGCTGCTGGTGTTGGCGGCGGGCGTGCCATCGTTCGATGAGCTGCACGGCGAAGACCGTCGCGGCCAAGGCGACGGCGATGACGCCCTCGCCGGGTGCGGTTCCGCTGGTGGCCAGGTAGATCAGCTCGCGGGTCGCATTACGGAACTGCCGGGTGGCCTGGTGCTCTGCCTTGGTCTGAGAGACGGTGGCTCGCGCGAGAGCTTGCTCGGCCTGCCGGAGCTGCTGACGGAGCTCGAGAGGGACCTGCTGGACGAGGACGGTGATGCTCTCGTGGAAGGCGACGATGTGTGCCTGTGCAGCACCGTCGTCTCCCCCGTCGTCGGTGAGCGCGGCGATCAGGTGGGTGTCGATGGCCTCCGCGTAGGCGAACAGCGGGTGCTCTGGGCGGGTGCGGCGTGCCGTCGGGTGGTCCTCCCGGGGCGGGTTCGCAGCCAGGCGCTCGCTCACCTGGGGCCAGGACAGGTCCTTGCCCAGGTCCGAGGCGGCGAACCACACGGGCTTGCCGTCCTTGTTCACGTCGCCGGGGCGGTTGACCTTGTAGCCCGCGATGTCGCCTGACGCGGCGAACCGGCGGATCTGAACGTTCACACCGAGACCGGTCTGCAGCAGGTCCAGGAACTCTTCGGGCGCAGTGGCGTGCGCGAGGGCCGAGCGGATCTGCTGCCGGAGCCATTCGCGTGAGGACTGCTCCCAGCCCTGCCTCTCCGCCTTGTGCTGCTCCGCGCTCGAAGGCCGGCGGGGGGCCGTCCGGTCGCCTGACTTGAGCCGCCGCAGGCCCAGTTCGTGCTCTAGCTTGCGGCACTCGTCCTGCGCGCGCCGAGCGGCGCCGTGGTCCCGCGGGGCCCGGCCGTCCTCACGTACGTACGTCGCCAAGATGTGGATGTGGTCGGCGGCGTGCCGTACGGCGATCCACCGGCACGCCATCTCGTCGCCGTCGGGGGCGATGCCCGTGGCGTGCACGACCCGCCGCGCGACCTCGCCCCACTCCGCGTCCGACAGCTCGCGGTCCTCGGGCGCGGTCCGTACCGGGCAGTGCCATACGTGGCCGCCGTTGCGGGGTCGGCCTTCCGCTCGCAGCCGGTTCACCGGTACGTCAAGGAGGTCGGCCAGCCGGGTCAGCGTCACGCGTTCGTCGCGGCCGGGATCTGGCACCCCGCGGTCGAGCCACGCGCCCACCATGTGCGGGTCGAAGTGCTCGTCGTGCCTGCCGGGGCCGTAGAGGTAGCCGAGCAGACCCCGGGTGTCCGAGCCGAGCTTCTTCTGGATGTCGGGCACCATCAGGCCGCCTCGTTGAGGCGCAGCGTCACGTCGTGGATGTCCGCCAGGACGTCGTCCAGGCGGGCGAGTGTGGCCTCGACCCGTGACGGCTCCACGGGGACGGTGATGTGGAGTTGCCGGACGAGCTGGTTGAGGTTGTTGCCCACCTTGCCGAGGGCGTAGAGAGCCCGGCCGAATTCGTCGCCGAGCGCGCGCAGGGCGCGCTCGTGGGGGAGGACGGCCGTAATGCGGTTGGTGGCGACGGCCACGGCGGCGTCGGCGACGAAGCCGGAGAACGACGGGCCGCGTTCGGCGACCGCCTGCTCGATCAGGGCGATCTCGGACGATGCGAAGCGCATCGTGCGGTGCTGGTCGCGGGGTTCGGCGCCGCGCGGGCGCAGGCGTTTCGGCTTCATCGGCCGGCTGTCGGGGTGATCGGCCGCGAGCCGTGGCCGGTCCATGGCGGCGAGGCCGTCGTGGAGGAAGGCGGCGAGGTCCTTGCGACCAGCGCGTTCGTCCGGCGATGCGGGGCCTTGGCCGTACGCAGCGGACGGCTGCACGCGCGCGAGCGTCTCCAGGTCGCTGCCGCCCTCGGCCGCGACTTCCAGATCCGGCGCCCCCGCCGGGCCCACCTCCGCCACCCCTGGGGCGGAGGCATCCGCGTCCGGGCCGCCAACGGTGGCACGGATGCCCAAGCTTGCTCCCCCGCAAGGCTGGTGGTCGGCGGCTCCGTTGCTGGTCGGCGCCCTGCGTGTCCTCTTCCCGTCCCCGGGGTGATCGTCGGCAGTGTGGTGGCGGAACATGCGCTTCTCCAGCGTCTGTGGGCTGCTGCGAGGGCTTAGGCAACGGACCGGTTAGGGGCTGACGCCCGGGGGGCGGCCAGTCTCGGGAGGCCGCGTCCACCGTGTGGGGTGGCCAGGCGGGGCCACCCCACACGGCTCGTTCACTCGGTGCTGGGGTGGGGCCTGGCTGGCTCCGCGTCTTGGATGGACTTGAGCGCTTCGGCTATGCGGTCGTTGCCTGCGGAGACCCCGTGCGCCTCGATGGCCTCGCGGGCCATCGCGCGGGTGACCTGGCCGGAATCGGAGTGGGCGCGGCGGATGATGTCGGCGAGCTCGTCGATCGACGCCTCGGCCTTGCGCCCGCCCTTCCCGGCCTTCGGATTCCGGCCGGACGTGCCGCTCGCTTTCCGGCGGCGGCGCTCACCAGCCGCCGGAACGGGTGCGCCTTCCGGAGCCGCCGGTCCGGTTCCGGCCGCGACACGGGCTTCGGCTCGGGGCTTCGTCGCCGGAATTTCGGCCGGAGCCCCGGTGGCTGTGACAGGAGTTCCGGCGGCCGAGCCGTGTCCTCCGCTGTGGCGGCCGACGATGATGTACATGTGGGTCGCTCCGGCCAACGCCAGCGGCGCGATCGCGGAGAGCACTGCAACGGTGTTGTCGCCGAGCGTCAGCGTGTGGACGCCGGGCTGGTTGAGGCGGATGGCGTGCACCGCGTTGGCCCACAGGCTGGCGGTGGACGCCGTTCCGAAGAGCGCCCATGCATAGGCGCGGGCGGCCCAGGGCGCGTCGCGCAGGACGAGCAGCGCGCGGACGCCGTACGCGATGAACCCGTCGACAACCAGGGGGAACAGGTACGCGAGGTGCGGGCGGATGTGAACGGCGACGGCCATTTGCCGCAGCGCGTCGTACGACAGCGCGCCTCCGGCCAAGCCGAGCAGAATCAGCGCGAAGGGATCCCACCACGACGTGCGTCGGCGGCTCTCGGGCTCCGCCGGGGTGCGGCGGCCAGGGCGGGATTGTGCGGTGGCGGACATGGAAGCTCCAGTCAGGACGTGCAGGTGGTGGTGTTCCGGGCATGCCGGAGGAAGGCGGGGGCGCCAGGAGAGGGCGTACGAGGGCGCGTCCGGGCACGTGTCAGGCCAGGACGGCTTACGGGCGCGGGCAACCCTTGCCTGGGCCCGGGGCTGCCGTATCGGCCGAGGTGAGCGAGGTCAGGCTCTGGAGACGGCCGGGACGGCGCCCGCGTTGAGGGCGGCGCGCACCCTGGCGCGGCCTCGGGCGGCGATGCTTGCGCGCGCGGCGGTGTCGTCGGGCTCGTGGGCCAAGCCCGCGCAGGCGCGGCAGATCCCTTCGTGCGGGATCGGGCGGGCGCACTGCCCGCACTCGTGCGGGCGCGGCCTCACCGGAGAAGAGGCCGCCTCCGGCGCCGGTGGGAGCTTGCGGGTGAGGCGGTCGCGGAGGAGCGCTGTGGCGCTGTGCACGGGCTCGGGCAGGCCGTCGAGGAGGGCGCCGGCCAGGTCACGCTCGCCGTACCCGCGCTCCAGCCAGGCCCTGACCAGCGGGGCGAGGGCCAGGGCCTCCGCCGTGCCGAGGCGTAGGCGCGGCTCGGAGCGGAGCACACGGAAGAGCATTGCCACCGCCTCGCTCACCGGGCCGGTCGGAGCGGGCTGCGTCGCCGCTGGGGGCTTCTCCCGCCCCTCCTCCCCCGTGGCGGCGCACGGCCGCCGGGCTGGGAGGGTGGGTTCTTTCCCACGGTCCTTTACGGGGTGGGCGCCACGGTCTTCGGACTCCGCCGCACCGGGTCCCGGACGGGTGACATCCGGAGCGACCTGCGGCGTATCGAAGACGTGCACCTCGCTGATGAAGGTCCCGTCCGCGCGGCGGACCCGCTCGACCCGGTAGTAACCGAAGGCGGCCAACTCGCGGAGCGCCTTGGCGACCGTGTGACGGCCCTGCGGACTGGTGGCAGCCATCCGGCGGCCGTCCTCCGACCAGCCGTCCGGGCGGGAGAGGAGGTCGACGAGCACGCCGCGGGCGGTGTACGAAAGCCGCCGGTCCTGGAGCAACGTGTTGGGCAGGACCGTGAAGCCGCGCGCATGGCGGCTACGATGGATCTGCATGAGGAGCGCAATCTCCTTGTGCCGGACCCCGGAGCGTTGGCGCGCTGCCGGGGTCACCTTATTGACTTGGTCTGCGACCGAACGTACCACGCAAAGCAGAACCAATCGACCTGTTCGCGACGGCAATTGATCGCACATCAGGCGCTGCTCGTCGGCCGAAGCAGACGTCCTCCCGCGCCCGGACAACGCCGACGGACGAAGCGTCCGCCGCGCGGGCGCGGCACGCGTCGGTCGGGACGTAGGCTGGAACATAGTGCTTCCTCACTCGGGCGCCGCGCCGGCTGGCAGGCCAGCGGCGCCCGATAGATCGTTTGGGCGGTCGTCCGGGAGTTCTCACGGCCCTTGGCGCTCCAACGCCAGGGGCCGCTCCCGTACCCAGGCGCGGTCAGGCAGCCTGGACGTACGTCGTGCTGGAAAGCAGCTCCGCGAGCCGGGCGGCGCTGCGCGGACTGATCGTCGTGACGAAGCCGGCGCAGACGCGTTGCAGCGCGGCTTCCCGATCCTCGTCCGCAGGCGGGCGGCGGTCGGGGGCAGCAGGCGGCAGTAGCGCGGCAGGCCGCTGCTGGGGTTCGGGCATAGGTGTGTCCTCGGAGCGGCACGAGGCTGGCAGGCCGTGTGCCGCGGGGTAGAGCAGGCGGTCGGTCGTCATGCGCCCGGGCGAGCGGTGCTCCAACACCACTGCACCGCGCAGCCGTCGGCCGGAGGTCTGACGCCCTCCGTGCGGCGGATAACAACAAGGATCCGCAGGAAACGCGTTTTGCCTGACGGCACTTTCCGGGCTATAGAGCGGGCCGGGACACCGCACCCACGCTCCGCGCTCTCCATGGCTCCACCGTCTCCCGCATCGATTTCACGCTCCCTCGCTCACCACCGGACAGGGCTCTACTCAGCGCACGAACCCCAGGTCCGGGCTCCTGCGCCGGAGCCGACAGTGCCACGCGACGGTGGGCTGGGTCGGACCGCGAAACCGTGATATAGGCGACGGCCCAGCTCTCACGGACGTCGTTCACGTACGCCAGTCCCTGGCTCAGCTTCCACGGGCTGGCCCGCGCTGAGTGATGCACCGTCACGCCCGAATAATTCGGGAGCAGCGAAGGGCATGCGGCTCGTACGATTGCGAGCGGGATGGGGTTCGTAGCGCAGTGGTTGTCGCGCCTCCACCGCATGTGGGAGGACGCCGGTTCGAATCCGGTCAGCCCCATCCCCTCCCTGCGAGAGATCGATCCCCTAGCGACTGACGCCCCGGGGCCAGGCAACGTCCTTTCAGGAAGAGCTGCGCGCTGTCCTCTCCGCGGGCCAAACGAACCGCTACCGCAGTCCAGAAGATTGGACCGAGACTCGGCAAGCTCGTCCGTAGCCGCCGTCTGGATCCCTGCATCGGCGGCAGATGCGCAAGGCCAGCCTCGCTTGTAGACACGTCATCCGCCGAGTTTGCCGTGACACCGATGGTCCTGGCCGAGCCGAGCTCCCGCCACTCATGCGCGGCTCGCGAGATGGTGCCCGCCGAGAGCGTCTACTCCCATGTGAGGGCACTCGGAGCCGTACGGAAGGCTGTGGACCAGCTGCGTTTCACACCGTGGAGTACATGCTGGCTACCACGCGTAACGCAGTAGTTGGAGCAGCCCAGAATTGAGAATCGATGGAACCCGTCGACTTCAGAATCACAAAAGACGACTCACGCAACACCGGTGATCTTAAAAGCGGCCCAGAACAGCGGATTATCGGTAGCCTGTTGATGCAGGTGGCTGCGCCAGTCTGAAAGCACCGAGTCGATGGCCAATTCAGCGGAAAGCAATGGACCTCCTTGAGAGGGATCTTTCCAGTGCCCCGCCCGCAGGTATCGAGTGGTATTAGTGAAAGCAGAGTGCGGGTTCACGCCAGCCCCGAGATAGGCATGGAGTACCGCAGAAAAAACGACCCCTTGCAAATCAGTGATCTCCCAAAGCGTGGAAATAACCGCCTTTGCCCCGCGAGCCAGGAACGCAGACTCAAGACTTCGCAGAGTCTGCACACTACGACCGCCCCCTTCATGCGTGCCCGTTCTGCAAGCGTTCAGAATGACCAGATCGACGCCGCTGAGCGTACCTTCGGCGAGAATTCTACTCGCGGTCAACGTGGCTGCCCCAAGGGAACTACCGTGCAGCACAAGTCCGGCAGCCCACCGGTTGATATGTGTCAGGCCGTGGGCCGCCATGTGGACTATTCGCGCCCTGGGCATCGCCTTCAGAATTCGATCAGGGGTCGCTTCCTCTTGAGAGATAACCTCTGCGTCGTCGCATAGGCCGGCGATCAGTTCGGCCTCGCAGAGTGGGCCGACGATCGAAGAGAGCCCCGGTACGCCGTCCCCGCTGTGTGCAACCACAAGGACCTCAACGGCGAGTGAATGCCGCTGCGACCTTTTGATGGCTGCCGCGAGGCGAACCGTAGGAGCATAAGCAACGTGATCGAAAACGTCACTCAATGTCACGGCCCGCGGGGCGCGCAGCGGAACAGCATGGAGCGGCAACAGCTCTAGAGGAGCCGTGGGACTAATTATCAACCGACCGAACTCATGCCGCCCTCTCATTTCAAGGATGACTTCTACCATTTCACTGAAAGCAGCGAGCGCCTGCTTTAGGAATTCGTACCACACACGCCCCGGCGCGTCCTGCGGTAGCCGCACCCATTCATCTACAACCTCTCGAAAATAATTTCCCCGGGAAAGCTCCTCACACGAAGCCAGCTCGAAGTCCGCGCGGCCCGCACTAGTCGTGCATGCAGCGATCTGAAGTCCCCCATAGTGGTTCATTAGGTGCACGAAAATTGTCTGCTCGCCCAACAACAACATGTCGTCTTCGCAACTGGCACCGGGCCTTCCCACTCCTCGGCTCACATCCGCTCGGAGTATTTCCCTGGCGCGCTGCCGATCTTCGATTGCGGCTGCGACCGCCACACTTACTTCGCGCGTGTCCTTGCCGTCAAGTAGGTAGGACGCCTCCCAGGCGCGCGCACGGGCAAGGCGCCGCGCAGCATACATGAATTTTCGATATTCGATATTATCGGACACCAAGGTAAGTTCTTCCTGGATATCCTCAGCCTTTGCATTTTCACAGATCCAAAAAGCCACCGCCCCGGTGTGGTCGAGACCTTCGTTGGCCATCTTCTGATTGATGCTCTGTGTATCGTCACCAACCGTTTGACGAAGCGCCGTGATCGCGGATTTCTTGCACGCTGACTGAAACTCCTCCGGCAGGGCGAGCCAGAAACTTCCCACAGCCTTGAGTTCGCCATCGCCCGCAAGTCGGACCACGCCGAGGCGGACATACCCGACCATCGCAAGGTGCAAAAGCTCCCAGGCATGTTCCACCCAGGCTAGGGAGTAGGTGTACGGAGCGCGCAGAGGAGGACTTGGATCGCCCGGGGGCGTGGGAAACACCAGCCAGATTCTTAGGCCATCACCATAGTCCTCAATCGTGAAGCCATACTGTGCACCCGGCTCAATCAACGCTTGCATGGCGGCCACGTGAGTGTCAGTCTCAGCTGTAGCTAGCCAAATTGGGTGAGGGCCTCCCTGAACATGAAAGAAGCGGGTTCCACCAGTGACGACTTCTTCGATCATCCAATCGGGTACCGAGGAGCTCTGATCGTTCGCATTCGGTTCCCACAACAGGGCATCGTCCGCCAGCAGTGGAGCTTTATATATTGCTCTACCCGCCGCAAGACATTCTTCTGCATATCGATCGTCATCCGTCGCGAACTTCAGCAAATCGAGTTCATACGCCGTCAAACAGGATAGGACCTCATTCATCTGACCATCCCAGATATCAAGATCCTCGCGTAGCGCGACGAGTAATTCCGCCGATGGGTTCCTGATGCGGCCCACCGAATTCTCCAGATCGGTGCGGGTCTGGAGGCGCTTCGCGACCTCCGCGAGATCAGGCCGGTCAGTCAGCTCCGGCCTGGCCCGCAGGATGTCCTCCCCTCGGGTAATCTTGATCCAGCCACCGGAGACGAGGGCCCGGAAGCACATACTCGCCCTACCGGTAGGTGATTCGTGAAGGATATCCGGCGGCAACGAGACGTACGGATCTACAGTGTTGCGGAGGGCGGTTTCCAGCATGTCGCCCGGAATGCGCCATACGCTCGTTAGCTCCTCGCGTACCATCTCTATGGGCTGAGTCGAGAGTCGATGTCCAGCCCACAACTCGATGAGCAGCACATGCAAGCCGGAAACGTCCCACCAACGCTGCCACGGAACACCTTTTTTACGAACCGTTCGCAGAACAGGCATGACGAGCTCGCCAGTAATTGCGCGGCGGGAAGCCCTGGAATCGACGAGGGCAGTTGAAAGCAGGTGGTCACCGATAGCCAGCGGGGAACTGCCTTTGATATCTTCGACAGCGATGCGAGCTAGCAGGGCGGCAAGGGCTGACGGCTCGTCTGCGACCCACTGGGGGAACATGCCGTAACAACTCGAATCGGGCCCGAGTTCACGACAGACCCGCGCTGTGAGGCTGTCGGCCCAGGTAGAACGCATCCGGGACAGGTTGTCTGGCATCAGGCGCTCCTGGCGTCGCAACGGTTCACAAGTACCAGGGCATTATGTCTAGGGCACCAGCAAGTTACGACGCTTCGTGAGAACTTCAAGCCATCAGGTCCGCTGCAACGGTTCTTGCACAAGCCATCCGGAAGGACATACGGCGATGCCGCACGCGCCCACAACTGTCGCCCAGGTAGTGATCGTTCTCTTCCTGGTGCTTCCCGGCGTGACCTACCAGTTCGTCCGCGAACGCGCGCGCGGCCTGGCCCCCGCCCACAGAGACCTGGGCGAACGTGTACTCCGAGCGGTGACGGCGGGCATCGCTCTCGACACGGTCTATGTCTTCCTCGCAGGCCCCGCGTTGGTGCACCTGGTCTACGACCGCCACCAAGGTTGGTTGAAGGGGGCGGCTGAGAGTCCGCGTGTTGCAGCCCTGATGGCCGCAACCCTCTTCGTTGCCGTTCCGGCTTTCGCCGCGTGGCTCACGTCCTGGCTCTCCTCGCGGGGCAACAGGTCGACGTACGACCCGACACCCACGGCATGGGACCGGGTCTTCCAACGTCGGAGCCACTGCCTGGTGCGGGCGCGACTGAAGAGTGGCCGCTGGATCGGCGGATACTACGGTGAAGACTCCTTCACGTCGAGCTACCCGCAGGCCGCTGACCTGTACTTGCAGACCGCCTGGGCTGTTTCCGCCGCCGGCTTGTTTGAACACCCCCTGGAACGTTCCGGCGGACTCTATATTCGGATGGATGACGTGGAGCATCTCGACTTCATCGAGGTACATCCTGTGACTGCAGACGGAGACACGACCAGTGACCGAAACTCGACCGCAGTTGGACCCCAACGAGAAGAGGGGCTACAGGCCCGTCGGCACCCGGCCGGAGCCGACCCAGGCCCCGCCCACGCCCCCTCCGACAGCTGAACCAGACACGGGTGCGGCCAACGAAGGGTGACTCAGGCAGGCACGCCTGAAAACTGCCACTCGCTACAGCGGGTTCTGGTCGATGCTGATCCGGTCCCAGTCCATGTAGCGGCCGAGCTTCTTCGGTTCATCGATGACGACGCCGGAGAAGAGGAACCGCAGCACCGCGTTGCGGCGCTCATCCGTCATCTCGTCGGCGTCCCAGGCAGCACGTGCTCCTGCACCGGTGAGGCCGTCGAGGAGGACCATCGGGCGGATGACGACCTTGCGTTGAGCCTTGGCAATACGGTCGGTGATCTCCTTGCGCATCTTCCGGTACTCCGCCGTGGATAGCTCCTTCGCCGTCCACATGTCGTTCAGCTCGGCGAGCTGGCGCTGGTCGTCCTCCACCTCCTCGGCCACGCCCTCGGAGAGGTTGCTGCTGGCGAGCCGACCGTCCACCCGGAGCTCGCTGAGCAGCTTGACGGCGGCGTCGCTGACGAAGTCCTCCAGCGTCGAGGCCACAATCGCCCGAGAGCACTTCTTCTCGTCGTTCCGCCCGCGCCGATTGCACTGGTACGCGGGCCCCGCCGTCTTCGCGGTGCCCGACATTAGGGTGCCGCAGCGCCCGCACATCACCAGACCGCGCAGGAGGTAGTACCGCTGCGGGGGTTTGCTGAGCGCTTCCCTGTGGGCTGCCGATCGGAACTCACGCCGGGCCCTCACCTCGGCCCATACGCCCGCGTCAATGATCGCGGGCCAGGTGCCGAGACCGACCTCCTCGCCCCGGTGCATCCGGATGCCGGCAACGTGCCGGGAGTCGAGCAGGCCGCGCACCGTTCCGGCGTTCCACGCCTTGCCGCCGGCCGTACGGATGCCCCGGCTATGGAGGTCCTTCGCGAGTGGAGCCGCGCCCTCTCCCTTGAGGTAGCGGTCGAAGACCTCGCGGACGATCTCCGCCTCGTCCTCGACGATGGTCATGCCGTCCTTGGTGTAGCCGAACCGCCGCATGCCGCCCTGCGGCTTGCCCTCCCGCGCGCGGTCCTGCATCGCGGACTTCAACCGCCGCGAGGTGTCGTCCGACGAACGGCAGGCGTGCGCGACCTCAATCCGCAGGATGAAACGGTCGTCGGGGTCGGAGAGGTCCCGGCGGTTCGCCTCACCGTGGAGGGTGATCGCGTGGTCGTCGGAGACCTGGAGCAACTCCTCCAGGTCCCGGGGCTGCCGCATGAGCCGGTCGGGGTGGTAGGCGATGATGTGCCGGAAGCCGCGCTCCCGGGCATCGTCCAGCAGGCGGTCCCAGCCGGGCCGCTTCCGCCTGCGGCTCCACGCCGAGCGGCTGTTGTCCACGTACACGTGGGCGGGGTCGATGATCAGGCCGCGGCGCTCGGCGATCTCCCGGCAGATCCGTTCCTGGCGGTCGACGCCGGTCTGGTCGTCGTCGTCCGCCTGGGATATGCGGCAGTAGACCGCCGCCGGCTCCCCGGCGACGTCGTGGCTGGTGGTACCCCTGGCGGGCCTGGTGCGCGACATGCGAATGAGTGTATGAAAACGGGGTGGCCTGGGTCACGGGCACGCGGGAGCTGGTGGCCGCCGTCCGCACCGCCAAGCAGTTCCTCACCTACGTGAGCGCCGGCCCCTTCCAGTACGCCGTCGCCGAAGCCCTCGCCCTCCCGGACGCCTACTACGCCGGCTTCCGCGAGGATCTCCGCGCCAAGCGCGACCTGCTCGCCAACGGCCTGCGCGAGGCCCGCTTCACCGTCTACGAGCCCCAGGGCACCTACTTCGTCACCACCGACATCACCCCCCTCGCCCCCGGCACCGACGCCCTGGCCTTCTGCCGCGAGCTCCCCACCCGCACCGGCGTCGTCGCCGTCCCCAACTCCGTCTTCTACGACCACCCCACCGCCGGCCGCACCCAGGTCCGCTTCACCTTCTGCAAGAAGCAGGACGTCCTCACCGAAGCCGCCAGCCGCCTGAAGGGTCTGGCCGCACAGGACGGCAGCCCTTCTCCCACGTGAGCCTGGCAACCCGGCCGGGCTGCCAAGCTGTGAGAGTGGCGCCGAGCCGTGATCAGTCCGCCGCGGGGTGAACCTCCCGGGCCTCGCGTTCCGCGAGGCGCGAGAGGACCGCCTCCGCCAGCGCGTGGAACTCGCGGAAACAGGTCTGGACGTATTTCTGCGTACTGCCGAGCGCTCCGTCAGCCGGCTTGAGGTCGAACATCGGCTTCCGGGCGTCATGGGCCAGCGGCATGAGGCTTCGGTAGTTCCTCAGCGTCGCGATCTCGTAGGAGCGGTCAGTCGGAGAAGCCGTCTCCTGGCCCAGCACAGCCGTACCGAAGACCCACGGAATACGCTCCAACCATCGGGCGTATGCCTTGACCGGGCGGTCAAGGCGCATTTCAGGCTGCATGATCACATACCCGAGGGGTCGCATCAGCGCCTTGGGGGCCGAGATGTTGCCGGGCACGCGCGGCAGAATGGCATGCTGCCAGTCCTGCCGCCAACCGCGCAGCGTCGGGCCGAGATTCCGCAGGCCCTTGAGGGAGAAGAGGTCGGCGGCGAGCGGCATGAGCACCGTGTCCGCGGCAAGCAGTGCGGCCCTGTTGATCGCGCCGAGATTGGGACCGATGTCGATGAGGACGATATCCGCCTCCACCGTCCTGGCGGCGTCCTGGACGATGCGGTGGAATGCCGTTGTCGTCCTGATCGCCGCGATATCCCCCGCGTAGGTCTTGAACCACTCGCTGGAGAGCTTGTCCTCGAACCGGCTCAGTTCAAGGCTCCCCGGCAGCAGCCAGAGACCCGGCGCCAGAGCGGCGGGACGGACCGTCTCGATGTCGCCCGTGCCTTCGAGGATCGGGCGGACGGCGTCAGCGACGGTCTGGCCTGGACCGACCCGGCCGGTCGCGGGGAACGCGGGATTCCGCACCCCCTGGTCGATGAGTTCCGAGGAGTCCTCCCACAGTTCCTCCAGTTCGGATTCGTCCAGACACATGGCCGTGAGGTTCGACTGCGGATCGAGATCCACGGCGAGAACCCGAAGGCCGATGCGCTGGAACATGTGGGCCAGGTGGTACGCGAGAGTGGTCTTTCCGACACCACCCTTGTTATTGAAAAGCGCAATGGATGTCATGCCGCCCTCCTCAGGGTGACCGACCACGAGGAATCGTCGACCTGGAATTCGGGAGGGGGATTTCCGTTGCGCTCCAGAGCCGCTCGGATTCGACCGATGCCTCGGCCGAACCGGTTGACATAGCCGAGCGACTTCATGGCGGCTGCCAGCGAAGGGTTTCGGTAGTCGTTGACACGGTCGAAGTTGTCGCTGCGGACCTGTCCGTAAGGACCACCGGGGTTGGTGACCTCGATCCTGTCGTCGAACCAGGAAATGCGGGTTGCCGCGTAGGAGCTCTCGTAGTTGCGGTGCATGAGCGCGTTCATACAGACCTCACGGAGCGCCTCGAAGGGATATTCGGGCCGGTGCTCCTCCCGGAACCCGTCTTCCACCAGCCGGGTCCGGAGATGGCCCCGGAGGACGGGCTCAAGGCGTGCGGCCGTGTCGACGATGTTCTGCCGGAGTTCCTGGTCGTCGGCGATCGGTGCGTCGAAATCCACGCCCTGGTAGCGAACGAACTGTACGTACGCGCCCGGAACGAAGTCGCTCGGGTCGAAGCCCGTGACCAGCAGCCCCAGCACGGTCGGAACCGGGTGGTCCACCGAGCGGGCCAGATGCAGCGAGGCCAACTGCTGGGGCAGCGGGCGCCCGTTCTCCTCGATCACGTCGGGGTCGACCACGGCGGGCAGGTACGTGGTGCGGAAGAGCCCGAGGTCGAGATCGTCCAGTGTGCTCGACGGCACCGGTCGGGTGTCGTACGGGCTGTCGGCCACACGTCGGCGCTCGGCCAGTACCCGTTCGTCGTCGCGCGTCGCGCGTCGCGTCGTGGGACCGGGCCGTACCCACACCACGCCTTCGAACCGCACGGGAGGCGTCGCCGATGCCTCCACCCTGATCCGAACCACCGGCTTGCCCTTGTAGAGAGCGGCCTCGACGGTGAACGAGGGACGGTCGAGGATCCGGCCGTCGTCCCGGAGATCTGTCAGGGCGAGCAGTGCCTGGTCGCTGGTGTCGACGCCGTCAATCGGTTCACCTGTGTCGTCCACCCCGATGAGGATGTCTCCGCCGCCGCGTCCGGCAAGGTCATTGGCCATCGCGCACACGGCGTTGCCCATCGCGTCGCCGCGCTTGCCCGCGCGCTTCGCCGTGCTCTTGAACTCGAGCCAAGGCGTTTCTCGGGTGCCCAGGGCGTCAGCAAGGTCAGGGGTGTCCACGGCTGCCATTCTTCATCATGGCTGCTCACCGGGGCCGGTTCTTGGGAGGCGGCACCAGCGTGTGAACGGAGCCGCCCCTGATGTCCCGCACTCGCGACTTCGGCACCGTGCGCCCGACGGGGCGGCACAAGTACTTCCCCCTTCTCCCCCGACGACCTGCCCCTGAAGCACCGTACGCGTGGCCCGGGGGGAGCCGTTCCGGCTCCCCCCGGGCCACGCGTACGTCCAATGGCTCGCCTCGGCGCCTCGTCCTCCGCGGAGGACGAGGCGCGGCCGGGCGGTCCGGGAAGGTCAGTCCGTGCCGGCCTCCATGGCGGCGCGGTCCAGCAGTTCCTCGTCGGCGGGGACCTCGCCGCGGGAGGCGATGGCCTCGGCGCCGCCCTCCGGCATCTGCGGCATGGTGCCGATCAGCCCGGTCGCGGCGGCCTGGGCGGCGCCGATGGCGGGGCTTCCGGTGCCGATCAGGCCGAGCTGGACGTACTGCTCCAGCTTGGCGCGGGAGTCGGCGATGTCGAGGTTGCGCATGGTGAGCTGGCCGATCCGGTCCACCGGGCCGAACGCGGAGTCCTCGGTGCGCTCCATGGACAGCTTGTCCGGGTGGTAGCTGAAGGCCGGGCCCGTGGTGTCGAGGATCGAGTAGTCCTCGCCGCGCCGCAGCCGCAGGGTCACCGTGCCGGTGACGGCCGCGCCGACCCAGCGCTGCAGGGACTCGCGGATCATCAGCGCCTGCGGGTCTAGCCAGCGGCCCTCGTACATGAGCCGGCCGAGCCGCCGGCCCTCGTTGTGGTACTGGGCCAGGGTGTCCTCGTTGTGGATCGCGTTGACGAGGCGCTCGTACGCGGCGTGCAGCAGGGCCATGCCGGGGGCCTCGTAGATGCCGCGGCTCTTGGCCTCGATGATCCGGTTCTCGATCTGGTCCGACATGCCCAGGCCGTGGCGGCCGCCGATGGCGTTGGCCTCCATGACGAGGTCGACCGCGGAGGCGAACTCCTTGCCGTTGATCGTGACGGGGCGGCCCTGGTCGAAGCCGATCGTCACGTCCTCGGTGGCGATCTCGACCGACGGGTCCCAGAACCGCACGCCCATGATCGGGTCGACGGTCTCCAGGCCGGTGTCCAGGTGCTCCAGGGTCTTGGCCTCGTGGGTGGCGCCCCAGATGTTGGCGTCGGTGGAGTACGCCTTCTCCGTGCTGTCGCGGTAGGGGAGGCCGTGGGCGACGAGCCACTCCGACATCTCCTTGCGGCCGCCCAGCTCGGTCACGAAGTCGGCGTCCAGCCAGGGCTTGTAGATCCGCAGGTGCGGGTTGGCGAGCAGGCCGTAGCGGTAGAACCGCTCGATGTCGTTGCCCTTGAAGGTCGAGCCGTCGCCCCAGATCTGGACGTCGTCCTCAAGCATCGCGCGGACCAGGAGGGTGCCGGTGACGGCGCGGCCGAGCGGGGTGGTGTTGAAGTAGGCGCGGCCGCCCGAGCGGATGTGGAACGCGCCGCAGGTGAGCGCGGCCAGGCCCTCCTCGACCAGCCCGGCGCGGCAGTCGACCAGGCGGCCGATCTCGGCGCCGTAGGTCTTCGCGCGGCCGGGCACCGAGGCGATGTCGGGCTCGTCGTACTGGCCGATGTCGGCCGTGTAGGTGCAGGGGATGGCGCCCTTGTCGCGCATCCACGCGACCGCGACCGAGGTGTCGAGGCCGCCTGAGAAGGCAATTCCGACGCGTTCGCCGGCGGGCAGGGAGGTGAGGACCTTGGACATAGAAAGAGTATGCATTCTGGCGCATGACCATTCAATGCCGCGTCGGCTCGACGCCCCTCCCCGTCCCGCGTCCCTCCGGCTGCGGCGGGGCCGTCGGCACCGCTCCTTCCGGGCTCTGAGCTGGGCGAAGGCGGCTTCCAGGGGGCTATGGGGCGCCCGGACCCAGGCCCCCGCACACCTGTGCTGTGACCTGCGCCTCGGCCACCGGCCCGCGCCGCCGGGCGGCTCGGGCCCCGCACACGCCGACACCGCCACGGCCCGGCTCCGTCCCGCCGCCCCGGGGCCGGTCCGTGCCCGCGCGGCCCGCCGGACCGCCGCCGACCCACCGGACCGCCGCCGTGCCGCCGCCGTGCCGCGACGGCGGCGGGCCCGGACCGCCCGGATAGCTCCGATCACCCGCGCCGCCCGGACCGCTCCGGTCGTCAGCCCAGGTCGGGGCGGGGGTCCGTGGCCAGGCGGGCGTGGAGGTGACTGTCGTGGCGGGTGCCGTCGGGCTCGACGAAGGACTCGCGCATCACGCCCTCCTCGGCGAAGCCGGCGCGCAGGGCGGTGCGGCAGGAGGCCGGGTTGACCAGGGCGTGGTCGAGGGAGATCCGGTGCAGGCCGAGGCCGCCCTCGTCCTCCGGGGTGAACGCCCAGGTGCTGGCCGCGTCCAGGGCGCGGGCCGCGACGCCCCGGCCTCGGGCGGACGGCGCGACCCAGTAGCCGGCCACCGCCTGGTCCGGGACGCGGTGGACGTCGCGCAGGCCGAGGTAGCCGAGGAGGGTGCCCTCGCGCGGGTCGGTCAGCGCGAAGGCGGCGGTGCCGACGCTCCAGCCGTTGAGCCGGGAGGTCAGCCAGATCCGGGCCCGCTCGTCGGCCGGGGCCGTGGCGACCGCGCGGCCCACCCCCCAGCGCAGCACGCCCGGGTCGAGCATGGACTCGTCCAGCGCGGACGCGTCCGCCTCGCAAAGCGGCCGCAGCAGCAGTCCGTTCCCCTTGAACCTCTTGGGCGCCAGCACGCCGCTCAGAACAGAAGCCATGGCCAACACACTACGACGCGCCGGGCGGTGGGCCCGCGACTGTGCGCGAACCCACCGCCCTTGGTGGTGCGTGGTACGTGGCGCGCGCCGCGTGAAGGCGCAGGGCTCCCCTGCGACCGGCTCCGGCCGGGCCGGAGATGCCCGCCACCGCCCGAGCGGCGGACGACGGCCGTACGGCCCGGTGGACGGCCCGGTGGACGTCCCGGCCGCCGTGGGCCTGTCCGCTCGCCTGGAGGGCTCCCTGGGGAGGTCCTCCGAGGAGCCGACCTCGGGGAGGTCTCAGTCCTCGGAGGGCGTGCCCTCGTCAGGGCCCTCCAGGCCCAGCCGCTCTTCGAGCCACTTGTTGAACTCGATGGCCGCCTGGACCCAGCTCACGGTCGTGGCCGTGAAGTGCTCAAGGCTGACGCCCATGCCGATGAGGGCCTGGGCCTCGCCGATGAGGCGGACGGACCCCTCGTCGTCGGTGTTGGTGTACACCTTCGGCCACAGCGTCAGGTGGTTCCACTCGTCGATGACCTCCAGCAGCTGGGGCTTCTCGTCGACGGAGTACTCGCGCTCGTAGAACGTGCGCACCGCGAAGACGTGCTGGGGGCCCTCGCCGCGGAACATGAAGTACGTGCGGAACTCCTCCCAGGGGGCGAGGAGGTCGTCTTCCTCGTCGACCGCGTACTTCAGGCCCATCTGCTCCAGAAGCTGCTTGACCAGCTCCTGGTTGGGGATGCCCACGACCGGGCCGGCGGGGCCGGACGGTTCGGGGTCGGGCTTGCCCCCGAAGTTCGGAATCGAGGACGGGTCGATGCTCACCGTGAAGGTTCCCTTCGTGACGTTTCCCCGCCATCCTCCCCCATCACGACCAGCCCGTCGACTGTCCGGTCGACCCGCACCGTCTGGCCGTCGAGGACCTCGCCGGCCAGCAGCTCGCGGGCCAACGGGTCGCCGATCGAGGTCTGCACCAGGCGGCGCAACGGGCGGGCGCCGTAGGCCGGGTCGAAGCCCTCCTCGGCCAGCCAGTCCAGCGCTCCGTCGGTGACGTCCAGGGTGAGGCGGCGGTCCCGGAGCCGGGCGGCGAGGCGGTCGGTCTGGAGCCGGGCGATGTGCCGCAGCTCCTCCTTGGACAGCGCGGAGAAGACCACCACGTCGTCCAGCCGGTTGAGGAACTCGGGCTTGAACGAGGCCCGGACGGTGGCCAGCACCTTCCCCTTCTTCTCCGCCTCGTCGAGCGCCGGGTCGACCAGGTACTGGCTGCCCAGGTTGGAGGTGAGGATCAGGATCGCGTTGCGGAAGTCGACCGTGCGGCCCTGGCCGTCGGTGAGGCGGCCGTCGTCGAGCACCTGGAGCAGCACGTCGAAGACCTCGGGGTGGGCCTTCTCCACCTCGTCCAGCAGCACCACGGAGTACGGGCGGCGCCGCACGGCCTCGGTGAGCTGACCGCCCTCCTCGTAGCCGACGTACCCGGGGGGCGCGCCGACCAGCCGGGCGACGGAGTGCTTCTCGCCGTACTCGCTCATGTCGATGCGGACCATGGCCCGCTCGTCGTCGAAGAGGAAGTCGGCCAGCGCCTTGGCCAGCTCGGTCTTGCCGACGCCGGTGGGGCCGAGGAAGAGGAACGAGCCGGTGGGGCGGTCCGGGTCGGCGATGCCCGAGCGGGAGCGGCGCACCGCGTCGGAGACGGCCCGCACGGCCTCGGCCTGCCCGATCAGCCGACGGCCCAGCTCCTCCTCCATGCGCAGCAGCTTCTGCGTCTCGCCCTCCAGCAGCCGGCCGGCGGGGATGCCCGTCCAGGCGGCGACCACGTCGGCCACGTCGTCCGAGCCGACCTCCTCCTTGACCATGGTCTCCTTGGCGGCCTCCTGCTCCTCGCGGGTGGCCTCCTCCAGCTCGGCCTCCAGCTTGGGCTTCTCGGCGTAGAGCAGCTTGGAGGCGGTCTCGAAGTCGCCGTCGCGCTGGGCCCGGTCGATGCGGGTGCCGATCTCGTCCAGCCGCTCCTTGAGCTCGCCGACGCGGTTGAGGCCCTGCTTCTCCTTCTCCCAGCGGGCGGTCAGGCCGCGCAGCTCCTCCTCGCGGTCGGCGAGGTCCTTGCGCAGCTTCTCCAGCCGCTGCACGGAGGCCGGGTCGGTCTCGTCGCGCAGCGCCATCTCCTCCATCCGCAGCCGGTCCACCGAGCGCTGGAGCTCGTCGATCTCGACCGGCGAGGAGTCGATCTCCATGCGCAGCCGGGAGGCGGCCTCGTCCACGAGGTCGATGGCCTTGTCCGGCAGGAAGCGGGAGGTGATGTAGCGGTCGGAGAGGGTGGCCGCGGCCACCAGCGCCGAGTCGGCGATCTGGACCTTGTGGTGAGCCTCGTAGCGGCTCTTGAGGCCGCGCAGGATCGCCACGGTGTCCTCGACGGTCGGCTCGGCCACCAGCACCTGCTGGAAGCGGCGCTCCAGAGCGGGGTCCTTCTCGATCCGCTCGCGGTACTCGTCGAGCGTGGTGGCGCCGACCATGCGCAGCTCGCCGCGGGCCAGCATGGGCTTGAGCATGTTGCCGGCGTCCATCGAGGAGTCGCCGCCGGCGCCCGCGCCGACGACGGTGTGCAACTCGTCGATGAAGGTGACGACCTGGCCGTCGCTCTCCTTGATCTCGGCCAGCACCGCCTTCAGCCGCTCCTCGAACTCGCCGCGGTACTTCGCCCCCGCCACCATCGCGCCGAGGTCGAGGGAGACCAGCCGCTTGTCGCGCAGCGACTCGGGCACGTCGCCCTTGACGATCCGCTGGGCCAGCCCCTCCACGACGGCCGTCTTGCCGACGCCGGGCTCGCCGATCAGCACCGGGTTGTTCTTCGTGCGCCGGGAGAGCACCTGCACCACCCGGCGGATCTCCTGATCCCGGCCGATCACCGGGTCCAGCTTGCCCTCGCGGGCCGCGGCCGTGAAGTCCGTGCCGTACTTCTCCAGCGCCTTGTACGTACCCTCCGGGTCCTGGCTGGTCACCCGCTGTCCTCCCCTGGCCTTCTCGAACGCCTTCAGCAGCGCCTTCGGCTCGGCGCCGCGCGAGGTCAGCAGGTCGGCCGCCGGGCCGCCCTTGACGGCGGTGCCGATCAGCAGGTGCTCCGTGGAAAGGTACGCGTCGCCGAGGTCCTTCGCCCGCTGCGAGGCGTCGGCGATGACGGCGAGCAGGTCGCGGTTGGCCTGCGGTGGCGCGACGGTGGATCCCTGGACCTTGGGCAGGCCCGCCACCAGGCGCTCGGCCTCGGCACGCAGCGCCCCCGGATCGGCGCCCACCGCTGCCAGCAGGTCGAGCACGTTCTCGTTCTCCGCGCCGCTCAACAGGGCGAGCAGCAGATGCGCGGGCGTCAGGTCCGGGTTCCCCTCGGCGACGGCCCGGGTGTTGGCGGCGTTCAGCGCTTCCCGGCTCTTGTTGGTCAGCTCGGCGTCCACTGGCCTCGCATCCTCCTCGGTGGTGGGGCTGGTTGTCGTCCGGCGGTCGGTGCCCGGACGGGTTCAGCAGATTTCAGCACGGCTTCCACCCCGTCCGGAGGAACCTGCGCAAACCTGCCTTGCTCAACCTAAGGCAAGTTGAGTCTATTCCACTCAATACTGTTGCGGGAGGGTTTTCCACAGGCGCGTCGCCCCCTCTCCCCGGCGAGGCCGGCGGCTGCCGCGGACACGCTCGGCGAAAGGGACGAGAGTCGGCGAAGGCGACGGGTCGGTCGGGGCCTGGGCGGGTGGGGGCGCTCGACGAGGGCCGACGGCCGGTCGGATGTCCGTGGCGGCCACGGGCACCGGGCGTCGAAGAGCGGCTACCGCCGTGCGGCGACGCGAAACGGGTGCTGCCCGGCCCCGCCGGCACCGGCGGGGCAGAGGACGCGATGACCTCCGAACGGGTGAGGCAGGGCCGGGGCGCGGCCCAGCCTCCACGCACGGGCTACCGTTCAGGCCATGTCCACCCTGGCCCGCCGCGACCCGCGCGCCCCCGAACCCGACTTCCTGGCCTTCTGGCGCGAGCGCCACGTGTGCACCCTGACCACGCTCCGGCCGGACGGCTCGCCGCACGTCGTGCCGGTGGGCGTCACCTACGACCCGGAGGCGGGCCTGGCCCGGGTGATCACCAACACCGCCAGCCGCAAGGCCGCCCACGTCCGCGCCGCGGGGCCCGGCGGGGCGCGGGTGGCGGTATGCCAGGCCGACCGGGGGCGCTGGTCGACGCTGGAGGGGGTCGCCACGGTCAGCGACGACCCGGCGCGGGTCGCCGAGGCCGTCCGCCGCTACGCCGAGCGCTACCAGCGCACACCGGCGGAGAACCCGGACCGGGTGGTCATCGAGATCGCCCTGACCCGGGCGATGGGACGGGCGGCGCCCCCGAAGCGATCGGCGGGGGTAGCGGGTGAAGCGGGGGAAGCCGGCGTACAGGGCGAAGCGGGCGATGTCTCCGCGGGCGGACCGGCGGAGCCCCCTGCGGTCGCCCCGGCGGAGGGGTAGGCGGGCGCTCTCCCGGCCCGGACGACGGCCTGAGGCATCCGATCCGGGAGGCCGGCGGGCCCGCGCGGGCGGTGGGCTCCGGACGGCGCCGGGTGCCCGGCCGGCTCCGGAGCTCAGGCCGCGATGGTCACCTTGCCCAGGAAGGCGTCCAGGTTCCGCAGCATCCGGGCCACCTGCTCCTCCAGGGTCAGTGTCTCCTCCAGCCGCTTCACCAGCGCGGAGGTCTTCTTCCCGCGTACGTAGAGCGGGCAGGCCAGGTCGGCACACATGTACAGGGCCACGGTGTTGCCCTGGCGGCCCGACGGTCCGGCCAGCTGCGCCGCCATCAGGTCCACCCCGCCGCCGCTGTGCCCGGTCACGCACAGGGAGCACAGGCTGGAGCGGGTGAGTCCGCGCCGCACCCCTGGCGCCGCGCGCAGCGTGATCCCGACGGGTCCGCCGTCTCCGGGCCGCACCAGGTAGCCGCGGTCCGGCGCCCCGGGGTCCCGCCAGCCGAGGAAGTCCAGATCGGCCCAGGGCAGCTCGGCCAGATCCCGGGGCAGCGCCAGCCGCTTCGCCTCCCCCTTGGAGCAGTTGACGAACGACCCGCGGATGTCGGCTTCGACCAGGGCTTCCATGCCCTTGACGCTAACAGCCGCCCGCGCCACGGCTCCTCCCCTTTTCCACCCTCCCGGCGTCTCCGCGGCCCAGCAGCGCCCGACGCCGACAGCGCGACGGCCCGCCCTCCCGGCGGGGAGGGCGGGCCGTACGGCGGTGGCGCCCGCCTCGGCGCGGGCCGGCGGTCAGCCGTCGCGCTTGGGCCGCCACACCACCAGGGCGCTGGTGTGCTGCACGTCCTGGTAGGGCACCAGGTCGCGCCGGTAGGAGGCGTGGACGGCCGCCTCACGCTGCTGGATGACGGCCGCGGCGCCCTCGACCGCCGCGTTGAGCTCGGCGACACGGGCCTGGAGTGCGGCGACCTGGTTCTCCAGCTCGATGATCCGCTTGATGCCCGCCAGGTTGATCCCGTCGTCCTGCGAGAGGCGCTGGACCTCGCGCAGCTGCTCGATGTCGCGGGCGGAGTACCGCCGCCCGCGGCCGGCCGCGCGGTCCGGGGAGACCAGACCGAGCCGGTCGTACTGCCGCAGGGTCTGCGGGTGCAGCCCGGACAGCTCGGCCGCCACCGAGATCACGTAGACCGGGGTCTCCTCGGTCAGCTGGTAGGGGTTGCGCCCCGCGGGGTGCGGGGGCCGCCGCCGTCCATGCTCATGCGTTCACGCTCCCTCTGCGGCCTTGAACAGCTCCGCTCGCGGATCGAAGTCCGCGAGAGCTTCACGGTAGGACTCCAGCGCGTCCAGCGCCTTCCCCTCCGTGCGCCCGGGAACCGCCACCTCGACGGTGACCAGCAGGTCGCCGCGGGTGCCGTCCTTGCGCTGCGCGCCCTTGCCGCGGGCCCGCATGGTGCGGCCGTTCGGCGTGCCGGGCGGCAGCTTCAGGGTGACCGGCGGGCCGCCCAGGGTCGGCACCTTGATGTCGCCGCCGAGCGCGGCCTCGGCGTACGTCACCGGGACCGTCACCGTCAGGTTCGCGTCCTTGCGGCCGAAGACCGGGTGGTCGCCCACGTGGACGACCACGTACAGGTCGCCGGCCGGGCCGCCGCGCTCGCCGGGGGCACCCTTGCCGCGCAGCCGGATGCGCTGCCCGTCGGTGACCCCGGCGGGGATGCGCACCTGCATCGTCCGTGAGCTCTTGGCGCGGCCGCTGCCGTGGCAGACCTCGCAGGGGTTCTCCGCGATCAGGCCGCGGCCCTTGCAGTCCACGCACGGGTCGGTGAGCGAGAAGCCGCCCCCGCCGCCGCGGGAGACCTGCCCGGTGCCGACGCAGGTCGGGCACACCCGGGGGGTGCCGTTCTTGTCGCCGGTGCCCGAGCACGCCTTGCACGCGGCCTGGGAGGACATCCGCAGCGGCACCGTGGCGCCGTCGACGGCCTCGGTGAAGCTCAGGGTGACCTCGGACTCGATGTCCTGGCCGCGCCGCGGCTGCACCCGGGTGCCGCCGCCGCGTCCGAAGAGGCCGCCGAACACGTCGCCCAGGCCGCCGCCGAAGCCGCCGCCCTGGCCGGTCGGGCCGCCGGTCGGGGCGCCCGCCCCGCCGAAGAGGTCGCCCAGGTCGAAGTTGAAGCCGCCGGGGCCGCCACCGCCCGGGCCCGGACGGAAGCCGCCGTTGCCGAACAGGGCGCGGCCCTCGTCGTACTCCTTGCGCCGCTTGGCGTCCGAGAGCACGTCGTTGGCCTCGGAGATCTCCTTGAAACGCTCCTCGGCCCCGGCGTCCCCCTTGTTCGCGTCGGGGTGGAACTCCCGGGCGAGCTTGCGGTACGCCTTCTTGATCTCGGCCTCGGTGGCGTCCTTGGGGACACCGAGGACCTTGTACAGGTCCTTCTCCAACAGGTCCCTACTGACGCTCATCCCCGGCGACCCTCCTTTCCCTCGTCCGTCACCAGTCCGTCGTCCCGGCCACAGGTGCGGCCAGGAGTCCGGCACGGGCCGGCCGCACGGCCCGGGCGGCGCTCATGGCGCGCCCGGTCCGTGCGGCTCGGCCGGCCGGCGCGGTCAGCCCTCGTCCGGGCCACCGCTCTCCTCGTCGTCCGCCGCCTTCTTCGGCTCGGCCTGCTCCTCCTTGCCGCCGGACTGCCCGGCCTGGGCACCCGGCTGCGGCTCGGCGACCGCGACCCGCGCGGGGCGCAGGTTGCGCTCACCGATGCGGTACCCGGGCTGGAGGATCTGCACGCATGTCGTCTCGGTGACGTCAGGCGAATAGCTGTGCATCAGGGCCTCGTGCACCAGCGGGTCGAAGGGCTCGCCCTCCTTGCCGAACTGCTGCAGCCCCAGCTTGGCGGCCACCGTCTCCAGCGACTCGGCGACCGACTTGAAGCCGCCCACCAGCTCGCCGTGCTCCCGGGCCCGGCCGATGTCGTCGAGCACCGGAAGCAGCTCGGTCAGGAGGTTGGCGATCGCGATCTCCTTGACGGCGACGCGGTCGCGCTCCACCCGGCGGCGGTAGTTCTGGTACTCGGCCTGGAGCCGCTGGAGGTCCGCGGTGCGCTCGTTGAGCGCCGTACGGGCCTGGTCCAGCTGCGCCTTGACGGCCGTCAGCTCCCTCGCGGTGTCCTCGTCCCCACCGGCGGCCGGGCCCCCTTCCCGGCGCCTCCGGCGTCCGCTCCCGACGTGCCGCCCTCGGCGGCGTCGTCGGACTCGGAGGGGACCTCGGGCTCCTCGAAGCCCTTCGGTTCCTCCGTCACGCGGCACCGTCCTTCTTCTCGTCGTCGACGATCTCGGCGTCCACCACGTCGTCGTCGGCGGTGTCCTGGGTCGCGCCCGCACCGGCCGCGCCGGCCGCGGCGGAGGCGGCACCGTCGGACTGGGCGTACAGCGCCTGGCCGAGCTTCTGGCTGGTCGCCGCGACCTTCTCGGTGGCCTCGCGGATGGCGGCGGTGTTGCCGTCGTCCGAGGACTCGTTCTTCAGCTTCTCCTTGAGGTCCGCCACGGAGGTCTCGACCTCGGAGCGCACGTCGTCGGGGAGCTTGTCCTTGTTGTCCGCGATGAACTTCTCGGTCTGGTAGACGAGCTGCTCACCCTGGTTGCGGGTCTCGGCGGCCTCGCGGCGCTTGTGGTCCTCGTCGGCGTACCGCTCGGCCTCCTCGCGCATCCGGTCGACCTCGTCCTTCGGCAGCGAGGAGCCGCCGGTGACGGTCATCTTCTGCTCCTTGCCCGTGCCCAGGTCCTTGGCGGTCACGTGCATGATGCCGTTGGCGTCGATGTCGAAGGCGACCTCGATCTGGGGCATGCCGCGCGGGGCCGGCGGCAGGCCGGTCAGCTCGAACATGCCGAGCTTCTTGTTGTACGCGGCGATCTCGCGCTCGCCCTGGTAGACCTGGATCTGCACCGACGGCTGGTTGTCCTCGGCGGTGGTGAAGATCTCGGAGCGCTTGGTCGGGATCGTGGTGTTGCGCTCGATCAGCTTCGTCATGATGCCGCCCTTGGTCTCGATACCGAGGGACAGCGGGGTGACGTCGAGCAGCAGGACGTCCTTGACCTCGCCCTTGAGGACGCCGGCCTGGAGGGACGCGCCGATGGCCACGACCTCGTCGGGGTTGACGCCCTTGTTGGCCTCCTTGCCGCCGGTCAGCTCGCGCACCAGGTCGGCGACGGCGGGCATGCGGGTGGAGCCGCCGACCAGGACCACGTGGTCGATCTCGGACAGCTGGATGCCGGCGTCCTTGATCACGTTGTGGAACGGGGTCTTGCAGCGCTCCAGGAGGTCCGCCGTCAGCTGCTGGAACTGCGCCCGGGTGAGCTTCTCGTCCAGGTGCAGCGGGCCCTCGGCGGAGGCGGTGATGTAGGGCAGGTTGATCGAGGTCTCGGTGGACGAGGACAGCTCGATCTTGGCCTTCTCCGCGGACTCGCGCAGCCGCTGGAGGGCCATCTTGTCCTTGGACAGGTCCACGCCGTGGCCGGACAGGAACTGCTTGACCAGGTAGTCGACGACCCGCTGGTCCCAGTCGTCGCCGCCGAGGTGGTTGTCGCCGTTGGTGGCCTTGACCTCCACCACGCCGTCGCCGATCTCCAGCAGCGACACGTCGAAGGTGCCGCCGCCGAGGTCGAAGACGAGGATCGTCTGGTCGTCCTTGTCCAGGCCGTAGGCGAGGGCGGCGGCGGTCGGCTCGTTGACGATCCGCAGCACGTTCAGGCCGGCGATCTCGCCGGCCTCCTTGGTGGCCTGACGCTCGGAGTCGTTGAAGTACGCCGGGACGGTGATGACCGCGTCGGCCACCTTCTCGCCCAGGTACGCCTCGGCGTCCCGCTTGAGCTTCTGCAGGATGAAGGCCGAGATCTGCTGCGGGTTGAAGTCCTTGCCGTCCAGGCTGATCCGCCAGTCGGTGCCCATGTGGCGCTTGACCGAGCGGATGGTGCGGTCGACGTTGGTGACCGCCTGCCGCTTGGCCACCTCGCCGACCAGCACCTCGCCGTTCTTGGCGAAGGCGACGACGGACGGCGTGGTCCTGGCGCCCTCTGCGTTGGTGATGACGGTGGGCTCGCCGCCTTCGAGAACGCTGACGACGGAGTTAGTCGTGCCCAGGTCGATGCCGACCGCACGTGCCATGGTGAATCCTCCAGCTGACTTGAGTGGAACTGGCTCAAGGGTGCACCAGAGCCGGAGGAGTGTCAAACGACATGAGCGAAGTCGACTCAACTTTACGGCGCCCTTATGCCGCACACCGCCGCGACCAGCACTTTCTCCAGGGCCGCCCAGCACACGGAGCCCATTCGCCCCGCGGGTCGCAACGCCACCGCCACCGGCACACCCGGCGCGCCGACCCTCGCGACACACCCCACCCAGCCACCTATAGAGCACCGTTCGCGCGGCTCACCTATAGGGCACCAACCAGACAGCTCGCGCCGTCACCTACCGCGCCCGCCCCACCCCGCCCACCAGGGCGCTTCACCCACCGGGGCCTCACCACCAGGACGCCCCTACCCGTGAAGCCGGCCGCCCAATCACCCGACTTACACCCTTTACGACCACTGCGGCCACCCATGAACCGCCCCTCCGGCGGGTTTCCTGACACGATGCTGCCGAGGGACCGGGACCACGCCCTCGGATCGGCCCGGACAGGCGGTCGTCTCCGCACCATCGGGCCGCGAAGGACGCGGCCGTCGGGCGGCGCGCGGCCCCGGCGGGGCGAGCCGCCACACGGGGCGCGGCAGAGATCACCGGCGGGCACACTTCATGACCGCGCCGATCCCGGGTAGCCTCACGGTGGACCGCAGTAAGTTACCGCTTAGTACGTTCTTGTTCGCGCAGGCCCGAGGAGCCACCATGCAGCTCGCCGCGATCATTGTGTCGCTGGTCCTCACGGCGGTCGGCGTCGCCTTGATCAGCCTCGCCGTCGCGCAGATCCACCGGTTCGTCCGGCTCGGTCAGCCCGTCCCCGAGGGCAGCCGCACCAGCTCCCCCGCGGCCCGCACGAAGACGCTGGCCCGCGAGTTCGTCGGGCACACCCGGATGAACCGCTGGGGCGTCGTCGGCGTCGCGCACTGGTTCGTCGCGGTCGGCTTCCTCACCCTCGGGCTGACCATCGTCAACGCCTACGGCCAGCTCTTCAGGGCCGACTGGATCCTGCCGGTGATCGGCACCTGGGTGCCCTACGAGGTGTACGTCGACTTCATCGCGCTCTTCACCACCCTGGGCATCCTCGTCCTGATGGCGATCCGGCTGATGAACCTGCCCTCCCGGGCCGGCCGCAAGTCCCGCTTCGCCGGCTCCACCGCCTGGCAGGCGTACTTCGTCGAGTACGTGATCCTGGTCATCGGCCTGGCCATCCTCACCCTGCGCGGCCTGGAGGGCGCCCTGCACGGTGTCGGCCACTACGAGGCGGGCTACTGGGCGTCGTACCCCCTCGTCGCCGCCTTCCGGGGCCTGAGCACCGGCACCCTGCAGAACCTCGTGTACCTCGTCGCGATGATCAAGCTCGGCGTCACCATGACCTGGGCGATCACCGTCGGCCTCAACACCGACATGGGCGTGGCCTGGCACCGCTTCCTCGCCTTCTTCAACATCTGGTTCAAGCGCGACCCCGAGGGCGCGGTCGCCCTGGGCGCGCTCCAGCCGATGACCAGCGGCGGCAGGGCGATCGACTTCGAGGACCCGGGCGAGGACGACGTCTTCGGCGTCTCCCAGGTGGAGCAGTTCTCCTGGAAGGGCATCCTCGACTTCTCCACCTGCACCGAGTGCGGCCGCTGCCAGTCGCAGTGCCCCGCCTGGAACACCGGCAAGCCGCTGTCGCCGAAGCTGCTGGTCATGAGCCTGCGCGACCACGCCCACGCCAAGGCCCCCTACCTGCTGGCCGGCGGCGGCAGGACGGCGGAGGGCGAGGAGAGGGCGACCCAGGAGCAGCTGGCCGGCGTCCCGGCGGCCGCCCTGGCCGAGGCCGAGCGCCCGCTGATCGGCACGGTCGAGGAGAACGGCGTCATCGACCCGGACGTGCTGTGGTCCTGCACCACCTGCGGCGCCTGCGTCGAGCAGTGCCCGGTCGACATCGAGCACGTGGACCACATCGTCGACATGCGCCGCTACCAGGTGATGATCGAGTCCGCCTTCCCGTCCGAGGCCGGCACGATGCTCAAGAACCTGGAGAAGAAGGGCAACCCCTGGGGCCTGCCGAAGAAGCAGCGCCTGGCCTGGGTGAAGGAGGTCGGCTTCGAGGTCCCGATCGTCGGCGAGGACATCGAGGACCTGTCCGAGGTGGAGTACCTGTACTGGGTGGGCTGCGCCGGCTCCCTGGAGGACCGGGCGAAGAGAACCACCAAGGCGTTCGCGGAGCTGCTGCACATCGCGGGCGTGAAGTTCGCGATCATGGGCGGCGAGGAGAACTGCACCGGCGACTCCGCCCGCCGCCTGGGCAACGAGTTCCTCTTCCAGCAGCTCGGCATGGAGAACGTGGCCATGCTCAACACGGCCTTCGGCGAGTCCCTCGACGACGACGGCACGGTGGACCCCGCGACCCGCAGGCCGAAGGCGTCGAAGAAGATCGTCGCCACCTGCCCGCACTGCTTCAACACCATCGCGAACGAGTACCCGCAGCTCGGCGGCGAGTACGAGGTCGTCCACCACACCCAGCTGCTCCAGCACCTGGTGGACGAGGGCCGCCTGGTGCCGGTCACCCCCGTCGAGGGCCTGATCACCTACCACGACCCCTGCTACCTGGGCCGGCACAACAAGGTCTACACGCCGCCGCGCGAGATCATCGCCAAGGTGCCGGGGCTGCGCAGCGAGGAGATGCACCGCCACAAGGAGCGCGGCTTCTGCTGCGGCGCGGGCGGCGCGCGGATGTGGATGGAGGAGCGGATCGGCAAGCGCATCAACAACGAGCGCGTCGACGAGGCCCTGTCGCTCGACCCCGACATCGTCTCCACCGCCTGCCCGTTCTGCCTGGTGATGCTCAGCGACTCCGTCAACGGCAAGAAGAACGACGGCACGGCGAAGGAGTCCGTGCAGGTCGTGGACGTGGCGCAACTGCTGCTCGACTCGGTGCGGACGCCGGCCGCCCAGCCCGCCGAGGCGGGGCGGGCGCGGCCGGGTCCGCGGGGCCGGCGCCGCCGCCGGCTGAACCGGCGAGGGCGGGCAGCGGCCCGCGACACGGCGGCGGGACGTCCCCCTCGGGGAGGACGCCCCGCCGCCGTGCGGACGGGACGCGCGGGCTCAGGCCACGCCGTGCTCCGCCAGGATCTTCCGGAAGCCGGAGGTGCTGAAGACGGCGTCGCTGTTGGCCACCTTCGCCCCGTCGATCCTGATCGACGGGGTGCCGCCCGCGCCGGAGTTCATGAACGCCTTCTCCGAGCGGCTGACGAAGTCCGCGTAACCCTGGCCGCGCACCGCGGCGTCGAAGGCCGAGGACCTCAGCCCGGGCACGTGGGAGGCGAGTTCCAGCAGGTAGGCGGCGGTGAAGCCGTCCGTGGTCTCGGGCGGCTGGAACTGGTAGATCAGCGTGTGGAGTTCGGCGAAGTGGTGCTGGGCCAGCGCCGCCCGCAGCGCGTTGACCGCCCGCTTGGAGCCGCCGCCGCCGAGGTTGCCGTCCAGGAAGGACGCCATCGTGTACTGGACGCGCAGGCTGCCGGACCGGGCCAGCGCCGAGACCTGCGCGGAGTTGGCCTCTTCGAAGCGCTCGCAGATCGGGCACCTCGGGTCCTCGTAGACGGTCAGGGTGTGCGGAGCCGAGACGTTCCCGACGGTGATCGTGGTGCCGTCGGCCTCCAGCCGGGCGGGCAACTGGTCCAGGACGAGGGTCCCGCTGGGGGACGCCGCGGTGGTGGGCGGTGCGGGCGTCGTGGGGGCGGGGACGTGGCCGCGGGGGGCGTCGTCCGGTGGAAGAGGCGGCCGACACCCGTGGCCCCTCCGTTCCCGTCCGAGGCGTCGGAGCTGCCCGAACCGCCGCACCCCGCCAGTACCACGGCGAGCACCGCGACAGCCGCCGCCGAGCCCGCTGCGGCCCTTGCTCCACCCGTTCGGCCTATCCGGCCGGTCCCGTTCCGCCGACCGTCCCCGGACCAGTCCCCGGACCCGTTCCCGCTGCCGCCCATGACTCCCCCACTCCGCTCGTACCGTGATCGCACCGGTCAGCCCACAGCGCCCGGAGAGCTACCGGGCGTGTCACAGGTTGGCAGCAATGCCCCTCAGGCGACAGCGGCCCGGTCCCAGACGGTCCCGTATTGGGTACGTTCGAGAACGTGGCTGGTTTCAGGGATCGACGGGGCGGACAGGGGCGGCGGCCTGCCGCGCCCACGGACGGCGGACCGATAGGCCGCGGGCCCGCTGGGGCACCGCCCGGCGCGTTCCCGGCAGGTCGCGTCAGCGGCGGACCCGGATACGGCGGGCCCGGGTACGGCGGTCGACCCGCGGCGCCGTCGTACGACGACGTGCCCGGCGGCACCCGGGCGTTCACCGTCAACGGCCCCGACCCGTACCGCGCCCAGGGCGGTGCCCCCACGGGCCAGGGCGGCGGGCCGTCCTACGGGCGCCGGCCGGGCGCGGGCGGCGGCCAGCGCGACGGGGGCCAGCGCGACGGGGGCCAGCGCGACGGCGGGCAACCGTACCCCGCGTACCAGGCGGCAGGCGGCTACGGCGAGAGTTACGAACCCGGTGGCTACGGCTCCTACAACGACGACGCGCCCTACGGCGACGACTCCTACGGCGAGGGCAACGGGTACGGCCCCTACGCCGACGACAACGTGGCCGTCTACCGCGCGGGCCAGTCGTCGGTGCCGCCGGCCGGACCCCGGCTGCACTGGAAGGAGCTGCTGAGCGGGATCGTGCTGCGGCCCGGCCAGACCTTCTGGCAGACGCGCGACCACACGGTGTGGGGCCCCGCCCTGATCGTCACCTTCGTCTACGGCCTGATCGCGGTCTTCGGCTTCGACTCCGCCCGCAGCGACATGCTGCACTCCACCCTCTCCACGAGCATCCCGTGGATGGTGACGACCGGCATCGCGGTGGTGCTGTGCGGGCTGACGCTGGGCGCGGTCACCAACACGCTCGCCCGCCAGCTGGGCGGTGACGGCGCCTGGGCGCCCACCGTCGGGCTGGCGATGCTGGTCACCTCGGTCACCGACGTGCCTCGGCTGCTGTTCGCGCTCTTCCTCGGCGGCGGCAACAGCTTCGTCCAGCTCCTGGGGTGGCTCACCTGGATCGCCTGCGGGGTGCTGATGACCTCGATGGTCGCGAAGTCGCACGACCTGCCCTGGACCAAGGCGCTGGGCGCGTGCTCGATCCAGCTGGTGGCGCTGCTGTGCCTCTTCAAGCTGCCGCTGATCTGAAGCTGAGGGCTGCCCGGGGCTGGGGGCTGGCGCGTGCCTGGAGGCTGCCGCAGGTCTGAGGGCTGCCGCTGACCTGGGCCCGCGCGGGCGCCCGGCGATCGGGCGCGGGCGTCAGACCTGCGTGCGGTGGAAGTTGAGGTAGGAACGGGAGGGCGTCGGCCCGCGCTGACCCTGGTAACGGGAGCCGTGCCGGGCGGAGCCGTACGGGTACTCCGCGGCCGAGGTGAGCCGGAACAGGCACAGCTGCCCGATCTTCATCCCGGGCCAGAGCTTGATCGGCAGCGTGGCGACGTTGGACAGCTCCAGCGTCACGTGGCCGGAGAACCCGGGGTCGATGAAGCCGGCGGTGGAGTGGGTGAGCACCCCGAGCCGCCCCAGGCTGGACTTCCCCTCCAGCCGCGACGCGATGTCGTCCGGAAGCGTGATCACCTCGTACGTCGAGGCCAGCACGAACTCCCCCGGGTGCAGGATGAACGCGTCATCCCCCTCCGGCTCCACCAGTCGCGTCAGGTCGGGCTGCTCGACGGCCGGGTCGATGTGGGGGTACCGGTGGTTCTCGAACACCCGGAAGTAGCGGTCCAGCCGCACGTCGATACTGGACGGCTGCACCATCGACGGCTCGAACGGGTCGACGCGCACGCGCCCGTTGTCGATCTCGGTCCGGATGTCCTTGTCTGAGAGAAGCACCCCCTGAGACTAACGGAGGGCGTGCCTCACCTCGGCAGACGGCGCGGCCCCGGCCGCCCGGGCCGGGGCCGTACACACCGCGGCGGAGGCCCCGCGGACCGCGAACCCCGCGCCCCGCAGGGCCCGGTGGGGGCGCGCGCACCAGGCGCTCACACCACGGACGCCTGCCCCACCGAGACCGGGGTCACTTCCCCGAACCACCCATGACGGCACCCACCGGCACCGCACTCCGCAGCCGCGCGCACTTCGGGCACCGCAAGAGCCGCCCCGGCCCGAGCCGCGCGGGCCCGAGCTGCTGCATCGGAAACCTCGCGGTACTGAACACGTGCCCCTCCACACAACGAACGACGGTGCGCTCCATGAAGCCCCTTCCCCAACTCCGCGTGGCCGAGGCACCACACACTAGGCCACCGCGCCCCCACCCCCCGGAACACCACACCGGACCCCATCCCCCGCCTACTCCCCCACACCCCACCCGCCATGCGGTACAGTATCGGCGGAAGCCCCACCACAACGGGGTCCAGGCGGATGTAGTTTAATGGTAGAACATGAGCTTCCCAAGCTCAGAGCGCGGGTTCGATTCCCGTCATCCGCTCCATTGCGAAGCCCCAGGAATGAGTTCCTGGGGCTTTTGTTTTCTGAACCATTTTTCGGAGACCGCGCCCTATCGTGCCGACTTAGCAGCGACAAGGCGGCGAATAGTCGCTATGGCTAAGAGGTTGTCTCACGTGGCAGGTTCCGCGAGCTTCTTGAGTAGCTCAGGGCGGTGGCCATGGCCAGGCTTCGGCTCTGCCGGTCGTTGCGGTCCGCGTACGGGATCTTGAGGCCACGAGTAGCCCATGGCAGGCTCATGCTGCATGATCGACGAATTCGCGAAGACCAGCCTGCACGGCAGACTGCGGCGGGACCGCATGGCGCTGATCTGGAAACTCGACGGCCTGTCCGAGTACGACGCCCGCCGACCTTTGACCGTGACCGGGACCAACCTCCTCAGCCTGGTCAAACACGTGGCCAGCGTTGAGGCCAGGTACTTCGGCGAGGTCTTCGACCGGCCCTCCCCGGAACCGCTGCCCCGCTGGCAGGAGCACGACGGCAGCGATCTATGGGCGGTTGAGGACGAGGCACGCGAACAGATCATCGAGTCCTACCGGCGCACGTGGGAACACTCAGACGCGACGATCGACGAGCTTGCCCTCGATGCCGCCGGCCATGTGCCGTGGTGGCCGGAGCCTTATGCCAACACGAACCTGTTCGCCGTCCTGGTTCACGTCCTCGGCGAGACCAATCGGCATGCCGGGCACGCTGACATCCTGCGCGAAGGCGTCGACGGCCGAACCGGGACGCGCCCCGAGCATGAGACGCAGATCGATGAGGCCGCCCGCGCCACCTATTGCGCGAAGATCGAGCAGGCCGCCAGATCGGCCGCATCAGTCAAGGCATAGAAGGCTGTCCCACGTGACGTGATGGTCGAGCGCCATGATCCCGGCCGTGAGTGCTGCTCTGTCGAAGCGTTTGGTTCCTGATGAGCACGGGCGGCGCCGGTGTGGTAGACCACCGTGATTCCCAAGCTCAGAGCGCGGGTTCGATTCCCGTCATCCGGGTCCATTGCAGAGCCCCAGGTCAGCGGACCTGGGGCTTTGTGTGTACAGATCATCCGTCCCCCTCCTCAACGGCCACGTCTCGCGGTGTGCGGGGTGGTGCCGGGCGGTGCCGGGCAGCGGCGGCCCGACGCCGCACCGTGGCCGGCGCGAGCGACTCGGGCCCTGTGCCCACCGACCTCAACTGCGGGGTGCCGCGCTTGTACTGTGCAGGCCTGAGCTTCGAAAGGAATCCCGCCGTGAAGACCTTCACCTTGCCTGGCACCGACATCCTCGCCCCGAACGTCGTGCTCGGCCTGATGCGGATCGCCGAAAAGACCGACGAGGACATCCGCGAACTCGTCCGCACCGCGCGCGACGCGGGGATCGACTTCGTCGACCACGCCGACATCTACGGTGGCGAACTGCACGCCTGCGAACGCCGCTTCGCCGACGCGATGGCGCTGAGCCCGTCGCAGCGTGACGAGATCACGATCCAGACCAAGGCCGGAATCGTGCCGGACGGGCCGTACTACGACTTCTCCTACGAGCACATCGTCACATCGGTCGAGGCCTCGCTCACGGCCCTGCGGACCGACCGTATCGACATCCTGCTGCTGCACCGCCCCGACGCGCTCGTCGAGCCCGAAGAGGTGGCCCGCGCCTTCGACGAGCTCGAATCCTCGGGCAAGGTTCGCGCCTTCGGTGTCTCGAACCACACGCCTCGGCAGATCGACCTGCTGCGCAGGTACGTGCGTCAGCCCATCGTGGCCAACCAGCTCCAGCTCTCGATCACACACGCGCCGATCGTCGCCCAAGGGGTCGCCGCGAACATGCTCGCAGAGCAGCAGTCGGCCACCCTCGACGGCGGAGGGATCGTCGACTACTGCCGTCTGAACGACATCACCGTCCAGGCGTGGTCTCCCTTCCAGGCCGGTTTCTTCACCGGTGTCTTCCTCGGCTCGCCGGACTACCCCGAGCTCAACGCCGTCATCGACCGGCTCGCCGCCCAGTACGACGTCCCCGCCATTGCCATCGCGACCGCCTGGATCACCCGCCACCCCGCTCAGATGCAGGTCGTGCTCGGCACCACCAGCCCGGAGCGCGTCGCGGGCGCCGCTCAGGGCTCCGAACTGCGGCTCACCCGGGCCGAGTGGTACGAGCTGTTCCGCGCCGGGGGCCACCTCGTTCCCTGAACGACCAACGGCGCGGCTCCGGCCGCTCGCGCGACGGACTTTCCCGCCGCGGAGCCACCGCCGTCATGCCGCTCAGCGGACCCTGCGAACCGCCGCCGTGTGCCACTTCCGCACCACGCGCGGCGGTCCAACTCGCTCAACCATGGGCACCAGCGGCGGCGTCTCAGTCAACACTTCAGGAGCGCACGCGCCGGCGACCAGCACTGATGTCGGCAGAGCGGCTGTGATTCCCCAGCTCGCAGCGCCGGTTCGATTCCCTTCATCCGCTCCATGTGAAGCCCCGGGAATGGGTTCCTGGGGCTTTTTTCGCTTCGCCCGTATCGGGAGCAGCACGTCGTCTTCGTGCGAATTCGGCAACAGCAAGACGGCGGACCGTGGACTTTGACCACGCCCGCCTTCGACGGCCGCTCGCGTCGGGCACGCCGCGTGGGGGCCATCGCCCGGGGAGTGCGGAGAGTGCGGAGAGACGGCAGACGGTACGGAAGCCGGGAGAGCGACGGCTGTCGGATCGCTCGTGCCGATCACCGGATGTCAGACCGGGCCCCTACCGTGAGAGGGCAGTTGAGCGTCCACTACGGAACGGGGGTTGGTCATGGGTGCCAGCGGGTGGGACTACATCACTCCGTACAGCGGAAGTGTCGAGGCGACACTCAAAGCGTTGCACGACGAGGTCTTCCAGCAGATCTACGGCGACGGCGAGGAGTACGCGAGCCTTACAGAACTCTACGAGGACGAGGAGTTCATGAGCGAGGAGGGGACTCATTCGATTCTGGACGTGCGATGGATAGTCGATACGACCGAGCCCGTACGAGGGACGGACTACTTCACCGTTCGCCCACTGCCCAGGGCTCGACTCGTACACCACTTCGGCACGGATCGCCCGACCGTGAAGCAGTACGAAGACGCGATGGCACACTCATATGCGGCCATGCGCAACCGGAGGCCCATGGCCGAGGACACGACTTTGCTCGCCGAAGACCGCATGCGCTGGACGGGCGTCTATGTGATCCTCTGCACCGACAACCGACCTACCCATGTTGGATTCTTCGGCTCTTCCGGCGACTGAGTCCCCGAACAACCCTCGACGGCACTTATCCACTTCCGGCAGGGCGGTAAACATGAACCTCAACATTCAAGGTCGAGCAGTCACTCGCGCCCGCCTTGATGGAGTTCTTGCGGTTCTGATGGGCTTGGATTGTGAACTGCACATCGAGACCGAGATGGTGATCCAACTGCCATCCGGAGAGCACTTCGTTTTCGATCCGGAATCCCCAGGCGACGCGACCTCCTATCTTGTGCACCCAACCGGCGACGTAATCTCCGAGGCCGAGGCGGGTGTTGATGTGTGTCCGTGCCGACGCCAGAGCCGTCTTCACCCCGGGGTGAACAGCCGCGTCCAGGACATGCCTCGGTTGCCACCGCGCCCAGAGCGACCTTCGCGTTTCCGGTCGCCCATGAGCGGCTCGCGGCACGTAGTGGCACAGGGCGCTAGCGTGGAGGAGTGCCAGCTCAGCCCGAGGTCACCCAGCGCGATCTGCGCAGCCGGTCCAAAGAGATCATGGATGCCGTCCAGGGCGGCCAGCCCTTCACCGTCACGCGCGACGGGCACCGGATCGGGGAACTCATCCCGCTCGGTCACCGGCGGCGGTTCGTTCCGTGCTCGGAGTTCGCGGCCATGTCCCGCACGGCGTCGGAGGTCTTGCTCGACGTGTTCCGGGTCGGCCAGGACGCCACAGCCGAGCAGGAGACGGACGACCCTTATGCCCGCTGAGCGCGGCCGGCGCCTCGACATCCTGCAACGCGCTGAGAACGAGCTCGACCCCATCCCCTTCGACGCCGAAGCCGCCCGCATCTACGGCAGGGTCTGCGCCGTCGTGATCGGAGCCGGCCACAAGCAACGGCGCCGGGTCGCCGGGGCGCGGACCTCGTGATCGCCGCCATCGCCATCGCCGAAGAACTCCCCCTCTTCACCACCAATCCCGAGGACGACAAGGGCCTCGACGGCCTCCTCACTGTCGTCCCCGTCACCCGACCCACCGTCCTTCACGACCGATAGACCGCGGCCATCGCACCACCGCCTCCTGCTCGTCCCGGCTCTCCAGGTGGTCGACGCGTCTCATCTGTCCGGCGAGGACGGAGCAGTTGGAGTGGCTCCAACGCGACTCTCATGACGGCGACGCCGCTCGCGGCTACGTCCAGCACTGGCGCCAGGTGTCCGGGGCGGCTGCCAGGGATCGACTCGGCGATATCCCGCGGCTGGAGCCGCTGCCGGCGCAGAGGCCAACGCGGTGGCGGATACTGCTGAGCACGCCGTTGTCCACGATGCGGCCACGGGGACCGGCGACGGACCCCGACGCCAGAACACCGGATGGCGTATACAGAGTCGCGACACACCACTACCGGACGCCGCTCGGTCATTCATCGAGGCCGTCACTTTCGCAGACGCCGAAACGATCGTCTCCGTTGTGCGCGAAGAATTCTCGAAGGACTGGATGGACATGCCCGTCTGGGCACGGAACCTGGCGTTCCGATTGGCCTGTCTCCAACGGCCGGATGACGCGGCTCTACTCCGGGAGGCCGGTGTGGATCTTCTGAGTTTCGGTCCGGACTGGGACCAAACGGCCCACGAGTTGCTGGAACGAGCCGACAGGCTTGAGTCGTCATGAAACGAGGCAACGAAATTCGCGATGCCCGTCGAAGGCCCGGTACGCGTTTCCGGGAGTCAGTCATCGCATAGGCCGTGGCCATCGGACACCGGCCGGAGGACCAGACCCTTGTCGGATGCGTCGGCTCTTCCGGCGAACGAATCCCCGAGCAACCCCCACCCGGCCCGGCTTGAACGGGCTGGTCCCCTCCACAACGGGTCAGTAGCTGGGGGTGCAACTCCTGACCGACGCGGGCCGAGTCGAGTCTATGCGGGCAACGTCGGTCCCTCTGGGCAGACCTCGTCTTCAGCGTCTCGGGAGCTCAGGGCGCGGGTTCGGTCTCCGCCGTCCGCTCCATCGGTGCGTACGAAACGGGCGGCTTCGGCAGCGATGAGTCCGCCGAGGGCGACGGGTCTACCCCTTGACCGGGACATCCGGAACAACCGGAGCAACCGGGACAACCGACTCTTGGGAGCAAGGCGTGGGACTCATTCACATCGAGCTGTTCGCGACCCTCGACCTCGTCGGTCAGGCGCCAGGCGGACCTGACGAGGATCCGGCGGGGTTCCCGTTCGGCGGCTGGCAGGCGCCGCTGGTGGACGAGGTCACGGGGGCGCAGGTCGGTGCCGCGTACGAGGGCACGGACGCGCTCCTGCTCGGACGGCGGACGTACGACATCTTCGCCGCCTACTGGCCGCATCAGAAGGGTGGGGAGGACAACGAGATCGCCGCGCTCTTCAACCGCGTCCCGAAGTACGTGGCCTCCCGCGGCAACCCCGACCTCTCGTGGGCGGGTTCCACCCTGCTGGGTCCGGACCTGGCCGGGGCGGTGCGCGAGCTCCGTGACCGGCACGAGCATGTGAAGGTCGTCGGGAGCCTGGACCTGGTGCAGTCCCTCCTGCGCGAGAAGCTCTTCGACCGTCTCGACCTCTGGGTGCACCCGATCACGCTCGGCGTCGGGAAGAAGGTGTTCGACGGCGGCGCCGTGCCCACCAGCCTCACACTCCTCGAAGCGCCGGCAGCCGGCCCCAACGGCACCGTGTACCTGCGCTACGGCCTCGCCGAGGGTACGCCCGGTACCGGGGACATGAGCGCTCCCGATCGCGGTGTCGAGCGCGACGGCTGAAGCCGTACCGCGCCAGGCGGTGGACCGTCGTCGACTCGGCGGTCGACTACCGGGGCGGGCAGAGCGAGGACATCCTGGGCGAACTCCTCGACGGGCCGCGACAGGTTCGTCCTGGCTGCGGAGTACACGGCCTCCCGGGGACGGCAGCGAGCCGAACGCCGCCGGCAACCACCGCAAGAACCTGGCGTTGTCGTTGGAGACGGGCCTGCGGCGGCTCCGCACCGGCCACATCGACCTCTACTGGGTTCACTTGTGGGACCGGCACACCCCGGTGGAGGAGACCGTGCGTGCCCTGGACGGCGCGGTCCGTGCCGGGAAGGTCACCACCCGGCACGGCCTGAAGCTGTGGCGCTGGCCGCGAGCCTTCCGGCCGGCGCGGACGACGCCGGCGCGGAAGGGGTACGCGCCCCGCCGCGCAGGGCCACGGAGGTCAGACCGCGCTCATCGGTGTGGCGTCGATGCCGATGGTCTGCTGGTCGATGCCGTACACGGAGGTGCTACCCGAACGGGTGACGACCCCGATCTGTGACTGCATGTCGTGCTGGACCACCTGCTCCATGTGCGCGGAACCGTTCTTGACGAACGGCTGCAGGCTCTTGCCCAGGGTGACGTAGGCACTGAGGTCCTTCGCGAGCACCGTCTCGTCGACGGCGCTGTCGCTGAGCACCAGGGCGCCGCCGTCCGCGGTGCGCACCGCGAAGGTCGCCCCGACGGGCGGGCGGGCGGCCTTGTAGTCGGCGTAGGCGTGGTCGTCCATCTGGTTGCCGCGGTCGGTGTGGACGGATATCGCGTCGTCGCGTTCCTTGGTCTTCGCCAGGTCGGACTTCTCGCCTCCGGTGGCGTACAGGTCGGCGACCGCACTGGCCAGGCCGCTCGGCGTCGAGGTGCCGATCCTGGCGGCGGGGGCGACCACCGTCGCCAGCCCGCTGCGGTCCAGGGCCAGGGCCGGGATGTCCTTCTGCTCGTCCCCGGAGAAGTCGCCCGCGGCCACCGCGCGCCAACCGCCGCTCAGGTGCTGGAAGACGAGGAAGCGGGTGAACGTGGTCGCCGGTGCGCCCGCCTTGCCGTCCTTGAGGTCCGCGAGCGCGGCCTTCATCACGAACCAGTCCGCCTTCGCGGAGGCCGGCGGTATGAAGAACGAGCGCTGGACGTACGCGAACGGCGCCAGGTTCTCCGCGACCTCCTTCTGGTCCAGCTTGGGCAGCTGCGTGAAGTACCCCTTGTCGGCGGCGAGCATCGCGCCGCCGTCGGCCTTGGCCATCAGTGCGAGGCTGCGTCGGGCGTTGGCCTGGTTGTTGAGGCTCTGGTAGGTGTCGACGACCTTGTCGGCCTCACCGGCACGGAGCAGCGGCTGCTCGGCCGCGGCCGACGTCGCCTTCGCCGCGGAAGACGCGGAGGGTGAGGCGGCGGAGCCGGATGAGGACGAGCAGCCCGCGACGAGAACGAGCGAGGCCGCTGCGGCAGCGGCGGTGAGAAGGGAGGCGGACGCGGTACTCGGAGTGCGCTGCGGCATGACGGTTCTGATCCCCCGTGGATTCGTCGGCCCGGCCGGCGCCCACCGCCGCCGTGAGTGTTCCCAGGGCACGCTATCGGACTGCCCGAATGCTCCCTGCGGCCCCTGTGGCGCCGCGTGCGAGGCCCGTGGTCGGCGGTGGCGCTGACGGCGACGGGCCCTCGGCGGCATCTCCGAGGTTCAGGCGCATCGCGCCGCCCGGTACTCCAGCCCGCGTACCAGGGCGTCCCGCACCCCTGCCCTCAGGTGCCGGGCCCACGGCGGGTCGCTCCCGCCGCGCACCGTGCTCCGCCAGGCGAGGCCGCGGCCGTACTCCGCGGGCGTCAGGGTGAGCAGGTGCACCGGCCGGGGCGGGCAGTCAGTGCGGTCGGCGGCCGGGGCCCGCGAACCACGGCCGTACACACGTAGGCCCCCCGGCCCCGGCCGCGTGCTCGCCGGGGCGGGGGGCCTACGCGCGTTGTCGGTGCCCTCCGGGGTCGTGGAGGGTCAGCCCGCCTGGACGTCGGAGGCGTTGACGAGGGCCAAGCGGTGGTTGTACTGGATCGTGTACACCGTGCCGGCGCCCTGGACGTAGATCTCCGTGGGGCGCGTCGTCCCGTTGGCCGGGTAGAAGTCGTCCCGGTGGGCCGGGCTCGCGGTCGCCACGTACTGCTGGCCCGCGGGGAGGGTGTACTTGCTGAACGGTGCCGCGACGTCCACCCCGAGGCCCGCGGGGTACTCGGACACGTCCGGGTAGGCCTCGCCGAACAGCGGTGCCGCGGTGTCGCCGGCCGTCGTGAGGATCTTCACGTGCCGCGCCCGCACCGTGTTGGCGGCGTGCGGGTTGTCGAACCACACCTTCTGGCCGCCGTACCAGATGGCCGTCCACTCGCCGTGGCGGCCGGCCACGACGAACTGCTGGCCGGCCGAGACGGTCGCGCTCCAGTCGCTGATCTCGTCCGTGCCCGGCGACCCGTCCGCGTGCACGTACGGGTCGTCGGCCAGCGGCGCGGTCGCGCTGGGCGCGGTGCGCACGTACAGGAAGTTCGACGGGGCGGTCTGGTCCGTGCACGAGCCCGTCGCGCCGGTCGGGTCGTCCACCGGGCAGACGTTCACGGTCTGCTGGTCGGACGCGAAGGCCGGTGCGATGGTCACGGCCGTACCGACCGGGCCCACGCCGTGCCTGCCCTCGTCCGTCGGGGCGTCCAGCAGCGCCATGAACCGGTTCCAGTCCCAGTACGGTCCCGGGTCCCAGTGCATGCCCGCGACGTTCGCGTCGATCGGGCCGGGCACGTTGTCGTGGCCGATGATGTGCTCGCGGTCCAGTTTGACGTGGTACTTCTCCGCCAGGTACGTCACCAGGTCGGCGGTGTCCTCGTACTGCGCCTGCGTGTACCAGCTGGCGCCGTGGGCCGCGTAGCCCTCGTGCTCGATGCCGATCGAGTGCATGTTGAACCAGTAGTTGCCCGCGTGGAACGCCAGGTCCTTGTCGGCCACCGACTGCGTCACCGCGCCGTCCGAGGCACGCATGGTGTAGTTGGCCGCGTCCCCGGCCGCCGGGTTCTGGAACTCGTCGATGGCGCCCTGGTAGGACGACTCGGTGTCGTGGATGACGATGTAGTCGATCTTCATCCCGTCGGCCGGCCGGTCCGCGACCTGGTAGTTGGTCGTCGCCGCGGGCGCCGACTGGCAGTCCAGGTCGGGCGGGCAGTCGGTGCCCGACGTCGAGGTCTCCGCCAGGCCCAAAGACGCGACGCCGCTGGTGTCCGCGTGCAGCGAGGGCTGGGGGGGCAGGTCCACGCGCTGGCCCTCGGCGGTGGTGCGCTCGGCGCCCGCCTTCATCCTCGTGAACACCCGGTTCGCGAAGCCCTCGGCGGCCGCCTTGTCCGAGGAGCCGCTGTACCGGGCCACCGCGGCGTACCACGCGTCCGGATCCGCCGGGGTGCCGCCCCGCAGCTTCTTCTCGTACGAGGCCAGCAGCGCCGCCGCGGCGCGGATGTTGTCCCGCCGGTCGGTCCGCACCTGCCGCGCGGGCACGCCGATCAGCTTCGCCGCGGCGGTCAGCGTGTGCAGCGCGGGGTCGGACGCCAGCGACGCCAGGTCCGCGCGGTCCGCCGCTCCGGCGCCACCGCCCGCGACCATGGACGGCGTCACGTCCGTCAGGCTCATCAGCCCGTATCCGCCGCTGGTGTTGCGGCCCTGATGGACGTCCCACTGGGACTCCTCGTACGCGACGCCCATCAGCACCGACTCGGGCACCTTGGACTCCTTGGCCGCGTAGGCGAAGTCCTTCTGCTCACTCGTGGAACCCGTCCCCGAGCCGGACCCGCTCTGCGCCGCCGACGCCACCGGTGTCGACACGCACCCCGCGACGACCAGGGTCGCGCCCACGACGTACGCCCCGAGTTTCCGCCTTGATCTCCGCCTCTGACCCAAAGTCCCTCATCCTCCGGCTGTGTTGCGATGTGCACCCGACCGTCGCTTATATGACTGACAGTCAGCTCACACCTTGATCATATGTGCCGGAGAGCGGATCGCCGGGGAGGGGGCCGCATGTCGCCGCCGCGATCGAGGCACCGGCAGCGGGACCCGCCCCGCCCGGCCGCGCCCCCGTCGCACGAGAAGAGCCCAGGCCATGGGCCTGGGCTCTGGGCGCCGTTGGGGGCACCGGGTGGTGGGGACGTCGCGGAGCGAGGCGTCCCCACCGGGGGTTACGGCTGTGGGCTGCCGCGCCGTGCGGCCGTGATCACGCCTGCGCGTCGAGGCCGTTGGCCTGGGCGACGCCTCCGAGCCAGCCGAGGGAGGGCTTCGGGGTGCGGACGAAGGTCTCCCGGTCCACGTGGATCAGGCCGAAGGTGGGACGGTAGCCGGAGGCCCACTCGTAGTTGTCCAGCAGGCTCCAGTGCAGGTAGCCCTCCACCTGGACGCCGTCCTGGATGGCCGCGTGCAGGCCGGTCAGCGCGCCCCGCGTGTAGTCGATCCGGCGGGCGTCGTCGCTGGTGGCCATGCCGTTCTCGGTCACGATGACCGGCACGCCCCCGGTCTTCTCCCAGGCGCTGCGCACCCCGATCTCCAGGGCGCCGGGGAAGTACTCCCAGCCGGTCAGCGTGGTCTCGACGCCGTCGGGCACCTGACGCGGTCCGTCCGGGCCGATGATCGTACGGGTGTAGGCCTGCACGCCGACCCAGTCGTCGCCGCGGGCCGCCTCCAGGTACCAGTCGTCGCGCTTGTAGCCGTACTCGTGCGCGACCTCCTCGCAGCCCGGCTCGGCCTGGAACGCCTGGGTGGCGACGGTCCAGCCGGAGCGGATGCCGCCGACGCCGGAGAGGATCTCGCGCGAGCGGCGGTGGCTGGCCAGCAGGGCGTCGGCGACCTGGAGGTCCGGGTCCGGGAGGCCGTAGGCGACCAGGTTGGCCGGGTCGTCGCCGCCCGCGATCATCGCGGCGATGTTGGGCTCGTTGATGGTGCAGACGAGCTTCACGTCGTCACCGAGGATCGGCAGCGCCAGCTCCGTGAACCGCGCGAAGCGGTCGGCCGCCTTGGGGCTGCGCCACATGCCCTCCTGCGCGAACCAGCGCGGGACGGTGAAGTGCATCAGCGTCACCATCGGGGTGATGCCCAGCTCCAGCGCGGTGTCGACCATGCGGCGGTAGTGGTCGATCCCGGCCCGGGAGACCATGCCCTCCTCCGGCTCGATCCGGCTCCACTCGATGCTGAACCGGTAGGTGTCCAGCCCCGCGTCGCGCAGCAGGGTCATGTCCTCGCGGTAGCGGTGGAAGCTGTCGCAGGCGTCACCGGAGGGCTCGACGATGCTGGTTCCGGGCGCGTTCTCCCGCGGCCACCAGTCGTTGTTGTAGTTGTTTCCCTCGATCTGGTGGGCAGCGGTGGCGGCGCCCCACAGGAAGCCGTCGGGGAAGTGCAGCACGGAGAAAACCTCGTTCGTGTAGATGGGTGACGACTGGTCGGCGGGTGTGCGACAGAGGTCGGGGAGCGGGGTCGCGGCGGCGACGGGGTCTCCCGGCCGGGCGGCCCGAGCGGCCCCGGGCGGAGCCGAGGGGCTCCGGCCCGGGCGGCGGCTGCCGCCGCCGGGCCGGGCGCTCAGCTGGTCGGCGTCCCGCCGGACGGGCTCGACGGGCCCGAGGGCCCGGGAAGCAGGTCCGAGCGCCGGTTCCGGCGGGGCGCCGCCCGGCTCACGCCGTGTCCCCTCCGGTCCCGGTGGCGGCGAAGCGGCGCGCGGGCTGCGGGATGGAGTCCAGCAGCCGGGTGGTGTAGTCGTGCTCGGGGAAGCGCAGCACCTGGGCGGTCTGCCCGGACTCCACCACCTGGCCCTGGTGCAGCACCATGATCTGGTCGGTCACCATGCGCGCCGAGAGCAGGTCGTGGGTGATGTACAGCAGGGAGACGCCGAACTCGCTGCGCAGGTCCCGCAGGAGGGCCAGCACGCCGGCCCGCAGCGAGACGTCGAGCATGGACACCGGCTCGTCGGCGATCAGCACCTGCGGGTCGCTGGCCAGGGCGCGGGCGATGACCACGCGCTGGCGCTGGCCGCCGGAGAGCTCGTGCGGCAGCCGGGCGGCGAACTGCTCGACCGGGGTCAGCCCCACGATCTCCAGCAGTTCGAGGACCCGCTTCCGGGCCTCCGCCCCGCTGCGCCCGGTGAAGTTCACCACCGGCCGGGTGAGCGTGTACTCGATCGTGTGCAGCGGGTTGAGCGCGGCGTACGGGTCCTGGAAGACCATCTGGACATCCGCGTGCAGCTTGTGCAGCTGCCGGCGGCGCAGCTGGTCCACCCGCAGGTCGCCGAAGGAGACGGTGCCGGTGCTGGGCTTCTCCACGCCGGTGATCAGCTTGGCGAGGGTGGACTTGCCCGATCCGCTCTGGCCGACCAGGGCCATCGACTCGCCCGGCTCCAGCCGGAAGGAGACGTTCTGGAGGGCCTTCACCGGGGCGTCCCCGCGGCGTCGCCCGGGGTAGACCCGGCTGACGTCCGCCACCACGATGGCGTCCTGGGCCGCGGCGCGGTCGCGTCCGCCGCCCGTCGAGGACTTCTTCCCGTCGGCCTGACGGTCGCCGGCCTTCCGCCCGTCGGCGGCCTTCTCCATCGCGGGCAGTCCGGGCAGCTCCACCACTTCGGCGCGCGGGTCGGCGTAGTGGCCGAGCAGGTCCCGGGTGTAGGCGTGCTGGGGCCGCTCGAAGATGTCCTTGGAGGGGGCGTCCTCGACGATGACGCCGTCCTTCATCACCATCACCCGGGCCGTGGACTCCAGGACCACGCCCAGGTCGTGGCTGATCAGGATGGCGGTGAAGCCCTCGCTCTCCTGCAGCTCCCGGATGGTGCGCATCACGGCGTGCTGGACCATCACGTCCAGCGCGGTGGTGGGCTCGTCGAAGACCATCAGCCGGGGTTCGAGGGAGAGCGCCAGGGCGATGGAGACGCGCTGCCGCATACCGCCGGACAGCTCGCCCGGGTAGCGGTCGAGCACCGACTCGGTCAGCTCGACCTTCTCCAGGAGCTCGACGGCCCGGCTGCGCCGCCGGGGCCTCGGCACGTGGCCGTGGGCGGCGAAGATGTCACCGAAGTGGTTGCCGATGGTGCGGACCGGGTTGAGCGCGTTCATCCCGGACTGGAGGACCATGGCGAACCCGCCGTGCCGCTGCACCCGCAGCTGCTCGGTGTCGAGCTGGGCGATGTCGGTGCCGTCGAAGAGGATCTGGCCGCCGGCCATCCGCGCCGGGGGCTTGGCCAGCCGGGTCAGCGCGAAGCCGAGCGTGGACTTGCCCGATCCCGACTCGCCGACCAGGCCGACGAACTCGCCTTCCTCGATGGTGAACGTGGCGTCCTTGACCGCGGTGGTCGGCTCGGCGCCGCGCGGTTCGTAGACGATGCTGAGGTTCCTGACGTCGAGCAGGCTCATCGTCCGTTTCCTTCCCGCAGCCGCGGGTTGCTCAGCCCGTCGACGCCGAAGTTGACCAGGGTCATCGCGGTGGCCAGCAGCGCGACGCACAGACCCGGGGCGAAGAGCAGAATCCACTGGCCGGTGAGGAGGGCGTTGGAGTTCTGCGCCCAGTAGAGCATCGAGCCCCAGCTGACCGTGAACGGGTCGCCGAGTCCGAGGAAGGAGAGCCCCGACTCGGCCAGCACCGCCGCGGTGGCGGCGCCGAAGAAGGAGCCCGCGATCATCGAGGTCATGTTGGGCAGGATCTCCCGGAACACCACCCGGGTCGCGCTCTCGCCGCTGAACAGCGCCGCGGTGACGAAGTCCCGGCTGCGCAGCGACTGGGTCTGCGCCCGCAGCACGCGCGCTCCCCAGGCCCAGCCGGTGATCACGACGACCAGCACGATGACCGGCAGGCCGCCGTTCTGGGCGTAGGCCGCGATGATGATCATCAGGGGCAGACCGGGGACGACCAGGAAGAGGTTGACGATGAAGTTGACCACTTCACCGACCCAGTTCCGCAGGTAGCCCCAGGACAGGCCGACCGCCACCGCGACCAGCGTGGAGATGCCGCCGGCCACGAAGCCGACCAGGATCGACACCCGCGCGCCGTACAGCAGCTGGGACAGCACGTCCTCGCCGGCTCCGGTCGTGCCCAGGAGGTGGGAGGAGTTGGACCCGATGTCGGGCGCGAAGTTGTTCGCGTGCGGCGAGTACGGGGCCAGTACCGGCGCGAAGATCGCCACGAGGACGAAGACCGCCAGGATCACCAGGCCCACCCGGGCCTTGCCGTTGCTCCACACCGTGCGGAACGAGCGGCCGAACACCTGGAGCGCGCGCACGACACCTGAGGTCGAGGGCTCCGCGGGCGTCACCGGCGCCGTGGGGGCCGGCGGGGTCGCAGTAGAGGAAGTCATCTCGGTCACCGCCTGGTCCGGGGGTCGAGGACGCCGTAGAGGACGTCCACGATGAAGTTCGCGACCAGCACGCACACCGTGATCATCAGGAAGAGCGCCTGCATCAGCGGGTAGTCGTGGTTGGTCACCGCGCTGTACAGCAGGTGGCCGACGCCGGGGTAGTTGAAGACCTGCTCGACCAGCAGCGAACCGCCGACCACGCCGCCCAGTGCCATGCCGAAGCCGGTGAGGTTGGGCAGCAGCGCGTTGCGGGCCGCGTAGCGCAGGGCGACGGTGCGTCCGCGCAGGCCGTTGGCCTCGGCGAAGGTCACGTAGTCCTCGCCGATGGTGCCGATCATCGTGTTGCGCATGCCGAGGATCCAGCCACCGAGCGAGGTGATCAGGATCGTCAGCGCCGGCAGCACCGCGTGGTAGGCCGCGTCACCGAGGAAGTGGAAGGACAGGTTCGGCACCGCGTCCGCGGAGTAGGCCCCCGAGGTCGGGAACCAGCCGAAGACGTACCCGACGAAGAAGACCAGCAGCAGCGCGGTCCAGAAGTAGGGGAACGCCGCGAGGAACGCGCCGGACAGGGTGGGCAGCGAGTCCAGCCAGGTGCCGCGCTTCCACGCCGCGGCCACGCCGATCAGCGAACCGACGACGAAGGCCAGCACCGTCACCAGGCCCACCATCACCAGCGTCCAGGGCAGCGCCTGGGCCACCATGCTGGACACCTTCTGCGGGAAGAAGGAGTAGGACACTCCGAACCGCAGATGGACGACGGTGTTCAGGTACTGCACGTACTGGTGCCACCAGCTGCCCGTGGGCACGCCCAGTTGGGCCTCGATCGCGGCACGGGTCGATGGGGACACCGGGCCGTTCTGCGAGAGCTTCGCGATGGCCGCGTCGGCCGGCGAGCCCGGCATGAGCCGGGGGAGTGCGTAGTTGAGCGTGACCGCTGCCCACAACGTGAGCAGCAGCAGCCCGAACTTGCGCAGTATGTAGCGCATGAGGGGTTCTCCTCGTCCTTCCGCGGTCGCCTACTTCGCCAACCGCAGATGCGTCATCACCAGAAGCGGGGTCGAACCCCAGGTCATCAATGACGCATAGGGATTCTTCGTACTGGGCCAACCGGTGAACTTCGCGTCGCTGGAGAGACCCCACAGCCCGCCGTAGAAGATCGAGAGGAACGGCAGCTGCTGGTACACCACGTTCTGGAGCTGGTTGGTGAGCTGCTGTTCCTTGGCCGGATCGCTGGTCGCCTTGAGCTGGTCGAGCAGCGAGTCGGTCGCGGCGGAGCCGTAACGCTGGAAGTTGGAAGCGGTGGAGGTGCCCACCGGCTTCTTGAAGTCCGAGTTCAGCTGGTTGTTGTAGTCCTGGAAGAGCGAGCCCGAGCCGCCGATGGTGCCCAGCGCCAGGTCGAATTCGCCGTTCTGGAGGTCCTGCTGGTAGCCGGCGGGCTGCGGCTTGTCGAGCTTGACCGTGATCCCGACCGCCCGCAGCTGCTGGATGATCTCCTGCGCGCCCTGCAGCCAGTCGGCCCAGCCGTCCGGCGTGGTGAGGTTGACGGTCAGCGCCTTGCCCGCGCTGTTCACGAGCTTGCCGCCCCGCTTGGTGTAGCCGGCCTTGGCGAAGGCGGCGTACGCGGCGGTCGTGTTCTGCGTGACCACGCCCTGGTTCGGGATGGCGGGGTTGAGCGAGGCCTTCTCGTTGGGCAGCAGCAGGCCGGTCTGGCTGGCCGCCTTCACGTAGCCCTGCTCGGCCTTGTCGGCGATCTGCTGCCGGTCCAGCGCGTCCGAGAGGCCCTGGCGGAAGTTCAGGTTGTTGAACGGCGCCTTGGTGAGGTTGGGCAGCAGTCCGACGATGCCGCCCGGCGGGAACCAGTAGCTGTTGTGCTGCTTGTCCGCCTTCACCCAGGTGTTGTCGACGTTCGGGAAGAAGGAGTACGCCCAGTCGAAGCCCTGCGTGGCGATCGCCAGGTCGGAGGCGGAGCCCGGGACGACGATCTTCTGGACCGCGACCTTGTCGGCCTGCCAGTAGTTCTTGTTCTTCGCCAGCGTGTACTGGTTGGGGGTGAACCGCTCCAGCGTGTACGGGCCGGTGACCACCGGGTTGGGGTCGGTGTAGGTCACCGGGTCCTTGACGTTCCGCCAGATGTGCTCCGGGACGATGAGCGTCTGCTCGATGACCTTCGCGGCGGGGACGTCGGCGGTCTTGAGGTGGAACACCACGTGGTCGCCGGAGGCGGACAGCGACTTTATGTGCTGCCAGTCACCGTTGACGTCCAGCGCCGGGTGCGCCTTCAGCATGTCGAGGGTGAAGACCACGTCCGCCGGCGTGAACGCCTTGCCGTCCGACCACTTCACGCCCTTCCTGATGGTGAAGTCGACGGTCTTGGCGTCCGGCTGCGTGTAGCCGGTGGCCAGGAACGGCGTCTCGGCGCTGTTGAGGTTGTTGAGAACCTCCAGCGGCTCGTACATCCACGTCGTCAGGTTGCGCTTGTTCGGCGAGAACGGGTTGAAGTTCCGGAAGAGGGCCGGCGAGCCGTTGTCGGCGCCACCGACCAGCAGGGTCGTGGGGCCGACGTTGGACGTGCCCGACTTGACGGATACCGAACACCCGGTCGCGACGAGCACAGTGGCGACACCGAGTGCGGCGACGGCACTCAGCCGCTTCCCGCGGGCACGCGTCATGGTCGCTGATCCTCTCCCTTGAGGCCTCCGGCGGTGGAGGGCACAGGCTGCTGCCTGCACGTTCGGCACTGTATGCGCATACATTTCATTTACGCAAGACTCCTCGGATGTGAACTGGAACGGCACGTTCCGCCTCCGCGCCCGATCTTCTGGAGGCGGCCGCGGGGCTCGGCGAGGTAGCGTGTGCCGCAGCGTGTAAGCGCATACGGAAAGGGCGGGAACTCGGGTGGCCACTGCGCGGAAGCCGGAGACGGGGACGCCGACGGTCTACGACGTGGCCGAGCGCGCCAGTGTGTCCATCGCCACAGTGTCCCGGGTCTACCGCTCCCCCGACGCGGTGCGCGCGCCCACCCGGGAGAAGGTGCTCGCGGCCGCCCAGGAGCTCGGCTACGTGCCCAGCGGCAGCGCGCGCGGCCTGGCCAGCCGGAACACCGGCATCCTCGGCCTGTGCTTCCCCGACTACACCGACCCCGCGACGGACGCCCCCGGCGACGGTGACGAGAACGCCGCCACCCTCTACGCCGACCACATCATCCGCGGCATGGAGCGCGCGGCCCGCAGCCGCGGCTACGCCCTGCTGATCGCCGCCTCGCTCAGCGAGGGTCCGACGAACCTGGTCGCCACCCTGGCCGGGCACGTCGACGGCTTCGCGGTGATGTCCCGGACCGTCGCCGCCAAGGAGCTGGAGACGGTCTCCCGCAGGATGCCGGTGGTCATGCTGGCCGGTCCGCCCGAGTTGGAGCATCTCGACAACGTCCAGGTCGACAACCGCGACGGGCAGCGCGAACTGACCTGCCATCTGATCCGCGAACACGGCCTGACCGACCTGGCGTTCGTCGGCGGACCCGCGGACTCCCCCGACGCCGAGGAGCGCTTCTTCGGCTACCAGGACGCCTGCCGCGACTCCGGCCTGCCGGTCCCGGCCGAGCCCACCCTGCGCGGCGGACTCACCCGCACCGCCGGCCGGGACGCCGCCCGGACCCTCGTCGAGGCCGCCTCCGGCAGGCCGGCCGGCCTGCCCCAAGCACTGCTGCTGGCCAACGACCAGATGGCGGTCGGCGCGTTGGAGGAGTTCGCCGCGCACGGCATCCGCGTCCCCCAGGACATCGCGGTGACCGGCTTCGACGGCCTCCCCCTCGGAGCGATGGCCCACCCGCCGCTGACCACCGTGCGGCAGCCCAGCCGGCGGATCGGCGAGGAGGCCGTCGCCCTGCTCGTGGACCGCGTCGCCGCGCCGCAGCGCGAGCCGCACTCCCTCGTCCTGCCGGTCTCGCTGGTGCTCCGCGCGAGCTGCGGCTGCGCGGACGCGGTTCCGGCCCCCCGGCAGGGGTAGCGGGACGGCGTCCGAGCGGCCGCTCCGGTTCCGCCGGGCGCGGGCTCCACGCACGGCGCGGCGCGGCGGCGGGGGCTCCGACTCCCCCGTCGCCGCGCCCTGTGCCGGCCGGTGTCAGAGCGCCGCGGCGGTGTCCGCGTCGAGCTCGAAGACGCCGTAGGAGAACCCGCCGGCCTGGATGCCGGAGGCGGTCACGTCGACTCCGTGGACGGCGAGCGGCGTGACGGAACCGGTGGCGGGGAACGGAGCCGTCGCGGGTTCGCGCCGCCCGTTGACGACCACGAGGTGGCGGTCGCCCCGGAGGTAGACGAAGGGGTAGTCGCGGTGCAGCACCCGCACCGAACCGCCGGTGCCGAGGGCCGGGGTCTCCTTGCGCAGCGCGATCAGCCGCCGGACGTGGTGCAGGAGGGAGTCCTCGTCGGCCTGGGCGGCGGCCACGCTGGGCCGGTCCTCGTCCGGGTCGACGGGCAGGTAGAACCGCTCCGGGCTCGCGGTGGAGAAGCCGGCGCCGGGCGTGTCGTCCCACTGCATCGGCGTCCGGGAGCCCTGGCGGGCCTCGGAGTCGAGCTGGCTGCCCTCCTTGTCGGGCAGCCCGGGAACGTAGCGCATGCCGATCTCGTCGCCGTAGTAGATGACGGGCAGCGACGGCCAGGTGAGCTGGAAGGCGAAGGCGGGGGCGACCATGTCGCGGGTGCGGGGGCCGCAGGTCAACCGGGAGAAGTCGTGGTTGGCGGTGGGCAGGGCCGCGTGGCCGGCGCCGTCGATCGCCGTGTCGGCCTCGTTCCAGGCGTCCAGGAAGGTGCTCATCGTGCCCTGGCCCTCGGGGTCGAAGTACGGCGGCCGGCCGTCGGCCCACGGCCCCTGGCTGCCGGTGCCGTTGTCCCACAGGGAGCGCAGCGCGGGCCCGGTGAAGTGCAGGAAGAAGTCCGCGTGGAACCCGGCCGGCACGGCGGTCTTGGGGTCGCCCCACTCGGACAGCAGGATGCGCCCGGGGTAGGTCTCGTCGATCCACTCCCGCATCTCCGCCCAGAGCCGGCCGGTCTCGACGAACCCGGGGTCGTCCTTGACCAGCGAGGCGGCCATGTCGACGCGGAAGCCGGAGACACCGCGGTCGAACCAGTAGCCCATGATCTCGCGCAGCGCGGCGCGGTTGGCCTGCGGGCCCTCCGCCGTCACCGGCTGCCGCCACGGCTCGGCCGGGTCCATCCGGGCGTAGCCGAAGTTGAGCGCCGGCTGGATGGGATAGAAGTTGGCCAGGTAGTAGCCGCCGCGCGCCGCGTGGTTGGGTATCCAGCCGCGCACCGGCGAGGCGACACGGTCCGACCAGATGTAGCGGTGGTCGTCCGGGTTGACGACGGCCTCCTGGAACCAGGGGTGCTGGTGCGAGGTGTGCCCGGGGACGAGGTCGAGCATGATCCGCATCCCGCGGGCGCGGGCCGCCTCGATGAGCGCGTCGGCGTCCTCGTTGGTCCCGTAGCGGGGGGCGATCGTCAGGTAGTCGGTGATGTCGTAGCCGCCGTCGCCGAAGGTCGAGGCGAAGCAGGGGCTGAACCAGAGCGTGTCGACGCCCAGCCACTTCAGGTAGTCGAGGCGTTCCAGCACGCCGCGGAGGTCCCCGATGCCGTCGCCGTTGGAGTCGGCGAAGGTCGCCGGATAGATCTGGTAGAGCACGGCCTCGGAGAGCCAGGAGGGCGGGTTTCGATGTGCGCTCACGGTTGCCTTGTCTTTCCGTTGTCCGTTGCCGGGGCCGGTCGGCTCCGTGCGTGGGTCCATCGGTTCGGCGGCACCGCCCGGGGCGGCGTCGTCCGTCGGCGGACCGCCGCGAGGGTTCGCCGGCGATCGGGGTCCTGGGGCCCGCGCTTCGGCGGCCTCGGTCGGGCCGGTCGCCGCACCGCGGGGTCCCTCGTCGGGCAGCGAGTCTAGGGCCTCATGTAAGCGCATACAAGGAACTCGGGGCCTTCCCGCGCGGCGAGGCGTGGTCACCCGCCGGACCACCGGCCAGGTCACCCACCAGGCCGCGGAGCGGGTGACCCACCGGGCCCACCGGGCGGCCCGCCCGGGCGGCGCGGGCCCGCAGCCCTGTCGGGGTGCGGGCCCGCGCTCCCTCAGCGAGCCGGGGAGGGGCTGGCTGTTTTCTGGTCGGTGTCCTCGCTGAACGCGACGTCCACCGGTGCCGGCTCGCCGACGAACTCGGTGGCCGCGCCCTCGCCGAGCACCGCGACGTCGAGCGTGCACGCCTCCAGCAGCGTGGCGTCCTTCACCGCGTCCTGCTGGCAGATCGCCTGCGCCTTGTCGTGCAGGGCGGTCGGCAGCTGGTCGGCCCAGAACGGCGCGGCCGGGTCGGTGGTCTCGGTCTTGTCGCCGCAGACCGCGACGAGGGACTGGCTTGCCGGGACCCGCCAGCTGTCGCCGTAGACCTTGTACAGCGTGTCCAGGTCGACCGGGAGGTTGAGCACCGTGCCCGTGCTCGTCCTCAGCTGGTTGTCGGTGCCCGGCGCGTTGGCCAGCAGCCCGCTCACCGGCTGCGGGTAGGAGCCGAGGCCGACGTTGACGTCCACGTACCCGGGGTTCAGGGTGGCCGCCATGTTGTCGCCCTGCGGGTCGGTCACGACGTACTGGCTGCCGGTGCGGACGACCTTGTCCCCCGAGGCGAGGTTGATCGTCCCGCCGTCGGGGAGCGCGGTGGCGGCCCCGTCCACCACCAGGCCGCGGGCGGCGCACAGCGCGACCGTGTCCGCGCCCATCTGCGTGGCGACCGCGCTGTTGACGGCCGCTCCCGGCCAGCCGAGCGAGGCGCCGGAGACCTGGTTCGACTGCACGGTCATCGTCGAGGACCGGGCGAGGGTGAAGGAGCCCTCCGCCTGGAAGTCGTAGAAGGTGCCGCCGAAGGTCTCCAGGTGCGTGTCGCCCGTGCCGTGGGCGGACGCGCAGGAGGCCGGGGAGGTCAGGATGTTGCTCTGCCGGCTCTGGATGGAGGGCGACGCCCCGACGGTGAAGGACGGGGTGTTGACGAGGTTCAGGTTGTTGGTCTCGCCGGTGAATCCCTCACTCAGGCAGGTCGGCGCGTTCGTCGTGCCGTCGTGGGTGACGGTCTTCACGGTCACCGTGGAGCCGGAGTTGAACGTGGCCTGCGAACCGCCGCCGTTGCCGCCGATCATGAACTCGGCCGCGTTCCAGTCCGCCGAGAGGCCCAGGGTGCTGTCGGCGGTGGAGGCGCTGTAGGTGCCGCCCGGGGTCGTCATGACCACCGTGTCCAGCGAGCTGGTCACGTTGCCGGACAGGCTCAGGCTCGCGAGGTTGCCGATCGGCTGCGAGGGGACCGCGACGGCCGAGCCGTTCTTGTAGCAGTCGCTGAGGTAGGAGTTCCAGCCGGACGGGCAGGTGGTGAAGTAGTTCAGGATCCAGAACTGGATGAAGGCCGCGCCGGTGCCGGAGCCCGGGTTGGAGAGGATGAACTGCTCCCAGCCCTGGCAGCCGGCGTGCCCGGCGCAGATCGGGCTGCTGAAGGGCGCGCTGTTCAGCTGCAGGGAGTAGGAGTTCGCGACGCCGCCGCCGGTCTCGCTCGTGACGCCGGAGACGGTGGGGAACGACCCGGTCGCGCCGTTCAGCACACCGGACACCCCGGCCGAGAAGTCGATGCCGTTGCCGACCACGTCGGGCGCGGTCCCGGTCCCGGTCCCCGTCGCGGAGCCGGTGCTCGCGCCCGCGACGGCCGGGAGGCGGGCCCCGTCGGCCGTCCCGGTGGCCGTGCGGGAGGCCGTCCCGGTGGCCGTGGCGCCGGCCTTCGGTGCGAAGCGCTGGTTCGGTGCCGTGGTGCAGGCGGTGCTCTGCCAGGCCACCGCCGGGTACGCGGAGGTGTAGCAGCCCTTGGCGGGGGTGGTGAGCTGCGCCATGGCGGAGTGCCACTGCTGCGTGCTCGTCGACGAGGAGGCCGTCGAGACCTTCGACGATGCCGAGGAGGCCGAAGTGGCCGAGGAGGCCGGGGCGCTGGCCGTCGCACCGGGGGGGACCAGCATGGCCGCCACCAGGGCGGTGGCCACGGCGGCTATGAGTCCGAGTAACCGGTGGAGCCGTCTGTGCCGTCGGGTGGGGGGATTGGCAGACATCTCTGCGGGTCACCTTCTCGCGAGCTCGGCCCACGGGCACCGCGCGGCCCGCGCCGCAGCGAGGTTCGCGGCAGGGCGTGCCGGGCGGAGGATGACCGTCTCCCCGGGTACGCGCGCGGTCCGGCGCCGGAGCGTCGGTTCGCCGAGCTGCGTCCCGTTCTGGAGCCGGTGCCGTGGGGTGGGGGGTGGTGTGCTGCGCATCGTAAGCAGGGCGCGACGCCGCGTCGATATCACGCGCGGCGAAAGCTGCCCTCGCGGGCGGAACACCGGCCGGCGGACCACGGCGGGATGCCCGCTCCCCCGCCGCGCCGGAACCGCTGCGAGCTGGGCACCTGTCCGGTGGCGGGGCGGCGCCCGGCGGCGGCCCGCCGTCCTGGACGGCGCAGCGAACCCCAGCACAATCCAGCAGCCGCCGACCGGCGCTTCGTCGTACCCCGGGTGGTGCCGTTGGCGTGCGGCCGCGGCTCCTCGGCGCCGACCGGGCCGGAGGTGCCGTACGGCCGTGGGCCCCGCCGGCTCGGCGGCGGGGCCCACGGGGATGCGGCGAACCGGCTCACCTGCCCACCGGCTCACGGAGGCCCGGGCGCACGGGCGCACGGGCGCTCGGGCGCACGGACCCGCGGACCCGCGGACCCGCGGACCCGCGGACCCGTCTACGGGAAGGAGACCACGTTGCTGGGCGTGGTGTTGGACGCGGTGACCGCTCCGGTGTCGTTGATGACGTGGGTGATGGTGCCCACGCCGCCGAGCGAGACGGTGAGCGCGTCGTGGAACTTCACGCCCGGGGTGTTCGGCACCTCGAAGGCGTGGTAGTTGTTCACGGCCGGGTTGACGTTGAAGTAGCAGTAACTGCCCAGCCCCCATGCCTCGTGGCTGGTGACGTTGGCGCCGACCTTGTAGGCCGCGTAGCCGTTGACCCCCGACGAGCTCATCCAGGCGGCCTGGTTGGGCGGGTCGTACGGGTTCTCGTTCTGGAAGAAGATCGTCTTCCCGTTCTGGCCGTTCCACACCACCTCGTACTTCTGGTAGTGCTCCACGAACAGGCCGTCGGCCAGGACGTTGGCGCCGTTGACGGTCAGGCCGGTGTCGGCGGTGTTGGTGGTCCAGCCGACCGTGCCGGCGTTGCCGTGGTCGGCCCGCCAGGCCCAGATGTGGTCGATGATCGTGTCGTTGCTGTTGACCACCAGGCTCTGGGTCGCCTTGCCGGCCACCTCGCCGCCGATCCGGAAGAACACGTCCTGGATCGTGGTCGGGTTGGCGGCGTGGCTCGCCGAGGAGCCGGAGGGCCCGACGGTCAGCAGGGCCTGGGAGTTGGTGGTGCCCGCGTCGAAGAGGAGCCCCTTGATCCGGACCCCGTCCACGTCCGCGACCTGCATCGCGTTGACGCCGTTGTCCGGCACGAAGGTCGGGTAGCCGACGCCCAGGATCACCGTGTTGGCCTTGGTGACGTTGAGCGTCTGGCTGAGGTGGTACACCCCCGGGGTGACGAAGAGGTTGCAGCCCTCGGCCAGCGCGGTGTTGATGGTGGCCGCGGTGTCACCGGCCTTGACCACGTAGAACTGGCTCATCGGCAGCGAGCTGCCCGGGGTGCTGCCGCTCGCCCAGCTCGGGCCGGAGGCGTTGGTGCGCAGGCTCGGCAGGAACACGTGGTACTTGCCGGAGCCGTCGATGTAGAGGTAGGGGACGTCGCGGGAGACCGGGGTGGTGCTCAGGGTGGTCTCCGGCGGGCTCGGGAAGGTGGTGGCCGGGGCGCCGCTCACGCCCGAGAAGACCATGTTCCACACGCCGCCCGACCAGCTGCCGAGGCTGCTGTCCCGGGTGTACCACTGCTGCTGCGAGACCGACGACGCCTGGCCGCTGACCTTGGTGTCGGCGATGTAGCCGCCGCTGGCGTAGCCGTAACTGGCCGGGTAGAGGGCCAGGTTGCCGTGCACGTCGATGCGCCGGAAGGGCGCGGCCTGGGCGACCGCCCAGCGGTCGGTGCCGCTGGAGGGGTTGATGGCGAGGTTCTCGGCGGACCGCCAGAAGTTCTGGGTGGCGTTGCCCGCGTCGGAGGCGTTGAAGGCGTCCACGGTGACGTCGCCGTTGATCGTCACGTCGTCCGGGTTCTGCCCGAGCCCGGCCACCGAGGTGTAGAAGCCGACGTTGTCCTCGACGCTGTAGGTGCCGGGCTTGAACAGGTCGGCGACCCGGTTCTCGCTGAACTGGGCGGTCTGGGTGTCCTTCATCTGGGCGAACTGCGCGTCCAGTTGGGACTGGATGGCGGTGCTGCCCATCGACGGGTCGAAGATGTGGACGTTCGAGCCGAAGTCGGGGGTGTCGGACTGCGCCGGGCACCCGGCGGCGGTGCTGCCGATGGTGTAGGTGGCGCTGGCCACGGCCGAGGTGGTGGAGCCGGACTTCACCGCGATCGCCTGGAGGGTGGTGGTGGCGGCGACGTTGATCGCTCCGCTGTAGGTGGCCGAGGACGCGGTCGGCGTGCTGCCGTTGGTGGTGTAGTGGATGGCCGCGCCCGAGGTGGCGTCGGAGATCGTCACCGACTGGGCGGAGGCGTAGGTGCCGCCGCCCGGGCTGAAGGTCGGTGTGGCGACGGTCCCGGCCGGGGGCGTGGTGGTGGTCCCGCCGCCCTGCGTGTAGGTGAACTGCGGGGTGTCGTACTGCGGTCCGCCCTTGGTGTAGGTGAAGGAGTAGGTCAGCACCGACCCGCTGGACAGGCCGCCGACCGTGTAGGTCCAGGCCGAACCGGCCGCCGTCATCTGGACGTTCTGCTGGTTCGCGCTGTTCACCAGGTAGTGCACGATGACGTAGGAGGAGGCCGAGGTCGGCGTGAAGGTGAGCTGGGCCTGGGCGGCGCCGGTCTGGCTGACGCTCTGGGTGTAGTCGGAGGAGTCCGCTACGGCGGTCCCGACCGTCTCCGACAGGCCGAGCAGTCCGGCCAGCAGCAGGGCGAGGGCGCCGAGCACGGCGACGGCACGCCGTCTGGGCCGTGCGGCGGGCCCGGACCGGGCCTCGGTGAGGAATGCGCGCATGACGTGGGGGTCCTTTCACCCGGGTTCACGAGGTGAACGCCGATCCGGCGCGGAGCGCGGGGGTGGGGGGTGGATTGTGGAGATGGATCGCGCACTGTGCCATGCAATCCGTTGGTGATTCGCCGCAGCAGCCTCTGAATCCATTCCAGAGAACGCTCTCACTCTACGGACCAAGGGGTGATTGCCTCTTTATGGCAGTGTCAGGTGGTCCCGGCCGACCGTCAAGAAGCCGGACGGGATTGCTGTTCCTTGTTCGCCGTCCCGCATTCGGGTGCCGTTCCGTTTACCCGGTGGTGGCGGCTTTGCGTTCCGGCGGCGGCGGCTTCAGCCCCTTGAGCACCTCCAGCACCGGCGCCATGCTGGGTCCGCCGCGCCCGCGGCCGACAACGGACCCGGACCGGACCCCGGCCCCCGGACCCCCGGACCGAGTCCGCACCCGACCCCCGACCGGTCACCGAAAGGACAACGATGGCTTCGTCCTCCTTCCCCCTGGACCGTCGTACCCTGCTGCGCGGAACGCTGGCGGCCGGCGCCGGCGTCGCCGTGGGGCCGTTCCTGCTCTCCGGCTCCGCCTCCGCGTACACCTGGTCGCGGACCCTCCAGCAGGGGATGACCGGCGCCGACGTCACCGAACTGCAGATCCGGGTGGCCGGCTGGGCCACCGGCAGCGCCGGCCAGACCCGGGTGGCCATCGACGGGGACTTCGGCCCGGGCACCGCCACCGCCGTCCGCCTCTTCCAGTCCGGCTACGGCCTGTCCTCCGACGGCATCGTCGGACCCGCCACGCAGGCGCAGCTCAACGCCCTCCAGCAGTCGGACGGTTCCACCACGCACTTCGACTTCAGCGAGTTCACCGACCGCGTGAGCGGCACGTTCGACGGCGGCAAGGTGACCGCCGCCGCGGCCAAGGAGAACGTCCGCCGCACGATGTACAAGCTCGAAGCGCTGCGCAAGAAGCTCGGCAACACCCCCATCACCGTCAACTCCGGCTTCCGCAGCGTCTCGCACAACGCCTCGGTGGGCGGCGCGAGCGACAGCATGCACCTCTACGGCACGGCCGCCGACCTCGACGTCCCCGGCGTCGCCAACAAGACCGTCTACCAGAAGGCGGAGACCTGCGGCTTCTCCGGCCTGGAGACCTACACCGAGGACCACCAGCACGTCGACAGCAGGGCCGACCTGGGCCGCGCCTGGTGGTGGCAGGACGGCACCGTCTGAGCGGTCCCGACGCTGGGGCGCCCCGGTGGCCAGGAGGCCGCCGGGGCGCCGCACCAGCAGGTCCGGCCGTGCGTGACACGCGTTCGGCCGCCCTGCCCGGGGCAGGGGGCGACCGGTGCTCCGTCCGCGGCCGTCAGGGCGTCACTTGGTGATCGTGACCGACGTGGTCGCGGAGGCGGCGCCGTGCGTGGCGTCGCCGGCGTAGTCGACCCGGTAGACGGCGGTGCCCTTGACCAGCGGGATGTCGGCCGCCTTCCAGACCCCGTCGGCCTTGACCGGCACGGTGGTGACGACCGTGCCGTCGGGGTGCGCGGAGTCGGTCCGGGTGAGCGTCACCTCGCTGCCGGACGGGATCGACGCCGTCGAGGTGAGGGTGCCCTTGAGCGTGAGCGCCTGCCCCTTGGGGGCGGTGGCGGGCGCGGTGATCGTCAGCGTGCTGGGGGCCGCGGGCGTGCTGGTCGAACCGATCACCTGGAGCGAGATCGGGGCGTCGTAGCCGGTCGAGGTGAGGGCGAAGAGCAGCTTGCCGCTCGGGTCCCAGGCCAGGCCGTCGGGGAGCACCCGCGCCTCCAGCGCGTAGGTCTGCTCGGGGGTGGTCTGCCCCTGGGCGAAGACGTAGAGGTCGTCGTCGAAGGCGGGGTCGATGCCGGCCGCCACGGTGCCGTCGGGGGCGATGGCCACCGCGTCCGGGTACGGGCCGGTCGGGTAGGTCCCGTCCGGCGACAGGTCCGCGAGCTTGAAGACCTGCTGGACGTACGGGGCGCCGCTGGCGGTGACCAGGTCCTTGCCGTCCGGGGTGATCGCCATGTCGGTGATGGAACCGGTGCCGCCCGACTGGGTCCCGGGGTCCCACACGGACGCCTTCGTGACGGCCGTCCCCGAGGAGACGTCGTAGACGGTGACGGTCGGCGGGCTGGAGTAGCCGTCCGCGGCCACGAGCACGCCCGGCGCCGCCGGTGAGGCCGCCAGGACCGGCGCGGCGTAGAACTCGTACGCCGTCGAGGGGTCCAGGGTGACCTGGGGGTCGGCCGAGTCCACGTCGACCGACCCGATCCTCCCCCCGCCGGCCGCGCCGTACCCGAACCACAGGGTGTCGCCGACCAGGGCCAGGTGGGCCGGGGCGGTTCCCGTGCCGGTGGGGTAGCGCGCGGACTCGGTGAGCGTCGCGGTGTCGACGGCGGAGATCGCGTCGGCGCCGGGCAGTGCCACGAACAGCGTGCCGGAGTCCGGCGACAGCGCCAGCCCCTCCGCCCCCTCCTCGCCGGTGATCTGCCCGACGACCGTGCCGGAGTAGTCCGTCACCAGGATCTCGCCCTCCGCCGGATCGCTGATCAGCAGATGCTTGTGCACCCCGTCGACGACGACGGCGGCGGACGAGGTGATCGGCAGCGGCGCCGTCGTGTCGGCCGACGCCGGGACCGCCACCGCGGCCAGCAGCGTCCCCGCCGCCGCGGCCACCGCGACCGAGAACCCCAGGGACTTCCTGCGCATGGACATACGGATCCCACCCCCCATTCACGAACCGTGCGGCGGACCGCCCGCCGCGCCTTCCGCAACCTAAGCCACAGGGCCGACAACTCTCCTTCTGTTTTTGGGAGTCGGGCATCCCGTCGACCTGCCGGCGGCCGGCGGGTGGACGGCCGGCGGGTGGACGGCCGGCGGCATCGTCAACGCAGGACCAGCAGGTCCATCCAACTCGTCGCCGGCTCCTCCGGGTCGGCGGCGGCCGCCGCGCGCAGGCGGGCCAGGCCCCGGGCGTAGGCGTCGTCGCTGAGTGAGCTGAGCTTGGTGTCGGTCTCGCGGCGCAGCCGGTCGGCGTAGTGGGCGAGGGTGGGCGCCGACACCTGCGGGAGCGGGCGCAGCGCGGTGCGCCGGAAGCCCACCGCCGCGAAGGCCGCCGTGACCTGCTCGACGGTGGGGTAGCCGGCGACGCTGTCCGCGGTCTCGGGGAAGAAGCGGACCCGCAGGTCGCGCTCGCCGCGGCCGGGAAAGGTGTTGCGGATCAGGACCGGCGCGCCGGGGCGCAGCGCGCGCCGCAGCTCGCGGGCGGCGGCGGCCAGGTCGCCGATGTGGTGCACCACCGACCCGAGCCACGCGGCGTCCGCGCGGCCGTCGGGGACGGGCAGGGCCTCCGCGCGGCCGTCCAGCGCCTCGACACCGGGTCCTGTCGGTATCAACGCCCGCATGGCGGGGGCGGGTTCGACGGCCAGCACATGGACGCCGTACCAGTCGTGGAAGGCCCGGGCGAACCCGCCGGTGCCCGCGCCGACGTCCAGGACGGTCCAGCCGGGCTGGAGCGCCGCCTCCTCGGCCACGGCCTGCCGCCACGCGCCCAGCCCCTCGCGGGGGATCTCCCGCGCCGCCCGGTACGCGGCGGCGGTCTCGGCGTCGTATCCGGCTCCTGGCATCGCTGCTTCTCCTGCTCCTCGTACGTCACCTGACCTGGTGCCGCTGGACCGGTGACGGTCCGGCGGCGGGCCGGGCGCGGGGCACCGCGCCGGGCACCACGCCGGGGACCACGCCGGGCACCACGCCGGGGACCACGCCGAGCACCGCCCGGCCGAAGCCTCGCACGCCGTGCCCGTCAGCCGCACTGCCAGGTGAACACGGCCTCGTCGAAGCGGCGTTCGGCCAGATCCTCGGGGCGGATCAGCCAGTAGAGGGTGCCGACGTCACCCCAGAGCATGCCCGCGTCGCCGTCGCTGTCGATCTGGGCCAGCGGCAGCAGGCGGTTCGCCTCCGCGAGCAGCCGGGGGTCGTCCCACGCCACCCGGCCCCCCAGGAGGGCGTGGGCCACCTCCAGCTCCACCGGGTTCTGCACGGGGTCCGCGTGGCCGCCGATCTGGTGTCCGGTGCCGTCGCGCAGCGCCCAGAGGGCGTCGAGGAACTCCTCGGCGACCACCGGGTGCGCGCGGCCGAAGCGGGCGTCGGGCCCGAACGTCCGCTGTATCAGGGGGTGCGAGGGGTCGGGCGCGGTGACCCGTACGCGTGCGGTGAGCGGTACGCGGGGATACGGCGGCAGGCCCTCCGGGGCGGTGCGCTCCTCGGTGGCCTCGCCGGCCGGCACGAACAGGACACGGGCGCCGGGCCGGGTCTCGGGGTCGTCGGGCAGGACGAGTGCCTCACCGTCGTCCACCTGTCCGTCGAAGGAGAAGAAGAGCAGCGTCCCGTCGGACGGCAGGGCGATGTCCAGGGCGATGTCCAGGGCGCCGACGGCCAGACCGGCGCAGTCGACCGAGGCGACGAAGGAGAGCGGACCGTGGCCCTCCCACACCGGCCAGTCCGTGCCGGCCGGCAGCCTGGGGGTGCCACCGAGCTGTCCGACGACGGGGTCCGACCCCGTCGCCTTCTCCAGGCAGGCGGCGGGGCGCAGCAGGGAGAGCCAGCGTTCGGCGTCCTGGGGCGGCAGGTGCTTCAGGGCCAGGGCGCGCAGTTCGTCGGATGTTCCGCGTGTCATGTCAGGCATGATCTCCGCCGCCACTGACAGCGCCGCCGCCGGTGGCGCGGGCGGCCAGGGCCAGCAGCTCGTCCACCGGCCACTGGTCGTAGGCGTGTTCGCCGTACTTGGCCGCCAGCACCCGGCCGTCGGGGGCGATCAGGAAGTCCGCGGGCAGGCCCAGCCGCCCGCCGTGCGGCCTGGACGACGGGGCGCGCTCCTGGCGGCGGAGCAGCGTCCACGTGCTGCGCAGCACGGCGCGGGTGACGGGAGCCCAGGCTCGCGGGTGCAGCAGCGCGCGCGGGGCCGACTCGACCCCGAACTCGGCGTACAGCCGCTTCTCCGGGTCGGCCACCACGGCGAAGGGGAGGCCGGCGACGTGCTCCAGCAGCTCCCCGGCGGGAGAGTGGAAGACCACCACCTCGCGCACGCCGGCCGCCGTGATCTCGTCGTGGCGGCGCACCACCGACCGCAGGTGGAGGTTGCACACCGGGCAGCCGGCGAACCGCCGGAACTGGAGGTGGACCAGCCGTCCGGCGTCCGGCACCGCGACCCTGCCGCCGGAACCGCCCGAACCGCCGGAACCGCCGGCGCCGCCGCGGCCGCCGGGCCCACCGGGGCCGCCAGCGCCGCCCGCGCCCGTGCCGTCCGTGACGGTGTCGAGCTCGCGGGCGGTGACGGACGAGCCGGGTTCGACCCGCCGGCCGGGTGCGGGACGTGCTGCTCTGCTCATGGCTTCCCCCTGGTAGGCCGTCGCTCCGTAGGCGTACAGCACACGCTTACCAGCGTAGGCGTATGCCGTACGCTGTCAACCGCCATGCCACGACCACGCACCCTCACCCCCGAGCAGATCACCGCGGCCGCGCTCGACGTCCTCGACCGCGACGGGCTCGGCGGCCTGTCCATGCGGGCCGTCGCCCAGGAGCTGCGGATGAGCACCATGGGCCTGTACCGCTACGTGGCCGACCGGGGCGAGCTGGAGCGCCTCGTCGTCGAGTCGGTGCTGGCCCGCGTCGACGTGCGGCCGCCCCCGGGCCTGCCGTGGCGGGAGCGGATCGAGGCCCTGGTGCGCCGGCTGCGCGAGGCCGTCACCGCCCACCCGGCCGTCGTACCGCTGTCCGTCGCCCACCGACACCGGTCGCGGGAGGTGGCGCGCTGGTCGGAGGCCGTGCTCGGCGTCCTCAGCGAGGCGGGGTTCGACGGCGCGCCGCGCGTGGTGGCGCTGCGCGGCCTGCTCTCCTACGTCATCGGGGCCGTCCAGCTGGAGGAGCTGGGCCCGCTGGCGGGCGAGGGTACGGCGGTGCTCTCGGCGCTGCCGGACACGGAGTTCCCGCTGCTGGCCGCGACCGCCCGGCACGCCGCGGAGGTGGACGCCGAGCGGGAGTTCTTCGACGGGCTCGCCGCGCTGCTGCGCGGGCTGCGCACCTGACGCGACGTCATATCACGGTCGGCGGACCACGGACCACCGTCACCACCGCTCCCAGCGCCCCCACGGCGATCAGGGAGAACGCCGAACGGCGCGGGTGTCCGAAGTTCCGGCCCGCTGTGAACCGGGGGTTCACCGGCGGCCACCCGGGAGTTCACCGCCGACCGACAGGTTCTGAGCCATGACCTCAAGTCCCCTCTCCCGCAAGCGCGTCCGGATCGCCATCGCCATCGGCGCCACCTTCGCCGTGGTGGGCGCGGGCACCGCCGCGGCCCAGGCCGGCGGTTGGCTGTCGGCCCCCTCGCACGACTTCGGCGCGACCGCCGACACCTTCTCCGGCAAGGGCCCGGTGTCCGGTGACGTCCTGCGCAACGACGTCGGCGCGACGGCGGTCGTACGGCACACCGCCCCGTCCGACGGCACCGTGACGGTCGACGCGGACGGCACGTTCACGTACACGCCGAAGGCCGGCTTCAAGGGCACGGACACCTTCACGTACACCACGACCGACGCGGTGCGGCTCTTCAAGGACACCCAGGCGGACGGCTCCCCGCTGGCGCCGCTCGCGAAGGTGGCCGGCCCCGGCGGCACCACCACCGCGATCTCCGGTGAGGGCTTCGGCTCGTCGCTCGCCCCGGTACCCGGGAAGTCGGGCTACTTCTACGGGCTCACCGACCGCGGCCCGAACGCCGACGCCCCCGACGGCAACAAGTCCGAGATGCTCACCGGCTTCACGCCCGAGATCGGCGAGTTCAAGCTGGTGGACGGCAAGGCCGAGCTGGTCAAGAAGGTCACCCTGAAGGGCCCGAAGCGCCTCGGCGGGACGAGCTACAGCGGCCGGCCGCCGCACGACACCAGCGAGGTCATCGACGACGTCGCCGCGACCAACGCCGACGGCGGCACCCCCGCGCCCGTCGCCAAGGACCCGTACGGCTACGACTCCGAGGGCCTGGTGGCGCTGCCCGACGGCACCTTCTGGGTCTCGGACGAGTACGGCCCCTACATCACCCACTTCGACGCCAACGGCTACGAGCTGGGCCGGCTGACCCCGTACCGGAACAGCCCGGACAACGCGGACCACACCATCCTCGGGTACCTGCCGGCCGAGCTGGCCGACCGTGCGACGAACAAGGGCATGGAGGGCCTGACGATCACGCCGGACGGCTCGACGCTGGTGGGCGTCATGCAGTCCGCGCTCCAGCAGCCCGACCTCGGCACCACCAAGGCGTCCAAGGTCGCGGCCACCCGCATCGTCACCGTCAACCTGCGCACGTACCAGACCAAGCAGTACCTGTACCTGCTGGACGACCCCGACGACACCGGCGACGCCAACAGCGAGATCACCGCGCTGTCGGACACGAAGTTCCTGGTCGACGAACGGGACGGCAACTACGAGCCGTTCGCGAACAAGACCCTCTACGAGGTGGACACCAACGGCGCCACCGACGTCAGCGGCCTGACGATCGGCGGCAAGTCGCCCGAGGCGTTCGTCGGCAAGGACGACACCGACACCGCGCTCGCCGCGCTGACCGAGGCGGGCGTGCACGTGGCCCAGAAGCAGCCCTACCTCAACGTCGGCTCGCTGGTCAGCCAGCTCGACCCCACCGGCGCCTTCTTCGCGCACGACAAGGTCGAGGGCGTGGCCACCACCGATGCGGGCAGGACGCTGTACCTGTCCAACGACGACGACTTCGGCATCGACACCATCTCCGTCGACCCCGACGGGAAGTGGACCGTCCACCAGAAGGTGCTGCCGCCCACCGGCCAGAGCGACAACGGCGAGATCCTGAAGGTCGACACCACCAAGCTGCCGGCGGTCCTCAAGACCGTCACGGTGACGATCAACGTGCGCTGACGCCCCGCGTCCCACGCCGTCGGGCCCGTCCGCTCCCACGCGGTCGGGCCCGTCCGCCGCCGCTCCGGGCGGGCCCGGTCACTCCGGCGGGCCAGCCCGTTCACTCCGGCGGCGGCCCGGCGGGCGTGACCCGGGCCGCGGCGGACGAGAATGAAGGCCATGTCCTCACTCTGGTCGATCGGCTCGCGCGACTCGGTCCTGTCCATCGCCTCCACCGACTCGGTGCTGTCGATCGGCTCGGTCGGGTCGGCGCTGTCCGTCGGGTCGGTGGCGTCGTTCGCCTCCGCCGGCTCGCTCGGCTCGTCGATGTGCGCCCTGTCCGTCGGCTCGTTCCAGTCGTTCGGCTGCTGGCTGTCGGGCCAGTCCCACGGCTCGGTGCTGAGCTGGCGGTCCAGCGGCGCCGTCCTCGCCGACCACACGGCCACCCGGCCCGCGAACCCGCTGCCGCGAGCCGTCCTCGCCGCCGCGGCCACCGCCGCGGCGGGCCTGGCCTGGTGGCAGCTCCGCCGCGCCTTCCGGTGACCGGCGTCGTCGTCCGCGTATGAGGGGCCAGGGGGACGTCGGACCCGCGCGGGGCGCTCCCCGGCGGAGAAACCGCCCGCGTGGATGGCCGACGGGGCTCTGGACAGACGGGCGGGGCTGGGCGACGCTTCTGCACCATGAGCGCCCCTCCGTTCCAGGCCGCCGTGGGACCTTCGCTGGCCGCGGCCATCGGCGCCGTCGCCGAGCACACCGCGCGGTTGCTCCGGCCGTGCGCGGACACCTCCGTGCCCATACCCGGCGCGTCGTGGACCGTCGGGGAGGCGGCCGCGCACCTGTTCAAGGCCAACGAGCTGATGGCCGACCTCGCCGCCGGCCGGGAGCGGACGTACGGCGACGGGACCGCCGGGAGTCTGGCCGCGGCCAACTCCGTTTCGCTGGCCGCCTTCACCGAACGGGACGGGACCGTCCTGGCGGACGGGATCGTACGGTGCGCCGAGGCGTTCACCGAGGCGGCCCGGACCCGGCCGGCGGACGCGCCGGTCTTCACCCCGCTGGGGCCCATGGACCTGGGCACCCTCGGCTCGTACCTGCTCACCCACATGCTCGGGCACGGCTACGACATCGCCGTCGCCCTGCGCAGGCCGCACATGATCGACCGCGAACGGGTCGACCTGACGCTGCCGTTCCTGACCACGGCAATGCCCCGGGTGGTCAACCCGCGCACCGCCGCCGGGCACAGCGCCTGCTACGAGCTGCGGCTGCGCGGCGGGTCCCGGTTCGCGGCGACGTTCACCGACGGCGCGGTGGACGTGACCGCGCGGCCGCCGCGGCGCCCGGACTGCACGATCGTGGCCGAGCCGGTCACGTTCCTGCTGCTCGCCCTCGGCCGGTGCACGAGCATGGGCGCGCTCTCCCGGGGGAAGATCGTCGCCTGGGGGCGCAAGCCCTGGCTCTCGCCCCGCTTCACCTCGCTGTTCACCGCCCCCTGAGGCTCGCCTGAGCCCCGCCCTGGGCCCCGCCTCTCGGCCTTTCCCGCCGGCCAGGACGCCGGCGGGAAAGGCCGAGAGCTACGACTGGTTCAGGCCAGGCCAGCTCAGCTCAGGTCGAGGGTGGGCTGGTACATGTCCATCCACAGGGCGAGATCCAGCGTCCGCTCCATGCCGCGCCGCGACGCCTGGTTGATCTGCGGGCTGTCGACGGCCACCGCGCGCGTCATCCAGTCCCGGCTGACGAGGTCGAAGACCTGGTGGGAGGGGTTGGCCAGCAGGTCCTTGAGGGCGTTCTGGAGCGCCACCGCGTAGGCCGGGTCCTGCGTGGACGGGTAGGGGCTCTTGACCCGGTCGTAGACGGACCGGGGCAGTACGTCGGCCGTCGCCTCGCGCAGCAGGCTCTTCTCCCGGCCGTCGAAGGACTTCAGGGCCCACGGAGCGTTGTAGACGTACTCCACCAGCCGGTGGTCGCAGAACGGCACCCGCACCTCCAGGCCGACCGCCATGCTGGCCCGGTCCTTGCGGTCGAGCAGCACCCGGACGAAGCGGGTCAGGTGCAGGTAGGAGATCACCCGCATGCGGAACTCGAAGTCGCTCTCCCCGTCCAGCCTCCGCACCCCGGTCACCGCCGAGGCGTAGCTGTCGCGGGTGTAGCCGTCGAGGTCCAGGAGCTTGCCGAGGTCCTGGTGGAGGATGGCGTCGTCCTCGCCGAAGTGCTTGGAGAACTGCGCCAGCCACGGGAAGTTCCCGCCCTTGCGCGCCTCCGGGTCGAAGAACTGGAGGTATCCGCCGAACACCTCGTCCGCCGACTCCCCCGACAGCGCCACGGTGGAGTGCTCGCGTATCGCCTTGAACAGCAGGTACAGCGAGGCGTCCATGTCCCCGAAGCCGGCCGGCAGGTCCCGGGCGCGGATCACCCGGGAGCGCACCTCGGGGTCGGCGAGCTGCTCGGAGTCGAGCACGATGTCCTGGTGGTCGGTGCCGGACTCGCGGGCGACGTCGTGCACGAACGGCGTGTCCGGGGTGGTGCGCAGCTCGTCGGCGACGAAGTTCTCGGTGCGGCCGGCGAAGTCCACCGCGAAGCTGCGCACCGTCCCGCCGGTCTCGGCGAGTTGGCGGGCCGCCAGCGCGGTCATCGCGGAGGAGTCCAGGCCGCCGGAGAGCAGGGTGCACAGCGGGACGTCGGCGACGAGCTGGCGGCGGACGATGTCGTCGAGCAGCGTCCGCACGTGCGCGATGGAGGTCTGCTGGTCGTCGGTGTGCGGCCGGGTCTCCAGCGTCCAGTAGGCGTGGGTGCGGACGCCGCCGCGGTCGACGGTCACCACGGTGCCGGGTTCGACCTCGCGCATACCGTGCCAGACCGCGTGGCCGGGGGTCTTGACGAAGGCGAACAGCTCACGCAGGCCGTCGGCGGTCACGGTCCGCCCGGCGAGCGGGTTGGCCAGGATCGCCTTGGGCTCGGAGCCGAAGAGCACGCCGTCGGCCGTCGGGTAGTAGTAGAAGGGCTTGATGCCCATCCGGTCGCGGATCATCACGAGCTTCTGCTCGCGCTCGTCCCAGATCGCGAAGGCGTACATGCCGTTGAGCCGCTCGGCGACCGCAGCTCCCCACTCCAGGTAGCCGTGCAGCACCACCTCGGTGTCCGAGTCGGTGGTGAAGTGGTGGCCGCGCGAGGCCAGTTCGGCACGGAGCTCGTGGAAGTTGTACGCCTCCCCCGAGTACACCATGGCGACCTCGCCGCCCGGGGTGCCGACGCTCATCGGCTGGCGCCCCCCGGGCAGGTCGATCACCGCGAGCCTGCGGTGGCCCAGGGCCGCGGGTCCGCTGACCCAGGTGCCCCGGTCGTCCGGCCCGCGGCAGGACATCGTCTCGGTCATCGCGTCGACGGCCGCCTGCTCCGCCCGCAGGTCACGCTGGTAGGAGATCCATCCGGCTATTCCGCACACGTCTCTTCCTCCCGCTCGCTCGATTCCGCCCCCGTCACCGCCCGGCGTCCCGCAGACCGTGGACCGCTGTACGCGGACCGCGGAACGCCGGGCACCCCCGAAACACGCTCGTCACACGAATCATGTGTAGAGAGCATCTATACGGATCGTCATCCGCGCCGAGCCGCCAGTCAACGGACGACGGCATCGCGGATCATTGCAAGAGGCAACTTTCGGTCACGCCCACCTGACCTGCGGAAACAGTGGTTTCGTGGGCGTACGGCGCCCCGCACCCAGCGGTGCCCGCCGCCGTCCGCCGGCACCCCGACGCCACCGCGCGGGCGGCGCGGCGCAGCTCACGGCCGTGCAGCCGTCCATCCGTATACGACCCCACCCGTCACCACGTCCCCACTCGGACCCGCGCGGCCGCCGGCGCCGAACGACCGGAATCCTCAGCCGACCCGGGGACGCGGGCCCGCACCGGCCGCGAGAGCGCCCGTACCACCACGGCGGCCGGACGGGGCGAAATCAGCCGACCTCTCAACACGGTTTGCACGGTGGGGAGTTGAGTGAGTACGGGCAGCGACGTACACCGTGCCCGCACCGCCCCGCCCGCAGTCCGCCCGCGGGGCCCTCGTCGGCAGAAGTCGACGGAGGCCGGTGGAAGCCAGCGGACGCCAGCGGGCGTCGACGGAAGCCAGCAGAAGGAGAGGAGAGGCAGCATGCGCACCCCGCGACGCCTCAGGCACTGGATCGGCGCTCTGGTGGGCGCCTCGGCGCTGATGGTCCTGGCCGGTGGGCCGGCCTCGGCCGCCGTACCGATCGGCCAGCCCGTGACGGGCGAGATGACGTACTACAACGACGCCGGATACGGCGCCTGCGGCACCCCCGTCGACGCGTCCACGCAGTACCTGGTGGCCGTCTCCTACCAGTGGTGGACCGCCGCCAACCCGAACAACGACCCCCTCTGCCAGGGGATATCGGTCCAGGTCACGTACGGGGGCCGGACGCTCACCCTCCCCGCGGCCGACAAGTGCCCCAGCTGCGACGCGACCCACATCGACCTCAGCCAGCCGGCGTTCGCCGAGTTCGCGCCGCTGGGCACGGGCGTCGTCACCGGCGTCACCTGGGAGTTCGTCTCCTCGGGCGGCGCCCCCACCCAGCTCGCCGCACCCACCGGCCTGCACGTCACCGCCACCACCGCCGGCTCCGTCTCGCTGGCCTGGACGGGCGTGGCCGGCGCGGCCTCGTACCACGTCTACCGCGGCGGCGTCCTGGTCGGCTCCACCACGGGCACCTCCTACACCGACACCGGCCTCGCCTCGGGCACCTCCTACAGCTACACCGTGGCGGCGGCCGACACCGCCGGAACCGCGGGCGCCTCCTCGGCCTCCGTCCCGGCGGCCACGGCAAGCACCACCGGCGGCTCCGGGTGCCCGGCCGCCTGGCAGGCGTCGGCCTCCTACGCCCCGGGCGCCACCGTGTCGTACAACGGCCGCAGGTACACCGCCACCGCCTACTCGACGGGTGCCGTCCCCAGCGATCCCGCCTCCTGGGCCGCCTGGTCCGACCGCGGCGCCTGCTGACGCGGGGAGCCCCGCCGCCCCGCGAAGGCGGCGCGGCGGGGCTCCCGGTACTTCCGGTGCTTCCGGTGCTTCCGGGTCTCCCAGTGCTCCCGGTGCTCTTGGGCCGTGGGGTCAGCCCACGTCCTTCCAGTGGGTGTAGGCGCTGACCATCTGGTAGCTGCGGCCCGGGCAGTAGAAGGAGCCGCTCGCCGAGTCGTAGTGGGTGTCGGAGTTCGCCGAACTCGCGGCGGACCAGACACCGTTGTCACGCACCGAGATGCCGCTGGACTCGAAGGTCAGGCCGGCCATGTCGGCGCAGGAGTACGCCTGTCCGGAGGTGCCGACGGTGGAGTAGAGCTCCTCGATGTCCCAACCGTCTGTGCGTCCGGACTGGTTGGTGCCGGACTGGGTGAACAGGGTGTCCCAGGCGCCGGTCGCGTAGTTGTAGAGGGACGCGCTCCAGGTGTTGGAGGCTGTGGAGGTCCGGATGACGCGTCCGGTGTAGGCGCCCGAGCCGTTGGTGTAGGTGCTCAGGAAGGAGCTGTTGACGGGCACCGAGGCCGCGAAGGCGACGCTCTTGCACCAGTCCCAGGCGGAGACCGCGCGCACCGACTGCGTGTAGACGGTGACCAGTTCGACGCAGGAGCCGCCGGGCGGGTACATGGTCGGCGTGTAGATGGTGGTGTAGCCGTCCTGGACCGCGAGCGAGGTGGAGACCGACTGGGTGGCGCAGGAGCCGTCCGCGCCGGACTGCGCCAGGAAGGAGGTGCCCTGCGCCGGGTGGATGTCGACCTGCGGCTTGACCGCGGCGGAGCCGAGCGCGGAGGCGGCTCCGGCGGCGCTCTCGGCGCCGAGCGCGCCCTTCGCCGGAAGCCCGTACTGGGCGCGGCGCTGCGCGGTGAGCGGGGAGAGCCGCTGCTGGACCTGCGCCTGGGTCAGGGCTCCTTGGACGGCGCTGCCCGAGGCGGCGGCGGAGCTGCAGGTGGCGGTGGCCGCGGGGCTCGCGGCGGCGGACGTGGAGGGGGCGGGGCTGGCGGCGGCGCTGCCCAGGCCGCAGCCCAGGACCATGGCCGCGGTGGTGGCGAGGACGGCCGCCACGGACTTCGGACTTCTCACGCTGATGCGATCCTCTCGGGAGGGGTCGGGGACGCGCGTCAAAGCATGCCCATGACAATGCATCGCGATCCGAAAGAGAAGCCCCCGGCGGGATGTCGTCCCCGCGGTGGCGTGGAACGTCCGATTCCACCGTCCCGTACGGGTGTTGCGTCCCGATCCGCCCGAAGGCCCTACCGCGCGGGTGCCGGCGGGCCGGGGCGCCGCGCGAGGGGACCGCGGTCCGGGCACCCGCGTCGAGGAGTCGCGCTCCGGGTGCCCGGGACGCCGGGGGGCGGCCGTCCGGTCAGTCCCGGACGGGGAGCGGGCCGCGGTCGGCGGCCCGCTCGGCCCGCACCGCCGGGCTGGTCCGCCGCAGGACGGTGAGGGCGACGAGCGCGGCGGCGGCCAACAGCCCGGCGCCGACGGTCAGGCCGAGCGCGTAGCCGTCGGTGAGGGCCGCGAGGGACGTGCTCCGGCCGGTGCGGTGGTGTGCCGCGGTGCCGAGGGCGGCGAGCCCCAGCGACGCGCCGATCTGGCGCGAGCTGTTGAGCAGACCCGAGGCGGCACCGGCCTCGTGGGACGCGACGCCGGCGGTGGCGACGGAGACGACCGGCCCGAGGCAGAGCCCGAAGCCGGTGCCGGCGACGACCGAGGGCCCGAGGACGTCGGCGGCGAAGGAGCCGTCCGGGCCGATCAGGCCGAACCAGGCCAGCCCGGCCGCGGTGAGGAGCCCGCCGAGGACCAGCAGGGAGCGCGGAGCGAGCCGGTAGCCGAGCCTGACGGCGAGCACAGTGCCCGCGACCAGCACGAAGGTGAACGGCAGGAACATGGCCCCGGTCAGCGCGGGTCCCGTCCCGAGGACCTGCTGGACGTAGAGGGACAGGAAGTAGAAGGCCGGGGTCATGGCGGCTCCGACCAGGAGGTTGAAGAGGTTCGCCCCGGCCACCGAGCGGTTGGCGAACAGGCCGGGACGGATCAGCGGTTCACGGGCGGTGGTCCGCTCGACGTGGACGAACGCGGCCAGCAGCAGGGCGGCGGCGGCCAGCGTCGTCAGGGTGACCGCCGAGGTCCAGGCGTACCGGTCGGTGCGCACGACGCCGAACACCAGCAGCACCATGCCCGACGTGGCCAGCGCCGCGCCGAGCAGGTCCGGCCGTCCGCCGCGGCCGGCCGGACGGCCGCCGGCGACACCGCGCCACGCCAGGGCCAGCGCGCAGCCGGCCATCGGCACGTTCACGAACATCACCCAGCGCCAGCCAGCGTACTGCGTCAGCAGCCCGCCGATCACGACCCCGAGGGCGCCCCCGGCCGCGTTCGTCGCGCTCCACACCCCGAACGCCCGGACCCGGGGCCGGCCCGCGGGGAACGTCGCGGTCAGCAGTGCCAGCGCGGCCGGGGCCAGCGCGGCGGCCCCGACGCCCTGCGCGGCGCGGGCGGCCACGAGTTGGCCGGGGTCCCGCGCGAGGCCGCCGGCGAGTGAGGCGAGGCCGAACAGGGCGAGCCCGAAGAGCAGGACCCGCTTGCGGCCGTACCGGTCGGCGGCCTTGCCGCCCAGCAGGAGCAGGCCGCCGAAGGTGAGGGCGTAGGCGTGGATCACCCAGGTCAGCCCCACCGCCCCGAAGCCGAGGCCGGCACCGATCCGCGGGAGTCCGACGTTCACGACCGACAGGTCCAGCGACACCATGAACTGCGCGAGGGCCACCACGGCGAGCACCACCCCCAGCCGAGCGCCCGGACCGCCCTCCCCCTCGACCCCGCTCACTCCGCCCATCCCGTGTGCCCCCCTCTTCTCGTCCTTCTCCCTCTTCTCGTGCTGCTTGTGCTTCCCGTGCTGCTCGTTCGTCCCGTTCCTCATCGCGGACCGTCCCCCGTCATCGGCGCCAACTTTTCGAACGCGTTCCGGAACATGTTCCGAAAGTAACACCGCACCCGGCGGGCCGGGAAGCCGAACGGCCCGGGAACCGGCCCCTTCCCGGGGCGGCGGAGGGCTTGACGGCATGATGGGAGGCATGCCCCGACCGCCCGCACCGCACGGCCGCGCCAGCCGGTCCCCCGCCCCCCAGGGCCGTACCGGCCGGCCGCCCCGGACCTCCCGCGCGCAGATCCTGACGGCGGCCCGGCAGCTCATCGAGCGGGACGGCTGGGAGCAGCTGACGATCCGCCGGCTGGCCGCCGAGATCGGCGTCGGGGCGACGACGCTCTACCACCACATCCGGGACCGGGAGGACCTGCTCGTCCAGCTGCTCAACCACCACATCGAGCAGCTCGACCGCCCGCGCCCGCCGGACGACCCGCGGGAGCGCGTCATCGCGGCCGCCACCGCGATGCACGACGCGCTCGCGGCCTGGCCGTGGGCGGCGGAGGTCCTCACCACCGACGGGTTCGTCGGCCTCCTCGACGAGTCGGCCCTCTGGATGGTCGAGGAGATCGTGGCCGGGGCCGACGACCACGGGTGCACACCCGAGCAGTCCGTCGGCCTCTTCCGCGACATCTGGTACTACACCGTCGGCGAGATCCTCGTCCGCGCCCGCACCGCCCGCGGCCAGGCGTACGGCGAACCGCCCGCCTTCCGCGAGGCGTTCGACCCTGAGCGGGCGCCGCACCTGGCCGCCGTCGGTCGGCGGTGGCACGCCCTGGCCGCACGGGACACGTACCCGCAGGGGCTGCGCGCCCTCGTCGACGGGCTGTTCGCGCGGGCGGATGCGACGCCGTCCGGGGCTGGGGCCGGGGCCGGGGCCGGGGAAGAGCGTCCGGCACCGCACGCACCACGCTGACCAGGTCCCCCGGAGCGAACCCGACGGCCCGCCCGGGTCCCGGGGCACCCGACCGTCAGGGCGCCGCGGTGCCCCGGTCGCGGACGCCGGCCAGGGTCTCGGGGAGGTCGGAGAGCCGGTCCAGGCCGTGGACCGCGCGGGCGGTGCGGGGGTTGTGCTCCAGCCGGGCCCGGTGGCGGTGGAGGAAGGCCCAGTAGCCCGCCGTGTAGGGGCAGGCGCGCTCGCCGGTGCGGTCCCCCGGGCGGTAGGCGCAGCCCGCGCACAGGTCGCTCATCCGGTCGATGTACGCGCCGCCCGAGGTGTAGGGCTTCGTCGTCATCAGGCCGCCGTCGGCGTACTGGGACATGCCGACGACGTTCGGCAGCATCACCCAGTCGTAGCCGTCGACGAAGCACCGGTGGAACCAGTCGGTCACCGCGGCCGGGTCCCAGCCGTCCTGGAGCGCCCGGCTGCCCAGGACCATCAGCCGCGGGATGTGGTGGGTCCACCCGGTGTCGCGGACCTGGGCCAGCACGGTGGACAGGCAGCGGGCCGTCACCGCCTCCGCGTCCAGCTCGGCGAACCAGTCGGGCAGCGGGGCGGTGTGCCCCAGCTCGTCGCGGTGCCGGTAGTCCTCGCCGAAGTGCCAGTACAGCAGCCGGACGTACTCCCGCCAGCCGGCGATCTGGCGGACGAAGCCCTCCACGCTGTTCAGGGGCGCGGCCCCGGACCGCAGCGCCTTCTCGGCCCGCCGCACGCACTCGTCCGGGTGCAGCAGCCCGAGGTTGAGCGCGGGGGACAGCCGGCTGTGGGCCAGCACCGGGTCGGCGGCGAGCACCGCGTCCTCGTACGGCCCGAACGCGGCCAGCCGGTGGCGCAGGAAGTGGCGCAGCGCGGCCAGGGCCTCCCGCCGGGTGGCCGGGAAGCCGCGCGGCCCGTCCCGGCCGACGAACGACACCCGGCCCTCGCGCTCCCAGCGGTCCAGGTCGTGGCGGACCTCGTCGTCCACCGCGTCCTCCGAGGGGCGCCACGGCGGGGGCAGGTCCAGCGCGGCGCGGCCGGACGGCGGCGGTTCGCGGTTGTCGTGGTCGAGGTTCCACCGTCCCCCGGCCGGGTCACCGCCGTCCATCAGCAGGCCCTGCTCGCGGCGGACCCAGCGGTAGAAGTCCTCCAGCCGCAGCCGACCGCCGTGCCCGCCCCCATGCCCGTCCCCGCCCCCGTGCCCGTGCCCGTCGCCGTGCTTTCCGCCGTGCTCGCCGACCCAGGCCGCGAACTCCTCCCGGGTGACGAGGTGGCCGCGTTCGGGCAGCACGTCCACCCGGTCCAGCGCGCCGACGAGGCCGGCCGCGGCGCGCGAGGTCGGCGGGAAGACGGTGACCCGGCCCCGGGGCACCGCCCGTCGCAGCCCCTCCCGGTAGGTGTCGGCGCGGACGTACACCGCCCGGTCGCCCAGCTCGGCCGCCCGGTGCCGCATCGCGGAGAGCACCAGGTGGGCCTTGGCACGGTGGAAGCGGCGCCGGGCGAACACCGAACGGGCCTCGATGATCACCAGCGGCGCGTCACGGTCGGGCCCGCCGTGCCGCGGGTCGATGAAGTGCGGGCCCAACTGGTCGCCGAAGAGCCAGTGCGGTCGCGTCGCCAACGCCGCCGCCTCCTCCCCTTCGACCTCGCCCGGTCTCGCCCGGTCTCGTCCAACGTCGTCCGACATCGACCGCCGTCGTCCGACGTCGTTCACCGTCGTTCAGCCTCGTTCGATGTCCTTCGAGGCGTTCGGTGGCCTTCGAGGCGTTCGATGTCCTTCGATGTCGTTCCGACCCTGGCACGCCGCCGCCCGCCCTGCCCGCCGTGACCGCCCGCCCGGGTGGCCGTCCACGGAAGCCGGGCCGCCGCGGCGCGCATACCCTTTCCCCGTGCCCGCCGCCTCCCGCCCGCGTCGCGTCGCCGTCCTGGTGCTGGCCGGGGCGAAGCCGCTCGACGTCGGCATCCCCGCGCAGGTGTTCACGACCCGGGCGAGCATGCCGTACGAGGTCCGGGTGTGCGGCGCCGTCCCCGGGCTGGTCACCGGCGGCGACGGGCTCTCGTACCACGTCGCCCACGGCCTCCCCGCGCTGTCCTGGGCGGACATCGTCTTCATCCCCGGCTACCGGTTCCCGGACCGCGACGACCCGCCGCCGGCCGTCGTCGAGGCGCTGGTGGCCGCCCACGAGCGGGGCGCGCGGCTGGCCGCCATCTCCACGGGCGCCTTCGCGCTCGCCGCCACCGGCCTGCTCGACGGCCACCGTGCGACCACGCACTGGCACTACACGCGGCAGCTCGCGGCGAAGCACCCGCTGGTGCGGGTGGACGAGAACGTGCTCTTCGTCGACGAGGGCAGCGTCCTGACCTCGGCCGGCGCCGCCTCCGGTATCGACCTGTGCCTGCACGTGCTGCGCGGCGACCTCGGCGTGGCGGCGTCGAACCACGCGGCCCGCCGACTGGTCGCGGCCCCGTACCGCAGCGGCGGCCAGGCGCAGTACGTGCCGCGCAGCGTGCCCGAGCCGCTCGGCGAGCGGTTCGCCGGCACCCGCGAGTGGGCGCTGCGCCGGCTCGGTGAGCCGCTCACCCTGGCGGCGCTCGCCCGGCACGCCGCGGTGTCGCCGCGCACGTTCTCCCGGCGCTTCGTCGAGGACACCGGGTACACGCCGATGCAGTGGGTGATGCGCGCCCGCGTCGACCTCGCCCGCGAGTTGCTGGAGCGGTCCGGGCGCAGCGTCGAGCAGATCGCCGCCGACGCCGGGCTCGGCACCGGCGCGAACCTGCGGCTGCACTTCCAGCGCATCCTCGGCACCACCCCGAGCGAGTACCGCCGCACCTTCACCCGGGGCGAGTAGCACCGCCCGGCCACCACCGGCCGTCGCCCGGCCACCGCGCCCCGGCCCGGGTGTGCGCGGGCAGAGGCGAGAGGCGCCCGTGGGTGCGATGGTGGGGTGGCGCGATCCTTGCGGACCGGGGCGCTCACGCCGCTGTCCGGGCCGGGTGCCGCGCGCGAGCCTGGTGGTGACGGGAAAGGGAAGGGACACCTGGCATGACTCGTATCGCCATCAACGGATTCGGCCGCATCGGACGCAACGTGCTGCGCGCGCTGCTCGAACGCGACGACGACCTCGGCAAGGGGCTGGAGATCGTCGCCGTGAACGACCTCACGGAGCCCGCCACCCTCGCCCGGCTGCTCGCCTTCGACACGACGGCCGGCCGGCTCGGGCGCCCGGTGAGCGTCGACGGGAACGTCCTCGTCGTCGACGGCCGCCGCATCACCGTGCTCGCCGAGCGCGACCCGGCCCGGCTGCCGTGGGCCGAGCTCGGCGTCGACATCGCGCTGGAGGCGACCGGCCGCTTCACCTCGGCCGACGCCGCCCGCGCCCACCTGACCGCCGGCGCGCGGAAGGTGCTGGTCAGCGCGCCGTCGCAGGGCGCCGACGTCACGCTCGCGTACGGCGTCAACACCGGCGCGTACGACCCGGCCGCGCACACGATCGTCTCGAACGCCTCGTGCACGACCAACGCGCTCGCCCCGCTGGCCTCGGTCCTGGACGAACTGGCCGGCATCGAGCACGGCTTCATGACGACGGTGCACGCCTACACGCAGGAGCAGAACCTCCAGGACGGCCCGCACCGCGACGCCCGCCGGGCCCGCGCCGCCGCCGTCAACATCGTGCCGACCACGACGGGCGCCGCCAAGGCGATCGGCCTGGTGCTGCCGAACCTGGAGGGCAGGCTGTCCGGCGACTCGATCCGGGTGCCGGTGCCGGTGGGCTCCATCGTCGAGCTCAACACCACCGTCTCCCGCGACGTGACGCGCGAGGACGTGCTGGCCGCGTACCGCGAGGCGGCGCGGGGCCCGCTCGCCGGCATCCTGGAGTACTCGGAGGACCCGCTGGTGTCCTCCGACATCACCGGCAACCCGGCCTCGTCCGTCTTCGACTCGGCCCTCACCCGGGTGGACGGCCGCCACGTCAAGGTGGTCGCCTGGTACGACAACGAGTGGGGCTTCTCCAACCGGGTGGTCGACACGCTCAACCTGCTCGCCGCCGGCTGACCCGGCGATCTCCCGTACGCCCGGGTGCGGAGGGGAGCCGCCCGACCTCCGGTGAAGGGAATGCCGGCGGTCGGGCGGCGGCCCCGGTTCAGACGGTGACGGGCGGCTCCGCGGGGGCGGAGGCGTGCGGCAGGACGGGACTGCCGTGGTGGCGGCTGATGTTGCGCTCCAGCAGGCGGGTGGACGCCGCCACGCCGATCGCGCCGGGGCCGCTGCTGTCGGGCAGCCGGCCGTCGGCCGCCTTCAGCTCCAGCAGCGCGTCGTCGATCGCGCGGTGCGCCGCGAACAGGCACGGCGTGCTGTAGATGGCGACGTCCACGCCGAGGCCGGTCAGCTCCGGCAGGGACAGCCGCGGCGACTTGCCGCCGGCGATCTGGTTGAACAGCAGCGGCTTGTCCCCGACGACCTGCCGGATGCGGTGGATCCACTCCACGCTGCGCACCCCGTCGACGAGCACGACGTCCGCGTCCGTCTCGGCCAGCGCGGCGGCGCGCCGCAGGATCTCCCCGTCCTCCGTGGCGTCGGTGCGGGCGACCACCACCAGGTCGTCCCGGCTGGCCAGCACCAGGTTCAGCTTCTCCAGGTACTCCTCCAGCGGCAGGATCAGCTTGCCGTCGGCGTGGCCGCACCGCCGGGGCCGCTTCTGGTCCTCCAGGATCACCCCGGAGGCGCCGGCCCGCTCCAGCCGCCGCACGACGTGGCAGGCGACCTCGGGGTCGACGTAGCCGTCGTCGATGTCCACCAGCAGGTGGTGGGCGGGGAAGGCCAGCCGCAGCCGCTCGGCGAACGCCACCATGTCGGGCCAGGCGATGAAGCCGATGTCGGGCAGCCCGTAGTAGGACGCGGCGAAGCCGAATCCGGAGACGAAGAAGCCGTCGAAGTGCTGGGCGGCGATCGAGGCCGAGTACATGTCGTAGACCCCGATGAGAGGGGTGGTCGCGGCGGACGCGATGTCGTTTCGCAGGGCGGTTCCGTACTGCACCACACGTTCTCCCTGAGCTGGCACGCGGGCGGGCACGCACGCGTGGACCGAACAGTATGAGCCAACGGCATACACCGAAGTTTTACCCAGTTTTACCAACTCTTGGTTCTTCGTCGCGCATATGACGGGCCCCTCAACTCCATTGAGTTATTTCCCGTTTCCCAGGGAGCGACGTCCGATCATCATCCGATGACCGCATGTCATATCGTCAACGCCCGCACCCTCGGGCGCGGACCGGATGGCGTGCGAACGGCGGCACGGAGCACCTCCCACGGGACGCACGGAGCAACCGGAGCCCCCGGCCGAACAGCCGACACCAACGGTCCCACCCGCCCCGCCGCCCCCAACTGGTCTGGACCTATTGAAGTGGATGGCGGCTCCAGGCAAGCTTGGGCCGCACGCGCATTACCCCAGCACCACACCCCTGGCCATTCGGCAGGCGATTCCGCCTGCCCGGAAAGGAGTCGTGTCCTTATGCGCAAGAAGATCCTGGCCCGCGCGGCCACCGTCGCGGCCACCGCGATCCTCGGTCTCGGCCTCGCCGGCACGGCGGCGCAGGCGTCCCCGCCGCCCGGCAGCGGCTTCATGCTCATGGGCTACTTCCCCACCTACGACAGCTGCGTCGCCCAGGCCCAGGTCGACGAGCCGGCACACGGCCCCGTCTACATCTGCGAGTACGGCACCAACGGCCTCTACCTGCTGTGGATGCACTGACCCCGGCACCCGCTCCAGGCGCGGCCCGCCGGGGATGACCCCCGCCCGCCCCGGCCCGGCGCGCTCCGCCCCGTCCACCGACGGGGCGGCGCCCGCCCGCGTGGGGCGCCGCACCGCGGAGGGCGTGGCGGCGGTCCCGCCTACCGCTGCCCGACGGGTTCCCCCCGGTTGAAGAAGATCCTGCCGAGGAGGTCGCGCCTGCTGCGTCCGCCGGTCTGGGTGACGATGCTCTCCAGGTGCTGCTGCACGGTGCCTCCTCCCACTCGCCACGCCACGCCACCAGCGCCCCCAGCGCCCCCAGCGCCACCCGCGCCTCGCGAAAGCGGAGCCGGCGCAGGACCGTTCGTCTACGCCCACCTGCGGCAACGTGCGTAGTTCGACTTCCCCCCGGACAGCGCGGACAAGGCAGGCCATAGCGTGCGGGAATGAAATACAGCCGCATAGCGGGCGCGCTCGTCGCCGGAATCGCAGCAGTGGTTCTGGCGGGCTGCGGTTCCGCCGCGCCGGGCTCCTCCGGGGTGCCCGCCAACTTCCCGGCCGCCGACACGACCTCGCCGAGCGCCGATCCGACGACCACCCCGCCGACGACAGCCTCGCCCACCGCCGCGTCGACCGCCCCGGCGGTGCGCCACACGACCAGCGCCCCGGTCCGCCGGACCACCGCCTCCGCGAAGACGAAGGCCCCGGCCGCGCCGGCCACCACGCGGGCGAGCGCGACCGGCGTGTGCAGCATCCGGTCCAACGCCGGCAACTGCTACCAGGCAGGCCAGTTCTGCCGCGAGAGCGACCTCGGCCTGTCCACCACCAACGCGGCCGGCCGGGCCATCCACTGCGTCATGGAGTCGGGCAGACCGCACTGGGCCTACTGATCCCGCCGCACCCCGCCCCGGGAACTCCCGCACGGGGGCGGCTCACATCACGGCGACGGCCGGCCGCGCGCGGTGCGCCGCCGGCCGTCGGGCCGCTGCGATCAGGTCAGTTGGCGGTGGCGAAGTAGTAGTAAGGGGTCAGGGCGACGCCGTCCTGAGTGATCGCGTTGACCACGAGATAGAACTCCCCGCTGTCCGCGGGGGTCCAGGTGACGGTGGCGCGGTGGCCCTTGCCCGCCTCGACGGTGACGGGGTCCGCCCCGTTGAAGGAGTACGAGTAGGCGGCGACGCCCTTCACCTTCGGCGCGAAGGTGAAGGTGCCGGGCACCCCGGCGCCTCCGCCGGCCGCGTTCTCGGCGTACACGTCGGAGGTGATCGTCGGCGTGGTGTCGAAGGAGGTGCTCCACACCTGGTCGTCGCTGGTCCAGCCGTTGGCGCTGGTGCTGGTCACCGACACCCGCTCGCCGTCCGCGCCGTCGAGCTTGACCCGGGTCCTGGCGGTGCCGTCCGCCGCCGCAGGGACCTGGACGGTCCGGGGCCCCTGGGCGTCGTCCACCTCGACGGAGTAGCTCGTGGTCGGGCTCTTCGCCTGGAGCCCGGGATCGGGTGCCAGCCTCAGGGTGACGGTCTGGCCGTACTGCGGCTGCGCCGGGCCGGTGATGGTCGGGGCGGCCCCCTTGAGGATGAAGTCGTACGAGGACTGCGCGGACTCGTTGCCCGCCCGGTCCAGGCTCACCACGTACAGCGTCCGCGGTCCCGCCCCGGCGGGCGGGACCAGGTCGACGCTCGCCGAGCCGCCCAGGTGGTCGGCTCGCGCGTAGTACCTGGTGTCGTCGTACGGGTCGGTCGGCTGCGGGACGCCGTAGGCGCCGATGCCGACGACGTCCACCGGCAGGTCGTTCTGCCAGCCGAACTCGAAGCCGGCCACGTCGTCGGCTCCGGCGGCGTCGAAGGTGAAGTGGACCGGATCGCCCGGGTCGTCCAGCCCGCTCTGCGGGTAGTTGGCGGAGGTGACGGTCGGCGCCGGCGAGGGCGCGGTGTCGTCCGCCGCGAAGTAGCAGGTGGCGGACCAGTCGGAGGTGTCGCTCCCGACCTGGGTCTGTGCCTGCCACCCGTACGTCTGCCCGTCGGTGAGGGCGGTGGCCGGCACGGTGGCCGGTGCCTCGTACCCCAGGCTCGCGTTCTGGCGGGACACCGTGGTGGTCCGGGCCGGGTCGGCGACCGGCCAGACCCGGTACTGGACGGAGACGCTGCTGCCGGCCGCGTCACCGGTGTCCCCCGGCATACCCTCGATGAGGACGCCCCCGCGCGCCCACACGTAGGTGGGTGCGTCGGGGTCTCCGGAGCAGGTCCGGTACGCGCTGAAGAGCTGCGTCGGGGCCGTCGGCGTCGGCGTCCCGCTGTCGGCGAGGGCCCCCGGAGCGGCGGTGAGCACCAGCCCCGCGGCGACGGTGGAAAGAACGGCGAGCCGTCTGCCCGCGTACTCGAACATGCTCATACTGCCCCCTGGTGAATGACTCCCCTGATCTCCGCGACGGCGCCGCGGAGATCCGCACGGCGGCTTGATCGTAGAGTTCCGAACCGCAGGGGGCCACCCGATTCCCGTGCCGTGCACGGTCGTTGGGGGCTCCTGTGCGAGCGCTGCCGAGGGCGCGGCCCACGCCGTGGGACGCGGCCGCCGGGCCTCCCGATCAGCCCGCCGGGCCTCCCGATCGTTCGAGGGGGCGGGGTCCTACGAGCGGACCACGTGGAGTTCGGAGACTTCGAGGAGGCCGTCGAGCTCGACCCGTGCCCTGGTCTGGTCGGGGCTGACGACCAGGCCGTCGCGGCGGACGAGGTCGAGCAGGCGTTCCGCCAGCGGCAGCACCATGTGGCGGCCCCAGCAGCGTTCGGCGGCCGGGCCGAAGGGGAGGTAGCCGGGGTGGTTGTCGCCGTCGAGGTCGTCCCAGCGCGCGGGGAGGAAGACGTCGGGCTCGTCCCACAGGGCCGGGTCGCGGTGGCTGAGCAGGGGGAGCAGCAGGATGTCGTCGTCCGGGCCGATCCGCCCGTCCAGCTCGGGGTACTCCGGGGACGCCCTCCGCAGGATGTTCCAGGACGGGGGGAGCAGCCGCAGCGCCTCCAGGATGACGTTGCGGTTCGGCGTGTCGTCGCCGAAGGGCGCGCCCAGCCACAGCGCGTTGGTGACGAGCGCGGCGACGGTGAAGCAGACCGGCGCGGCCACCCTGCGGTAGAGGTACATCGCGAAACGCCGGTCGGAATAGGTGGCGGAATCGAGCACCAGCCCGGCCAGTTTCGACACCGACCCGCCCTTTCCGGGCCCCCGCAGCAGAGCGGCCCCGGAGGCGACGGCCGACCAGGTGAACTTCGGGCTGAGCTCCAGCCGCCGGTCGACCAGGACGCGGAAGCGCAGGCTCTCGTCGCCGAAGACGAGGTCGCGCAGGTAGGTGTGGGCGGTGTACGGCCACTTCCCCGTCAGGTCGGCGTCCGGCTCCAGCGGGCGGCGCAGCGCGGTCCGCACGTCCGCGCCCACCGCCTGCATGTAGGTGGAGGCGGTGGTCCGGCTGATCTCCCGGCCGAGGACCGGCTTGAAGGTGGGCCGCTCGCCCGGGTTCGCGGGCCGGCTCGCCAGCACCTTCTCCATCAGTCCGGGCCCGGCCAGGCCGATGGTGTCGGGCTCCAGCCGGAACAGCGGCGAGCCGAGGTGGCGGTTGAGCAGCGCTTCGATACGCGGTGCGAACTCCACGGGCCGGGTTCGGCCGCCGGCGAGGTGCTGGGGCATGCGCGGACTCCAGGGGTCGGGACTCCGGGGTGCGAGGGGTGGGCCCGGGGAAGCCAGGGGGACCCGAGGGCCCGGGGAACCCGGGGACGTCCGGGGGCGGGCGGTTCGCGCCGGGCAGGGGGTACGTCCGGCGCGAACCCTGTGCGACTACAGCCAGCCGTACCAGGCGTAGGCCTTCAGGCTCTTCTCCGGACGGAACTTGTTGACCAGTCGGACAAGCTTCATGGAAACCTCCGCATGGGTGAAGGGAGAATTCTTCCTTGAACGGCGGCCGACGAGCGGACCGGACGGATTCATCCGCCACCCACCTCTTCCGCCGCCACGAGTGAAGACCTGTTGCTGATGTTGTGTCAAGTGATCAGGATCATGGCGGCTGTTGACGCCGATGAGGTTTGAGGGCGCTGCACCGGACGGTCGTATGCAATCCGGCCGGCCCCCGGGCGACGGGGCGGCGGGAGTCCCCGCAGCCCGGTCCGGGCACGGTTCACCCGTCGGGCCCGTCCCCGGAGACGGGACAGGCGGTGGCATCCGGCCCCGGGACGTCGTCACGGCCCGGGTCCGCACTCCGCCCGCAGTCACCCGAACGGCCCACCCGCGGCCGCCGGAAGGGCCGTCCGGGTGCCGTCCCGTCCGGCCGGCGACACCCGCCTCGTAACGCGGACGCGACCAGGACAGCGGCCAGGGCGGCGCTCAGGACAGGGGCAGAACGGGGGCCAGGACGGCGGGGCAGGACAGGCAGGCGGGGACGGGGCGGAACCGAATGTGCGGCCCCGTCGGCTGTTCTGTCCCTACCTGGTAACGCCCGGCCATATAGGCGCTGAGCTGGGGAAGGATGACGTCGAAGCCACCAGAGGCCACCCCCGCACCCAGGAAAGAGGAACACCATGCGCACCAGGACCGCCCGCCGCGGAGCCGCCGCCCTCCTGCTCGCCGCCGCCGGGCTGTCCCTGGCCGCGTGCGGCTCCTCGGTCGACACCTCCTCGGCCGCGTCGGCGTCCACGGCGTCCTCGGCGGCGTCCTCGTCCACCGGCTCGTCGTCCTCGTCCACGTCCGCCTCGGACGACGGCGGCTCCGACGCCACGTCCGGCTCGTCCTCCGGCGCGGGCGGCTCCGGCACCGCGACCGCCCCGCCGGACGGCACCACGCAGGACGGGAAGAGCACCGCGGCGGGTTCGGGTTCCGGCTCCTCCGGCGGCCGCTCGACGGAGCCGGCGTGCGCCACCAGCAACCTCCGGACGACCGCCGAGGGCGTGGACAGCGGCGCCGGCAGCACCATGTTCGAGCTGGTCTTCCAGAACACCGGCAGCGCCCCCTGCACGCTGCGCGGCTTCCCGGGCGTGTCGTTCGTCAAGATCCACAACATCCAGCTCGGCAAGGCCGCCACCCGCACCAGCGGCGCGACCTCCGTCGTCACCCTGGTCCCCAACGGGCACGCCTACGCCGACGTGCGGACCGTCAACGGCCAGGGCGGCTACTCCGCCGCCCAGTGCGGCCTGACCACCGTGCCGACCCTGCGGGTCTACCCGCCGAACCAGACCGAGTCCACGAACATCCCGTGGAACACCGAGGAGTGCGTCGGCTCGTCCGTGCAGAACCTCCAGGTCGGCCCGGTCCACAGCGACCGCTGACGGTGGCGGATCACCGCCACCGCCGGCCGGGGTGTGACGGCGGGGCGGGGTCGGCGCGTCAACTCCTGTAGACGGGAGGGCTGTTCCCTCCCGGGACAGGAGTGCGCGGGATGAGTACCACCACACGGGGGAGCGTCTGCGGACTGGCGGGGGCCTTGGCCCTGGCCGGGGCCCTGACGCTGGCGGCGGGTGGACCGGCCGGGGCGGCGCCGGCCGGCGCCGGAGCGTGGACGGAGACGCCGACCGGGCAGGTCTCGTTCAGCTCGCTGGCCCAGGCCGGCTCGGTGACCTGGGCCGGCGGCGACGTGATCGACACCGGCTCCGACAGCGGCAGCGGCTTCACCCCCGCCATGTACCGGCGCGACGGCGGCGGGGCCTGGCAGCAGGTGGCGCTCGACGGCGCCGACGCGTGGGACAGCCGGATCAACGACATCGCCACCACCGCCGACGGCTCGGGCTTCCTCGTCGGGGACCAGCCCACGGACAGCCAGACGACGGGCCAGGGCATGCTGGTCGGCCGCTACCGCGGCGGCTCCTGGCACCTGGAGTCCGACGATGCCCCGCCCGCGGGGACGGTCGACGCGTCCCTGGGCTCGGTGAGCGCGCTCAACGGCCACGACGCGTGGGCGGTGGGCGGCGGCTACCAGCAGGACACGTGGGCGCAGGTCCCGATCGTCCAGCACTGGAACGGCCGGCAGTGGCAGCCGGTGACCATCCCCGGCTCCACGGACTGGCTCCTCACCCAGGTGGACGAGGTGGCGCCGGACGACGTGTGGGTGGTCGGGGTGGACAACGACTCGGGCGAGTCGGTCGCCGTCCACTGGGACGGGCAGGACTGGACCCGCACCCCCACCCCGCAGTTCGCCGACTCCTCCGTCCTCTTCGACGTCGTCGCGCGCACCCCCGACGACGTGTGGGCGGTGGGCTGGTCCCGCGACACCGACAAGCAGCGCCCGGCGGGGCTCGCCCTGCACTGGGACGGCACCGCCTGGAGCCAGGTGCCGCTGCCGGACGGGACGTTCGCCCTCCAGTCCGCGGCGCTGCGGCCGCACGGCGGCCTCGCCGTCGTGGGCGGCAACGACGACGCCGCCGTGGGCCTGTCGTGGACCCCGGCCGGCGGCTGGCAGTCGCTGGGCCTGCCCGAGAACGACCCGCAGCTGCCGCTGGGCGTCTTCGCCGTGGCCTCCTCCGGCAGCCACCTGACCGTGTCCGGCTGGCACTACGAGTCCAGCGACTTCGGCGACAGCTTCAGCAGCGGGGTCCTGCTCACCCGGTAGGTACCCGTGCCGGGGGCGGCACCAGTGCCGGGAGCGGTACCGGTGCCGCGACCGGAGACGCGGCCGCGGCGGGGCCGGCACCCACGGGGAGGGTGCGGGCCCCGCCGCGACGCGAGACCGGCGAGGGCGGTGCCGAAGAGCGGCGGCGCTACTTGATGCCGGTGGTGGCGATGCCCTGCGTGATCTGGCGCTGGAAGACCAGGAAGACCGCGATCAGCGGGAGGAAGCCGAGGACGGAGGAGGCCATCACCTCGGCGTACTGGATGTTGCTGTTGTTGACCAGGGAGGCCAGGCCCACGGGGATGGTCTGGGACGTGGTCTGGTTGAGGACCAGCAGCGGCCACAGGAACGAGTTCCAGGAGCTGATGAAGGTCAGGATGCCCACGGTCGCGGCGGCCGGGCGGCTGATCGGCATGCACACCGAGGCGTAGACCTTCCACCAGCTGGCGCCGTCGATGCGGGCCGCCTCGATCAGCGGGGTGGGGATGCCCTTGAAGAACGCGTGGAAGACGAACACCGACACCGGCGCCGAGACCGACGGCAGCACCAGCGCCCAGTACGTGCCCAGCAGGTGCATCGAGCGGAACTCGATGAACTGCGGCAGCACCAGCGCCTCGGTGGGCAGCATCAGCCCGGCGGTGACCAGCGCCAGCATCACCGAGCGGCCGCGGAAGCGCAGGAAGACCAGCGCGAAGCCGGCCATCGAGCAGAACCCGACGGTGAGGACGACCGCGAGGACCGCGATCACCAGGCTGTTGAGGTACCACCAGCCGATCGGGTAGTTGTCCACCGCGTAGGAGTACGCGTGGAAGGACCACCCGCCGGCGAACGGCGAGGTCGGCTTCTGGGTGATCGAGCCGTCCGAGCGCATCGAGGTGGCCAGCGCCCAGAAGAACGGCACGAGCCAGATCAGCGCGAAGAGGGTCAGGCACACCGCGCACAGCCGGTTGAAGAGCTTCGGCCCGTCGACGGTCCGCCCCCGCGCGGCGCCCTCCCCGCTGCCGGACCCGGCGCCGGCACCCGGCGAGGTGGTGATGGTGGTCGTGGTCACGCTGTCCTCCGCTCAGGCCGCGCTGCTGGTCGGGCCGCTGGCCGGGCTGCTGCTCGGGCCGCTGGCCCGGCCGCTGCTCCCGCTGCGGGTCGTACTGCTGGTCGCATCGCTGGTCGCACGCCACCTGCGCAGCCCGTACCAGGCCGTCGAGACCGCGACGATGACGACGAAATAGACCATGGTGGCGGCGGCACCGTAACCGCCGCGGTAGGAGGTGAAGCCGGTGTCGTAGATGTACTCGATGACCGGGCGGGTCGACTGGTTCGGACCGCCGCCGAGCAGCAGGTAGATCTGGTCGAAGACCTTCAGCGAGGCCAGGATCTGGAGGATCAGCACCAGGCTGGTGGTCGGGGCCAGCAGCGGGACCGTGATCAGCCGGATCTGCTGCCAGGGACCGGCGCCGTCGATGGACGCCGCCTCGTACACGTCGCCCGGAACGTCCTGGAGGGCCGCGGTGTAGAGGACGAAGTTGAAGCCGAACGTCCACCACAGGGTCATCAGCACCACCGCGGTCCAACCGCCGGAGGTGCTGCCGATGAAGTTCGGCACCGGCAGGCCCACCGCTCCGAAGACCTTGGTGATCAGGCCGATCTGCGGGGTGTACATCCACAGGAAGACCAGCGCGACCACCGACGAGGGCACGACGTAGGGCGCGAAGAACGCCACCCGGTAGAAGACCCGGCCGCGCCGCATCCGCCCGGCCAGCACGGCCGCCGCCAGCGCCAGCACCACCAGGGGCGGCGTGGTGAGGAGCGTGAACAGCACCGAGTGCCACATCGCGTTCCAGAACAGCGGGTCCTGGCACACCTTGGTGTAGTTGGACAGGCCCACCCAGCCGCCGAGCCCGCTCCTGACCGTGGTGGTGTTGAAGAAGCTCATCACGATGCCGACCACCAGCGGGCCGACCAGGAAGAGCAGGTAGACGATCATGAAGGGCGCGCTGAGCAGGAGCCCGGCCCGGCGTTCGGAGGCCGGCGGCCCCGCCGAGCCCGCCGCCCCGCTGGGCACGAGGGGTTCGGGGGCCGGTCGCGTCGCGGCGACGGTCGTCATGGGTCAGCCTCCTACTTCATCGTGACCGGCGGTCGGGCCGTGGTGTACCGCCTGAGGTCCGCGCGCATCGCGGCGGTGGCGCTCTTCGGGCTGATCCCCCCGCCGAGGGCCTCGATGATCGTGGCCCCGACGGTGTTCTGGAAGTCCGAGCCCGCGCCCGTGTACCAGGCGGAGGGGTCGTACTGCGCGGTGAACGCGGCCTGCACGTAGTTGGCTTGCGGCGACTGGTCCGTGAACGCCCTGCTGCGCTGCGTCGGCAGCCACGCCGGTACGTGGCCGCCGTGCGCCCACACCGCGCTGTCGTCGAGCAGGCTCCGGACGAACCGGGCAGCGTTCGCGGTGCGCGCCGCCGACCGCCGCGGGTTGTGCGGGATGACCAGCGCGTGCGAGTCCGCGTACGCCACCGGCTTCGGGCCGAGCAGCGCGGGGAACGGCACCACGTTGAAGCGCAGCCCCTTGACCAGGCGGTACGACGGGATCTGCCACTCGCCGTCGAAGAGGAAGCCGGCCTTGCCGGTACTGAACAGCGCGTTCGCGCCGGAGCCGTTGAGGACCTTGGGCATCAGGCCGCCCTTGGTCAGGCTCTGCAGGAAGGCGAACGTCTCCCGCATCGCCTCGTCGTCGACGGCGATCCTCGTCCCCGAGTCGGTGACGACGGGCCCGGCCAGGCCGGAGTAGACCATGCTGAAGTAGCGCCACGCGGTGGACGGGTCGGCGGTGATCGACATCACCGCGCCGTACCGGCCGCTGGCCTCCTTCATCGCCTTCACCGCGTCGGTGAAGTCCGCCGCGCCCTTCATCGGCTTCAGCGCCTCGCCCGACGCGTCGAGCAGGCCGGCCTTGCGCGCCAGGTCCACGTTGTAGAAGAGCACGAAGGGGTGGGTGTCCAGCGGCGCCGCGTACACCGTGCCGCCCACGGTGGCCTTCTGCCAGGCCGCGGGGGTGAACCGGTCGGCGGTCACGCCCAGTTCGGGCAGCCCGGTCTGCTCGATCGGCGTCAGCAGGCCGGACGCGGCCAGCAGCGGCAGCCTCGACAGGTGCGAGATGCCGACGTCGGGCGGGGTGCCGCTGGCGGTGGCCAGCGCCAGCTTCGTGTAGTACGGGTTGCCCCAGCCGAGGATGGTGGCCTCGACGCTGACTCCCGGATGGCTCTTCCGGAAGTCCTGCTCCATCAGCACCATGTTGGCGCCGTCACCGCCGGTGAACAGGTTCCAGAAGATGACGTCCGCGGTGTTCGGCTGGGCGCCGGTCAGGCCCGAGGCCAGGGGTGACGCGCACGCCGTCAGCCCCGCGCCCAGCGCGAGGCCGCCGCCGAGGCCGAGGAACCGCCGGCGCGCCATGCTTCCGCTCATGGGGGCATTCACCTCGTTAATTCGATGTGAACCAGATGGCGGGAACCCTCGCACATGGTTTGCATCGATGCAATAGTCGCATCGGAATCGGTGTCACGGACGCCCCCCGACGCCACCGGTGCCCGCGATGTCACGGCGCGGCACAGGGCGGCACAGGGCAGCTGATCCGGAGTTCGGGGCGACACCGCACGACGCACCCGGCGCGGTGCGGCGCGGCCGCGGCGGGCCCGCGCCGGGGCGTGACGCCGTACGAGTTCGCACCGGGCGGCCGCGGCGGGGACGGCGCCCGGACGTGCGCTGGGCGTTCACTGGGGTTCGCGGATGTTCGCTGGGGTTCGCGGGAGTGCTCGGGCGCCCGCGGCAGTACGCGGATGCCGCAAGCGTCGGGCGGCCGACCGCCCGACCGCCCGGTTCAGTCCTGCCGGGCGCGCAGCGAGGACTCGCGGACGATCAGCCGGAACGGCGTCGGCTCCTGCGCCGCGCCGCCACCGCCACCGCCACTGCTGCCGGCGGAACCGCGGCCGGCCTGCTCGTCGAGCAGGGTCAGCGCGCGTTCGGCGATCACGTCCAGGTCAGGGGCCACGGAGGTGAGCGGCGGGTGGGTGTACGCGGCTTCCTGTACGTCGTCGATCGAGGCCACGGCGACCTCCTCGGGCACCCGCACCCCCGAGGCGTCCAGGGCGCGCAGGGCGCCGACGGCCAGCGCGTCGTTGAAGGCGAAGACGGCGTCGGGCAGCGGGCCGCCGTCGCCGTCGAGGAGCTGCCGCACGGCTTCGAAGCCCTGCTTGCGGGTCCAGTCGTCGACCGGCACCACCAGCTGGTTCACCTGCCGCACCCGGGCCGCCGCCATGGCCTGCCGGTAGCCCTCGGTGCGCTCCCGGCCGTTCTCGCTGCCGTTGCGGCCGAGGGCGACGATGCGGCGGCAGCCCTGCTCCAGCAGGTGCTCGACGACCGTGCGGGCGGCGGCCACGTTGTCGATGCCGACCCGCGGGAAGCGGTCGCCGACGCCGTGCTCGCCCAGCAGCACCAGCGGGAAGTCGGGCGCCGACCCCGCGCCGGCGACCGCGTCGGGCGGCGCCGACAGCGCGCTGAGCAGCACGCCGTCGGCCACGTTGGTCAGGCCGCCCGCCAGGATGCGCCGTTCGACCTCGCTGTCGCCGCCGGTGGACTCGACCAGCACCGTGATGCCGCGCCGCGCCGCGGCCCGGATGACGGCCTGGGCCAGCTCGGCGAAGTAGGGCTCGGCCAGGAACGGCACCGCCAGCGCGACGAAGCCGGTACGGCCCGAGCGCAGCCCCCGGGCCAGGTAGTCCATCTGGTAGCCGAGTTCGTCCAGTGACCTCTGCACCCGGGCCCGGGTGGCGGGGCTCACGTGGGAGTAGCCGCTGACCACGTTGGACACGGTCCGCACCGAAACGCCGGCGTGCTCCGCCACGTCACGCATCCGCACCCTGGCCACTCGGCGCCGCCTCTCCTGGACTTCTCGGGTTCCCCAGGCGCCGGCTGGTGCCCGCGCCGCTGCTGGGGCCGCCTGCCGTCATGGTCGGGCGGGCCGTGCAACCTGCCCTTGCATCGTTGCAAACATTCACTCATGATGAACGCCTGATCATCTCGAGCAGCGTCTCATTTTATACCGAGCACGGCTGCCGCGACCCATTTCCCGTTTCCCAAGGGCAGCTGCCGGCACGGCAGGAGGAGGTACAGATGAGCGCGAGCCAGCAGGACGGTACGTACCCGCGGCCGATGCTGCGCCGGGACCGGTGGAGCAGCCTCGACGGCGTCTGGGAGTTCGGGTACGACGACGCCAGCGCCGGTGAGCGCGAGTCCTGGTTCGCCGTCCCGTCCTCCGCCGAAGGCCGGTCCGGCTCCGAAGGCGGGCCATCCGCCGAAGGCCGATCCGGCGCCGAAGGCCGATCCGGCGCGGTCGGCGGCCCGTCCACGGCGTTCGACCGCCAGATCACCGTCCCGTTCCCGCCCGAGGCGCCCGCGTCCGGTATCGGCGAGACCGCGCCGCACCGGGTCGTCTGGTACCGCCGCCGGGTGCCGCACACCGTCCTCGCGGCCGGGGCCGGCGAGCGGGCGCTGGTCCACTTCGGCGCCGTCGACCACCGCGCCCGGGTCTGGGTCGACGGTCAGCTGGTGGCCGAACACGTCGGCGGCCAGACCCCGTTCACCGCCGACGTCACGGACGCGCTGCGGCCCGGCGCCGACGAGCACGTCCTCGTGGTGCGCGCCGAGGACGACCCGGCCGACCTCGCGCAGCCGCGCGGCAAGCAGGACTGGCAGGACCGCCCGCACGCCGTCTGGTACGAGCGGACCACCGGCATCTGGCAGACCGTGTGGGCCGAGACGGTGCCCGCGCAGCACGTCGCCGAGCTGCACTGGACGCCGGACCCGGCGCGCGGCGTGCTGGCCGAGGTCACCCTGGCGCGGACCCCCGAGCGGCCGGTGGAGGTGGAGGTCGGGCTCCGCCTCGGCGAGCGGCTGCTCGCCCGCACCCGGGTGGTCACCACCACCGCCCGGGTCCGGATCGACGTCGTGATCCCGGCCCTGGGCAACGGCATCGACCGCGAGGACCTGCTGTGGCGCCCCGAGACGCCGACCCTGCTGGACGCGCGGGTCACCCTGCGCGACGCGGCGGACGAGGCGGTGGCCGACGGGGCTCCCGGCGCGGTGCTCGACACGGTGCTCGACGCGGTGGACAGCTACGTCGGCCTGCGCAGCGCAGGCGTCGGCGAGGGCGCCTTCCTGCTCAACGACCGCCCCTACTTCGTGCGTTCGGTGCTCAACCAGGGCTACCGCCCCGAGACCCTGCTGGCCAACCGGGGCGCCGCCGAACTGCGCCGCGAGGTCGAGCTGATCAAGGCCATGGGCTTCAACGCCGTCCGCATCCACCAGAAGGCGGAGGACCCGCGCTTCCTGTACTGGGCGGACCGGCTCGGCCTGCTGGTGTGGGGCGAGACGGGCGCCGCGTACGAGTTCAGCGCCCACGCGGTGGAGCTGCTGACCCGCGAGTGGCTGGAACTGGTACGACGGGACCGCAGCCACCCGTCGATCGTCACCTGGGTGCCGGTCAACGAGAGCTGGGGCGCCTCCGACATCCCGAGCGACCCGGCGCAGCGCGACTACACCGTGGCGCTGGCCAACCTCACCCGCGCCGTCGACCCGAGCCGGCCGGTGGTCTCCAACGAGGGCTGGGAGCACGTCGACAGCGACATCCTCGGGGTCCACGACTACAGCGGCGACCCGGCCGAGCTGACCGCCCGCTACGGCGACCCGGCCGGCTTCGACGCGCTGCTGGCCGGCCCCGGGCCGCAGGGCCGCCGGCTGTCGGTCACCCGCGCGCAGAACGAGCGGTACGCGGCCGGCGACGCGCCGCTGATGGTCACCGAGTTCGGCGGGCTGTCGCTGCGCGCCGACGACGGCGAGTTCTCGTACACCCGCACCAGCTCCGACGCTCAGTACGCGGAGCTGCTGGGCCGGTTGTTCGCGGCGCTGCGCGACAGCCCGCTGGTGGCCGGGTTCTGCTACACGCAGTTCATGGACACGGCCCAGGAGACGAACGGCCTGCTCTTCGACGACGGCACGCCGAAGCTGCCGATGGACGTCATCCACGAGATCGTCACGGGCTCCAGGCCCGCGCCCGAGGCGAGCTGACGGGCAGCCCACACCTCGGCTGACCCGACCCGGCCCGATCCCGGCCCGGCCCGGCCGATCCGGCCCAACCCGATCCGATCCGGACCGATCCCGACCCGATCCGGCCCGATCCCGACTGGTCCGGCGCAACCCGGCCTTCCTCCGCCCACCTCCGCCCGCCTCCGCGCCCGCGCCAGGCGCCCTCCTACCCGGCCCCGGACCCCCTGCCACCCGCCCGCCTCCACGGGTGGCGCGGGGGCCCGGGGTCGCGCCGCGCCGCCGCGTCGGCCGCGTCAGTGCCGTCAGGCCGTACCGCCGGGCTCGCCGCGCCGTGCCGCCGCGCCGAGTGGGGGCGGCGTTCCGGGACGCCTGGCGCGGGCCGCCCGGCGCGACCTGGGCCGTTCCGGCGTAGGTCGTTCCGGTGTACGCCGTTCCGGTGCGAGCCGTTCCGGTACAGGCCGTTCCAGCGCGGGCCGGGGTACCCCTACCACGTCCTGGCCTGGTCCGATCTTCGGAAGGTAAAGCAATCGTATAGATTCCCCATAGCCCTTGTTGACGTGTCCTCGTCAGATTACCGTCACTCCAACCTCGCTACCCACCACGCGTAGCAAGGCGACCACGCGAGACGCACCACCTCCGCCCCACCCGACAGGAGGCAGTAGCTTGCGCATCACCCTCTCCGGATCGGTCCGGCACGCCGGACTGGCCCTCACCGCAGTGACCGGGATGGTCCTGTCCGGCTTCGCACTGGCCCCCTCCGCCGGAGCCGCGGCGACCCATCAGATCACCACCACCCGATCCTGCGCGGCGAGCAGCAGGCCCGACGTCATGGCCTGTAACGCCCTCAAGGTCACCGGTGGCATGAGCTCGCTCGTCCAGTCCTCCGGCTCCGTGAACCCGGCGGCGGCGCCGTCCGGCTTCGGGCCGACCGACCTGCAGAGCGCCTACAACCTGCCCACCACCGGCGGTTCGACGGCCACGGTCGCCATCGTCGACGCCTACGACGACCCGAACGCCGAGTCCGACCTGGCCACCTACCGGTCGAACTACGGCCTGCCGGCCTGCACCACGGCCAACGGCTGCTTCAAGAAGGTCGGCCAGACCGGCGGCGCCGCCCCGAGCGCCGACGCGGGCTGGGCCGAGGAGATCTCCCTCGACCTGGACATGGTCAGCGCGGTCTGCCCGCAGTGCCACATCCTGCTGGTCGAGGCGAAGTCCTCGTCCATCGCGAACCTGGGCACCGCGGTCAACGAGGCGGTCACGCTGGGCGCGAAGTACGTCTCCAACAGCTACGGCGGCAGCGAGTCCTCCTCGGACACCTCGTACGACACCTCGTACTACAACCACCCGGGCGTGGCGATCACCGTCAGCGCGGGCGACAGCGGCTACGGCGTCGAATACCCGGCGGCCTCGAAGTACGTCACCTCGGTCGGCGGCACCTCGCTGACCAAGTCCACGAGCACCACCCGCGGTTGGACCGAGAGCGTCTGGTCCGGCACCGGCTCCGGCTGCTCGAAGTACGACGCGAAGCCGACCTGGCAGACCGACACCGGCTGCACCAAGCGGACGGTGGCCGACGTCTCCGCGGTGGCCAACCCCTCCACGGGCGTCGCGGTCTACGACACCTACGGCGGCGACCCGGGCTGGGAGGTCTTCGGCGGCACCAGCGTGGCCTCGCCGATCATCGCCGCGGTCTACGCCCTCGCCGGCACCCCGTCCTCGGGCTCGACCCCGTCCTCCTTCCCCTACGCCCACACCTCGTCGCTCAACGACGTCACGAGCGGCACCAACGGCTCCTGCAGCAACTACCTCTGCAAGGGCGCTGCCGGCTATGACGGCCCCACCGGCCTGGGCACGCCCAACGGCGTGACCGCCTTCGCGGGCTGAGCACCTTCGCGGGCTGAGCACCTGAGCCCTCGGGGCTCGGACCCCCGGGCCCGAGCCCCCACCCCGGTGGCGGGGCCCCGCCCCTCGGCACGCCCGCTTTCGGGTACGCCGAGGGGCGGCTCAATTTTGCTCAAGCCGGCACCGCCGCAGGAACCGCCGCAGGTCGGCGGCATGTCCTTTACGGCATCCACCCCTAGTGGGCCGGACCAGCCGATGCGAGGACGAGATGAAGCGACACGTGACGAGGTACCTGACCGGCGCCCTGGTAACGCTCATCGCCCTGCCCGCCCTGTCCGGATGCGCCAGCGAGAAGCGCGGGACGGCGGACGCGCCCGTCGCGAACCACCGCGGCGACGACACCCCCGCGAACGTGACCAACTTCCCCGACGGCTACGCCAACGTCGCCACCAAGTGCGTCGCCGGCGCCCCCGGCTTCCGCGCCTTCGTCACCACCCGCGAGGCCGCTCCCGTCATACTCGCCGACCCCGCCTGCAAGGGCTGACCCCAGCCGTCCCGAAGGTCGGGTTCGCCAGGCGACCGCCGGACGGTGACCCGCGGGCCCAGCGGGCGCGCCGAAGTCCGCACGAGCGGTGGAGGGTGATACCTCGGCCAACCGGGTTCAGTCGGATCGAGCCGATTACGCTTGCCCATCGGGCCTCGGCGCAACCTCAGGGCGACAATGTGCCGATGGCGCGCGGTACACCAGACGTGTCCGACAGACGGGAGCGGAGCCGTCCTCCTCGACTGGGGTGTCCAAGACGCCCGCGACGAAATGAGATGAATACGAGGCTATGTCGGATTCCCGGGAAGTAAGTAAAACCCACCTCCCCCCGCACTAAACCCGCTGGTCGCAAAGTCCTCCCCGCCCGCGCGGGGATGCTCCCGGGGCACCTCGCCCTTGACCCATTTGTACGGCGTCCTCCCCGCGCACGCGGGGATGCTCCAGACACCATCATGGGGAAAATTCCGCTCACCCCGTCCTCCCCGCGCACGCGGGGATGCTCCCGGTTCCACGGTCTCCGATCCGGACCTGATCTTGTCCTCCCCGCGCACGCGGGGATGCTCCCGGGGGTTCGTCGCTGTAGCCGGTGCCCCACGGCTCCTCCCCGCGCGGGGATGCTCCCGCGTCGAGGCTGACGTCGGGGGTGTTGATGCCGTCCTCCCCGCCCGCGCGGGGATGCTCCTTCCGTCTCGATGGTGGCGAACCGCTCGTCCTGGTCCTCCCCGCCCGCGCGGGGGTGTTCCCTGTGCTCGCTGCGGCGCTTTCCCGGGACTGTGGTCCTCCCCGCGCACGCCGGGATGCTCCCGCCGTGATCCGCACGGCGAACCCCAGGGACATGTCCTCCCCGCCCACCCGGGGATGCTCCCCCCTGCTGTTCCAGGCGCGCCCCCGACTCCCCCCCGACGCGCCGAGGCCCTCCCCCTGGCGGGGAAGGGCCTCGGGCCGGCCGTCGGGGCCGGGGGTGGAAGGGGGCCGTCCAGGTGGGTGGACGGCCCCCGTGCGCTGACCTACGCGCTGACGCGCAGGCGGGTTTACGCGCGGGCGAAGCGGAGGGTGACGAGCTCGAAGGGGCGCAGGGAGAGCTCGACCGTGCCGTCGGTGAAGGCGGGGCGGGTCTCGCCGAGGGGGCGCTCCAGGAGGTCGGTGAACGCCACGCCGCCGGCGGGGACGTCGACGGTGACGCGGGCCTTGGCGCGGCTGCCGGTCGACTCGTAGAGGCGGACGACGAGGTCGCCGCTCTCGTCGTCGGCGAGCTTGAGGGCGCTGACCACGACGGCGTCGTTGTCGACGGCCACCAGCGGGGCGACGTCGGCGGCACCCTGGACGCGGCGCTCGGGCAGGTTGATCCAGTGGCCCTCGGCCACCGCGTCCTTGATGGTGGCGCCCGGGGCGAGGGCGTGGTGGAAGCGGTGGACGCCCTGGTCGGTCTCCGGGTCCGGGAAGCGCGGGGCGCGCAGCAGGGAGGCGCGGACCGTGGTGGTCGTGCCGCCGTCGCCGCCCTCGCCGTTGCGGACCGCGCGGGTCACGTCGTGGCCGTAGGTGGAGTCGTTGACGATGGCGACGCCCCAGTCCGGCTCGGCGAGGTGCACGAAGCGGTGGTTGCAGGCCTCGAACTTCGCGGCCTCCCACGTGGTGTTGGTGTGGGTGGCGCGGTAGACGTGCCCGAACTGGGTCTCGGAGGCGTACCGGTCGGCGTGCACGTCCAGGGGGAAGGCCAGCTTGAGGAACTTCTCGGTCTCGTGCCAGTCGACCTCGGTGGTGACGTCGAGCCGCTTGGCACTCGGCGTGAGCTGGAGCACCTGGGTCATCGTGGAGGTGCCGAAGGCGCGCACCACGCGGACCGCCGCGCTGCCGTCGCCGAGGTCGGCCGGGGCCAGCTCGGCGATGTCGGTGAGGTCGGTGACGGTGTTGCGGTAGAACTCGTCGACGTCCCACGCGTCCCACTGGTTGGGGAAGTCGGCGTGCAGCTGCGGCAGGTTCGCGGCGTGTCCGGGGGCGATGGTCTCCCGCTCGGCGGCGATGTCGTACGCGGAGACGACCAGGCCGCGGCCGTCGATCTCGACCCGGAGCAGGCCGTTGTCGAGGACGAAGCCGCCGCCGTCCCGCTCGGACAGCTTCGCGGCGGCCTGCGCCACGGCGGCGGTGGCCGCACCGGCCTGGACTCCGCCGCGGGTGTGCGGCGCGGAGTTGAAGACCAGCTCCCGGTCGCCCTCGCCGGCCAGCGCGCGCTGGGCTCCGTCGATGATGTCGTTGAGCTCACCGGCGATCCGCGCGTAGGTGGCGCGGGCCTCGCGGTGCACCCAGGCGATGGAGGAGCCGGGCAGGATGTCGTGGAACTGGTGCAGCAGCACCGTCTTCCAGATCCGGTCCAGGTCCTCGTACGGGTAGGGCGCGCCGGTGCGCAGCGAGGCGGTGGCCGCCCACAGCTCGGCCTCGCGCAGCAGGTGCTCGCTGCGGCGGTTGCCCTGCTTGGTCTGCGCCTGGCTGGTCAGCGTGGCGCGGTGCAGTTCCAGGTAGAGCTCGCCGACCCACACGGGCGGCTCGGGGTACTCCGCCTCCGCCTCGGTGAAGAACTGCTTGGGGGTCTCCCACTGGACGGTCGCGGAGCCTTCGAGGCTGCGCATCCGCGCGGCCTTGGCGATGATCTCGCGGGTGGTGCCGCCGCCGCCGTCGCCGAAGCCGCTGGGGGCCAGCGAGCGCCGGGCCACGCCCTTCTCCTTGAAGTTGCGAGCCGCGTGGGCGATCTCGCTGCCCTTCATGGAGCAGTTGTAGGTGTCGACGGGCGGGAAGTGGGTGAAGATCCGGGTGCCGTCGATCCCCTCCCAGTTGAACGTGTGGTGCGGGAACTTGTTGATCGTGCTCCACGAGATCTTCTGCGTCAGCAGCCACTTGGAGCCGGCCGCCTTGATGATCTGCGGGAGGCCCGCGGCGAAGCCGAAGGTGTCGGGCAGCCACGCCTCGTCGTTCTCGATGCCGAACTCGTCCATGAAGAAGCGCTTGCCGTGGACGAACTGCCGGGCCATCGCCTCGGAGCCGGGCATGTTGGTGTCGGACTCGACCCACATGCCGCCGGCGGGCACCAGCCGGCCCTCGGCCACGGCCGCCTTGACGCGGGCGTAGACCTCGGGGCGGTGCTCCTTGATCCAGGCGAACTGCTGGGCCTGGGACATGGCGAAGATGAACTCCGGCTCGTCCTCCAGCAGGGCGGTCATGTTGGCGGTGGTGCGGGCGACCTTGCGGACGGTCTCGCGCAGCGGCCACAGCCAGGCGGAGTCGATGTGCGCGTGGCCGACGGCGCTGATCCGGTGGGCGGTGGCCGGCGCCGGGGTGGAGAGCACCTCGACGAGTTCGGCGCGGGCGGCGGCGGCGCTGCCGTTGACGTCCTGGAGGTCGACGGCGTCCAGGGAGCGGCTGATCGCGCGGGTGATCTCGTGGCGGCGGGCGCTGTCCTCGGGCAGCTCCGCGACGAGCTCGCCGAGGACCTCCAGGTCCTGGACGAGGTTCCACACGGTCTCGTCGAAGACGACGAGGTCCATGCGGGTGAGCGTGTACTGCGGCTCGGTGCCCGCGGTCTCCTTGTCGCCCAGCTGGGTCGGCAGGAAGGGGTGGTAGTCGAGGATGACGGGGTTGGAGGCCGCCTCGACGTGCAGGACGACCTCTTCGCCGCCGGCGGCGGGGGCGCCGACGCGCACCCACTGGTTGCGCGGGTTGAGGCCCTTCACCGGGCTGCCGTCGGGGCGGTAGACCAGGCCCTCGCACTGGAAGCCGGGCATGTTCTCGTCGAAGCCGAGGTCCAGCAGGGCCTCGACGTGCTTGCCGGCCCACTCCTGCGGGACGGTGCCGGTGACGCGGAACCAGCTGGTGCTCCACGGGGCGCCCCAGCGCGTCCCGACCTCGACCGGCGACACCTCGCCGGCCAGGCCCTCCTCGACCGGGACCGGTTCGCCGGGCGCGACCCACACGGCCACGTCGAGGGGGGTCGATTCCGGGTATACGGCGGGCCGGATGCGTTCGTCGAGGACGCGCTTGAGGCGGGCCTCTACCAGGCGGCGGTCGTCGTGCATGGGGTGGTGCTCCTGAGGGGTGAGGGATGGGTTTCCGCGGGCCGGCGGGCGCCGGCGGCCGGTCCGCGGGTGGCGGCGGGTGCCCGGTTCGCGGCCGGGCGGGGTGGGGGTGCGGAGGAACGGACGGGTGTCACCGTACGACGGGCGGCACGCCGTTCCCCGGGCCGGGCGGCCCTGTGCCCTGTCCGGGCGGTTTCCGAAGATCGCCCGGACAGGACCGGGTTCACCTGACGTCGGCGGGGCGGACGGTCTCGGTGATGCCGCGGGCGGCCAGGTAGGCGTGGTCCTCGGTGCGGCCGGCCAGCACGACCGCGGGCCGCACGCCGTCCGCGGTGAGGCGCGCGAACGCCTCGAAGACCTCGCCGCCGGGCGCGCACGCCGAGCGGGCCTGGGCGGGGTCGGTCTCGCTGAACGTGCCGTCGAAGGAGTCGCCGGCGCCGCCGTCGACGACCAGGGCGGTGGTGCGCGGGGCCGGCGCGTACGGGCGGGAGCGGCGGTCGGCGACGATGCGGCGGATCGTCTCGCCGGCCGGCTTGACCTCGCGCTCGCTGGTGAGCAGGCCGAGGGAGTACTCCAGCTCCGGGAAGTCGGCGAGCTTGCGGGAGACGTCGTGCGAGCACCACCAGGTGACGCCCCAGACGTCCTGGCAGTCCAGCGCGTTGGCCACGGTGGCCTCGGTGAAGGACGCGGCGTGCTCGGCGGGGATCAGCGGGGCGGGGGCGCCGACCTCCTGGAGCCACACCGGGCGGCGCGGGTCGTCGGCCCACGCCTTGGAGAGCTCGATCAGGTAGGCGGCGTGGTGCTCGGTGGCGGTGCCGGTGCGGCCGTGCCGCTGGGCGGTGCCGTTGAAGACCCAGGAGTGGACGGAGGTGACGTCGCCGATGGTCGCGGCGTGCGCCGGGGTGAAGGGGTGGCCGTCGAGGTACCAGGCGGCGTCGTACGCGGCGTGCAGGTGGGTGCGGCCGGGGGCGCCGTCGGCGCAGGCGGCCAGCATCCGGCGCAGCCACTCGGCGGCCTGCTCGGAGGTGATCCGGTCCGGGTCGGGGTGCGGGTCCCCGGAGAACTGGTTGATCTCGTTGCCGACGGTCATGCCGATGAAGTTCGGGCGGTCGGCGAGCGCCGCGGCCAGCGTCCGCAGGTACTCCTCCTGCCCGGACAGCACCTCGGGGTCGCTGAAGATGTTCCGCCGGTGCCAGGTCTGGGTCCACGCGGGCAGGAAGTCGAAGCTGGACAGGTGGCCCTGGAGCCCGTCCACGTTGACGTCCAGGCCGCGTTCGGCGGCGGCGTCGGCCAGCTGGACCAGCTGCTCGACGGCGCGCGGCCGGATCAGCGTGCGGTTGGGCTGGAAGACCGGCCACAGCGGGAAGACCCGGATGTGGTCGAGGCCGAGCGCGGCGATCGAGTCCAGGTCGGCGCGCACGGCGTCGAGGTCGAAGTCGAGCCAGTGGTGGAACCAGCCCTGGCTGGGGGTGTAGTTGGCGCCGAAGCGGGGAGCTGAGGGGCTCATGCGATGAGGGTGTCCTGGTTCTGTGGAGCGGTGCCGCGCGGGGCCCGGACGCGGCGCCGGCCGTCGTCGGCCGGTGCCGCGTCGGCGGCGGGGTGGGGGCCTCGGTTGGGGCGGGGTGGGGCCGGCCGGCTGGATCAGTCGGCCGGCGGCTGACCGGATCGGCCGGTCAGCCCTTGACCGCGCCCTCCCCGACGCCGCTGAAGAAGTACCGCTGGAGGCAGGCGAACAGCGCGATCAGCGGGGCGACGGCGATGATCGTGCCCGCCGCGACCAGCCGCTCGTCGTTGGCGAAGGTGCCGTGCAGGTAGTTCAGGCCGATGGTCAGGGTGAACTTCGACGGGTCGCTCAGCACGATCAGCGGCCACAGGAAGTCGTCCCACGAGCCCATGAACGCGAAGATCGCGACGACGGCGAGGGTGCCCTTGACCGACGGCAGGGCGATCCGCAGGAACCGCTGCCAGACGTTGGCGCCGTCCATGAACGCCGCCTCCTCCACCTCGGCCGGCAGGCTGAGGAAGGCGTTGCGCATCAGCAGGACGTTCAGCGAGCTGATCGCGCCGGGCAGCAGCACCCCGATGAGGGTGTTGTTCAGGCCCAGCTCCCGCATGGTGGTGAACTGCGCGATGATCAGGCCCTCGACGGGGACCAGCATGGCCAGGACGAAGACCAGGCTGACGGCCTTCCGTCCCTTGAACCGCATCCGGGCCAGCGCGTAGCCGGCCAGCGCGGAGCCCACGCAGTTGGTGACGACGTTCGCGGCGGCGACCTTGACCGAGTTCCAGGCGTAGTCCCACACCGGGATGGTGTCGGCGACCCGGGTGTAGTTGTGCAGGGTCGGGTGGCTGGGCAGGAACTTCGGCGGGGAGCTGAAGATGTCCTCGTGCGAGCCCTTGAGCGAGGTGGACAGCTGCCAGACGAACGGGCCGACGGTCAGCACGAGGACGACCAGCAGCAGCAGGTAGCGGACCACCAGGGCCCAGACGGGGACGCGGCGCCCGTCGGCGTCGGTCAGCCCGCCGCGGCGGCGACGGCCCGCCGGCTCCGGCCGCCGCTCCGGCTCGGTGGTGACGGACGCGGTCGGGGCGCTCATGCGTCCTCCTTCCGGTCGGCGCGCAGCACCAGCAGCATCAGCACGACCACGACGACGAAGATGACCACCGACAGCGCGGAGGCGTAGCCGACCCGGCCGGACAGCCCGGTGCCGGTGCGCTCGACCAGCATCACCAGGGTGGTGTCCTCGCCCGCCGGACCGCCGTTGGGGCCGGCTATCAGGTAGACCTCGGAGAACACCTTGAAGGCGGCGACCGAGGACAGCGCCGCGACCAGCACCATGGTGGAGCGGACCGCCGGCATGGTGACGCTGACGAAGCGGCGGATGGCGCCGGCTCCGTCCATGGCGGCCGCCTCGTGGAGCTCCTGGGGCACGTTCGCGAGTGCCGCCAGGTAGACGATCATGTAGTAGCCGAGGCCCTTCCAGATCGTCACGGCCATCGCGCAGAAGAGCAGCAGCCACTGGTCGCCGAGGAAGTTCACCTTCCCCGCGCCCAGCGCCTCCAGGAGCGAGTTGATCAGGCCGCGGTCGTCCAGCAGCCACACCCAGATCAGCCCGACCACGACGATCGAGGCGACCACGGGGGTGTAGAACGCCGCCCGGAAGAAGCCGATACCGGGAATCCGGCGCTGGACCAGCATGGCGAGCAGCAGCGGCAGCACGACCAGCGCCGGCACCACCACGACCACGTAGAGGGCGCTGTTGCGCAGGCCGGTCCAGAACGCGTCGTCGTGCCAGAGCTCACGGTAGTTCGCGAACCCCACCCAGTGGCCGGGGATCAGCGTCCGCCGGTCGGTGAAGGAGTTGTAGACGGTGCTCAGGAACGGGTAGAGGCTGAACGCGCAGACGACCAGCAGACCGGGCGCGGCGAACAGCCAGGGGCTGAACCACTTGTTGCGCCCGATGCGCCGACCGGCCCGGCGGCCGGCGGGGCGTTCGCCCCGCGGCACCGGGCCGTCCGTCCGGCCGCGCGTCTCGGCGCCGATCGCGCCGGGTGCGGTGGAAGATGACATGGCGGCTTCGGCTCAGCTCTGCTGGAGCAGCTGGTCGCAGTTCTTCACGGCGTTGTCGAGGGCCTGCTTCGGGGACTCCTTGCCCTGGAGCGCCTTGGCGACCTCGTTGCCCAGCTCGGTCTTCATCTGGTCGCTGAACTGCACCGGGGTGTAGTTCACCGCGTTCGACAGCGACTGGGCGGCCGCGACCCGTACCCGGGTCACGTCGGTGCCGTCCTGCTGGGTGAAGTACGGGTCCTTGAGCGAGCCCGCCGTGCTCGGGAAGATCGCCACCTTCTTGGCGAAGGCCATCTGCGACTGGGCGTCCGTCACGAAGTGCGCGAAGGCGATGGCGGCCGGCTTCTGCTTGGTGCCGGCGTTCACCATGACGCTCTGCACGTACATGTTGACCTTGCCGGTGTTGGTGATCTGGTTGGTGATCCCGATGTTCTTGTAGAGGCTCGGGGCCGAGGTCTTGAAGTTCTGCAGGTCCAGCGCGCTGCCCGGGTTCATCGCCACCGACTCGGTGAGGAACTTGTGGCCGGCCGACTCGGGGGTGGCCGTCAGCGCCTGCGAGTCGAGCGCGCCGGCGTCGTACAGCTGCTTGTAGCGGGTGAGCAGTTCGACGCCCTTGGCGTCGTTGAAGGCGAAGCCGGTGCCGTCCGAGGTGGTCAGCTGCGCGCCGTAGCGGCCGAAGTCCTCGATGGTGGGGACGTTCGCGAGGGTGGCGATCTTGCCCTTGCTCTGCTTGGCGATCTTCAGCGCGTCGTCGAAGAGGTCGTTGTACGTCGTCGGCGGCTTGGAGGCGTCGAGGCCGGCCTTGGTGAAGAGCGTCTTGTTGTAGAAGAGCGGGCCGGTGTTCAGGTACCAGGGGAAGGCGTAGGTGCCCTTGAGGCCGGGGACCTGGTCGGCGGCCCAGGCGCCGGGCAGGTACTCCTTGGTGTACTTCGACGCCGACTGGTCCAGGTCCAGGGCGATGCCGGCCTTGGCGAGCGGCGCCAGCAGGTCGGGCGTCACGTTGACGACGTCCGGCAGGGTGCCGGCGGTGGCGTCGGCGCTGAGCTTGTCGGCGTAGCCGTCGGCCGGCTGGTCGACCCACTTGACGGTGGTGCCCGGGTACTTCTTCTCGAAGTCCGCGATGACCCCGTTGAAGTAGTCCTTGAAGTTGGCCTTCAGGTTCCACGTCTGGAAGGTGATCGTGCCCTTCACCGGGCCGGAGGCGCTCGACGACCCACTGCTGGAGCCGGAGCCGCCGCCACAGGCGGCCAGCGGGACGACCGCGGCGACGCAGGCGGCGGCCAGAACTGCTCTTCTCGGGAAACGCACGGTGGAGCTCCTTCGCTCGGAACCAGCGGGCGCGTCGGCCCAGCGGCCCGCGCACGGTGAACCAACCGGGCGGGTGTGCCGCCGGCTGCACGAGGAGCACCTTGCATGGCAATGTGCGGGAAAGTCAATAGATTCATTCCTCAACGACTCGTCACCTTCACCGTTTGTGCAGGTCAGACGGGTAGTATGGGAGATCGACAACGTCGAACTAAGGCGCATTAGTACCGGATGACTCAAGCGCATTAGTTCCACGGGGCCCAGTGTGGTCAACCGCTCGGTCCGGCCGTATGATGCGCGTGGCGGCGGCGCGGAAGGGGGCTTCGGGTGGCAGAGAAGCGTTCATCGGACGCGCGTGGTCCGGCCGTCGGCAGGCGCACGCCCGCCCGCCGTCCGACCATGAAGGACATCGCCAAGCGGGCGGCCGTGTCGGAGAGCGCGGTGTCGTTCGCCCTCAACGGGCGCCCCGGCGTCTCGGAGGTGACCCGGGACCGTGTCCGGCGGGTGGCCGAGCAGTTGGGCTGGCAGCCCAGCACCGCGGCCCGCGCGCTGTCCGGCGAGGGCTCCGCCACGATCGGCCTGGTACTGGCCCGACCCGCGGCGACCCTCGGCGTGGACTCCTTCTTCCTCCAGCTCGTCTCCGGAATCCAGGAGATCCTGGCCGAGCGCCACCTCGGCCTGCTCTTCCGGGTGGTGGAGGACGTGGACGACGAGTGCGCCGTCTACCGCCGCTGGTGGGCCGAACACCGGGTGGACGGCGTCCTCGTGGTGGACCCGAGGACCGCGGACCCGCGCCCGGGACTGCTGGACGGCCTGGGCCTGCCCGGCGTCGTCATCGGCGCGCTCCCCGAGGCCGACGCCGGCGTCCACGCGTCCCTGTCCCAGGCGCAGGCCGACGACACCGCCGCGATGGCCCTGATCGTCGGCCGGCTGCACGAGCTGGGCCACCGCAGGATCACCCACATCGCGGGGCTGCCCACCCTCGCCCACACCGAGCGCCGCATCCGCACCCTGCGCGACACCGCGGCCGGCCACGGCCTGACCGCCGTGCGCTCGGAGACGACCGACTACTCCGACGCGCAGGGCGCCGCCGTGACCCGCCGGGTGCTGGAGGAGGACGACCCGCCGACCGCGCTGGTCTACGACAACGACGTGATGGCGGCGGCCGGTTCGGCCGTGGCCGCCGAGCTCGGCCGGTCGGTTCCGGGCGACGTCTCGATCGTCTCCTGGGAGGACTCCCCGCTCTGCCGGCTCTCCCGGCCCTGGCTGACGGCACTCTCCCGCGACGCGGTGGCCTTCGGCCGGATCGCCGCGGCGGAGCTGATGTCCCTCCTCGACGGCGGGGCCGCGCGCACCGTCGACGTCCCGGTGCCGCACCTGATCGAGCGCGAGTCCACCGCCGCTCCGGCCCGGGGCCTGCCCGAGCAGCGGGGCGGTCCGGAGTAGGGCCGGTCCGGGCGAACCCGCTCCCCGGCACGGCTCCTGGCACGGCTTCCGGCAGCGTTCCCGGCACGGGGTCAGTGGCCTGAGCGGGCCTCCAGGTGCATTTGGACGAACGCCTCGACCTTCGCGCGCAGCACGCGGGGTTCGAAGGGCTTGATGAGGTAGTCGACCGCGCCCGCCGTGTAGCCGCGGAACATGTGGGAGGGGTCCTCGTCCATCGCCGTGAGGAAGATGATCGGGATGTTGCGGGTGCGGGGGCGGCGCTTGATGTGCAGCGCCGTCTCGTAGCCGTCCATGTCGGGCATCTGGACGTCGAGCAGGATGACCGCGAACCCGGTGGCGTCCATCAGGGCCCGCAGGGCGGCCTGGCCGGAGTCGGCGGTGACGATCTCGTGGCCGAGGCCGGACAGCACCGCCTCCAGCGCCAGCAGGTTGGCCCGCTTGTCGTCGACGGCCAGGATGCGGGCGGCGGGTTGCCCGTCCCCCGGTCCGGTCGGCGCCTCCTCGGGCCGTGGGCCCTCCCCGGCGGACAGCGGGCCCGCGCCGGACCGCTCCCACGGCGGTTCGGCGCCCGGTTCCGGCTCCCCGGCCCCGTCCGGGCCGGACGCCCGGACCCAGGCCGGGCCGGTACCGGAAGGCGGGCCGGCCAGGACCGGCAACGGCCCCTCGGCGATGGCGAGCTGGCGCTCCAGCACGTCGCAGCGGGACTCCGCGAGCATCACCCGCAGCCGCGCCTCCTCCAACTCCGCCTCCAGGGCGGCCACCTGACCGGCCAGCCGGCGGCGCTCGGCGACCAGGCCCGCGCCGCCCTCGCGCCGGGGCACCGGCAGCCCGGGGGCGGTCGCGCCCGGCAGCGCGCCGGTGTCCGGTGCCTTCAGCCGGGCTTCGAGGTCGGCGATCCGGTGCTGGCGCTCCAGCAGCGCGCCGCCGAGCAGGTCCTCGTCGGCGGTGGCCCGGCGGGCCTCCCGGTCGGCCGCCGCCAACTGCTGCTGGAGCAGCTCCACCTGCGGCGCCGGCCGCTCGGTCGCGCGCAGCGCGCGGCCGTGCAGCTCGCGCAGCCGGTCCAGCGGCAGGCCCGAGGGCACGCCGCCGTCGGCTGCCGCGCCCCGGTCGGCGGCCGCGCGGCGGTCGGCGGCGAGGTCCGCGCAGAGGTCCTCGACGAACGTCCACGGCGGCACCCGCACCCCGCTGAGGTAGCGGGAGACCGTCCCGGCGTCCCGGTAGCGGCGAGCGGCGTAGCGGCGCACCGACACGTCGAGGCCGCCGAAGAGCCCGCGCAGCGCCTGGGCGAACTCCCGGCAGTCGTCCTGCAGGTCGCCGGCCAGCGGTCGTAACTCACCCATCGGACGTCGTCCTCCTGGTCGGGCGGCCGGTCCGGGTCCGTTCCGGCTCGGGCCGCTGCGTGCGGTCGGGCATGCGTCACCGCTCATCATCGCGCGTACCGGCGATGAGCCGGTCGAAGAACGGCACGGCGAGGCCGAACGCGCCGACTCCGTACAGCACCGACTGCGAGGGCGGGGTGCCGCCCGCGGCGGTCAGGGCCCCGGCGCCGATCCCCGTCAGCAGGGACAGGGTCAGGACGAGCGCCGCCCTGACGGACAACAGCTGGTTGCGCACGGATCGCCTCTCGCCCGCAGCGGACCGGCCGCCGCGCTGGACCACCGCGGCCGACCGGCCCGGCGGGGTTCCCAGCCTGCACTCCCGCAACACCGGTGCCGTCCGGCAACACCGTTGCGGCGCCAGACGGCAACACGCGGTCAGCCGGCCGCTCCGGAACAGGGGCGTGCGCGCGACAGCCAACAGACAACGGGCCCGCCGACCCGCCGACCCGCCGAACTTCCGGGCGGGAGCCGCCGTGTCGGGGGCGCGTCGAGAGCGTCGGGGGGCGTCGGGACCGTCGGGGCGCCGAGCGCTCAGGCCCGAAGCGTCGCGGACGTGCCGCCGGCTCACCGCGGAACCCCTCTTCGGGCGGCGGGCCTCGGAACCCGCCGCCCGAACCGTGCCCGACCCCAGCCGGGCGCGCGGGTCCCGCGGCGCCGTCGCTGGGAAGGAGGCGACCGCGCCCGCGGGACCGGAGGAAGAGCTCCGACCGGGGCCCCGGGACGGGTCCGGCGGCGTGCCCGGTGTCGGTGGAACCGGGCCGGCCGCCGGAGTCGTCCCGCGGGAACGGGCCTCCGGCCGGAGGCTCTCCACCTCCGCACCCCACCAGCATGGCGCCCGAACCGGGGCCCGGCGGCGGTGTTGACGACCGCCTGACGGCCGCGGCGTCCGCTTTGACGCCTCCCTGACGCCGGCCCCGCCCGCCGCCCCCGTCTCCCGCCCTCCCCCAGGTCAGAGGTGGGCGAGGAGGCGCTCCAGCGGCCGGGGCACGCGGTCCGGGCCCGCTGCGCCGGCCGGCGCCGTGACCGGAGGGTCCGCCCGGTCGCGAGGTGTCCTGGTGCGGGCGATCGCACGGCGGCCGGAGGCCCTCGCGGTGGGCTGCTCGGGTTTCGGGCAACGCGACGAGGCGTGGACGGCACCGCGGACGGCGCCGTCAACGCCTCCGCCGGGTCCGGGGGAACGGGCGGGCGCCGGCAGCGAGCCGGCAGCGGACCGCCAGTGGACCTGCCGTGGACCGGCCGAGGACCGGCCGAGGACCGGCAGTTGGCCGGCCGATGGGCCCCGCCGCCCCTGGAGTACCCGCTCGCCACCCCCGCCCCACGCGCGACGTGCTCCCTCCCGTGCGCCCGGACACCGCGGGATCTCCGCTTCTTCCGCGATGACCTCGGCGTTCATCTCGCCGTCGGCCTCGGCGCCTACCGTGGCCCGCCATGAACGATCACCAGAAGGACAGCGCGGGCCTGTCCCGTCGCGGCCTCATCGTGGGCGCCGTCGCGGCCGGACTCGTCGCGGCGGGCCAGCAGGCGGCCGAGGCGGCGGAACCCGGCAAGGGCCCGCACGGCACCCCGAGCTCCCAGGGCCGGTCCGGCCATGACGGCTCGGCCGGGAGCCGGTTCCCGACGTACGCCGAGCCCGACTACCAGGTGACCGTGCCCGGGGAGTCCGTGCTGGTCGACCGGGTGGACCGGCCGGTGGCGCCGGGCATCGTGCTCACCTCGTTCGACACCTTCGGCCGGGCCGGCTGGACCCGCGCGCACGTGCTCAACGCCGACCTCGGCGAGGCGTCCGTCGGCGTGGACCTGGTGGCCGGCGAGGTCAGCCAGGCCCGCCCGCTCACCCAGGCGGCGAACGCGCAGCACGCGGTGGCCGCCGTCAACGGCGACTACTTCGACATCACCGAGACCTACGCCGCCGAGGGCCCCGAGATCCAGGACGGCACGCTCCGCAAGGGCACCTCGCAGCACGCCACCGTCGCCGCGATCGGCGCCGACCGGGTGGCCCGCCTGGCCGACCTGGTGCTCACCGGCACCGCCGTGGTGGCCGGGACGACGTACCCGCTCGCCGCGCTCAACTCCCCGTCCGTCCCCGCCGACGGGGTCGCCGCGTACACCCCCGAGTGGGGCACCGGGAACCGCACCCTCATCCAGGACGCCGGGCCCTGGACCGAACTCGTCGTCTCCGACGGCAAGGTGACGGCGGTCAACGCCCAGCTCACCACCACCGCCGTACCCGACGGCGGCCTCGTCGTCCTCGGCCGGGGCGCCGCCGCGGCCGAGCTCGCCACCGCCAAGGCCGGGGACGCGGTCGCCGTCGCCTTCGCGCCCGGCTCGGACGCGCCGGTCGCGCTGCGCACCGCGCTGGGCAGCGGCTCGGTGCTGGTCCGCGGCGGCGTGGCCGTCGACTTCCCGCCGAGCACGGGCAACGACGAGCCGAAGCCGCGCACCGCCATCGCGTGGCTGGACGGCGGGCACCGGCTGCTGCTGGTCGCCGTCGACGGCTCCGCCAACTTCTCCGCCGGCCTGAGCTTCGACGACACCGCCGAGCTGCTGGTGCGGCTGGGCGCCACCGAGGGGTTCATGCTCGACGGCGGCGGCTCCACCGAGATCGTCGCGCGGCGGGCCGGGGACAGCGCGGTCAGCGTCGTCAACACCCCCTCGGACGGCAGCGAGCGGCCGGTGCCCGACGGCGTCGGCCTCTTCGCGGCGAAGGGCTCCGGGCAGCTGCGCGGCCTGGACGTGCGCCCGCGCGCCGACCGGGTGGTGCCCGGCCTGACCCTCGACGTCGGCGTGGCCGGCTTCGACGAGACGTGGGCCCCGGTGGACGTCACCCGCCACCCGGTGGACTGGAGCGCCGAGCCGGGCGCCCTCGGCCGCACCAGCGGCGGCGTCTTCCGGGCCGACCGGTCCGGCGCGGGCACGCTGCGGGCCCGCGCCGGGCAGGCCGACGGCGAGTACGGGCTGCGGGTGGTCGGCGAGCTGCACCGGCTGGCGTTCTCCGAGCGGACCGTCACCCTGGACGCCGGCACCACCACGACCGTCTCTCTGACCGGCTACGACGCCGACGGCTTCGACGCCCCCGTGGCGCCGCGCGACGTCAAGCTCTCCTACGACGCGTCCGTGGTCGCCGTGAAGGACGCCGGCGACGGGACGTTCACCCTGACCGGCGGCACGGCCGCCGGCGGCTCCACCGCGACCCTCACCGCGACCGTGCAGGGCGTGACCGCCCAGCTGCCGGTGACGGTGGGCCTGCTCGCCGTCTCGCTGGCCGAGTTCGAGCCGTCGGAGAAGTGGACGGTGACCTCGGCCCGCGGCACCGCCTCCGTGGCCTTCGCCGCGGCGGCGGACCGCCCCGGCGCGCCGGCCGGCAACCAGGCGCTGAGGATGGCCTACGACTTCACCGGCCAGACCAGCACCTCGGCCGCGTACGCGGTGGCCGGCGCCCCGCTCACGCTGCCGGCCGGGACGAAGAAGCTGTCCCTGTGGGTCAACGGCGACGGCCAGGGCCACTGGCTGCGCGCGATGATGTCCTCGCAGGGCACCACCAACGTGCCGTTCACCTTCGCGACGGTGGTGGACTGGACCGGCTGGCGGCAGGTGGTCGGCGACCTGCCGGCCGGCTTCTCCGACCCGGTCACGCTCTCCCGCGTCTACATCGCCGAGACCTCGCAGACCAACAAGAACGCCGGCGCACTGGAGTTCGACGCGCTCGAAGCGCTGGTCGGCCAGGAGCCCGCCGCGACCGGCGTGCCGCAGCCCGACCCGTACGTGGTGGAGCAGAGCGGGCTGCCGGAGCGGCGCTGGACCTTCGCCGTCCTGTCCGACCTGCACATCAGCGCGGCCGCCGGGCTGGACTCGTTCTCCGGACGGCAGGCGGTGGACGCGCTCCAGCAGGTGGTGGCGGCCAAGCCCGACTTCGTGCTGATCAACGGCGACTTCGTGGACGACGACAACCCGGCGGACTTCGACCTCGCCAACGGGCTGCTCAAGGACCACGTGCCGGCCGGCCTGCCGGTGTACTGGACGCCCGGCAACCACGAGGCGGGCCTGTCGGCCACCGGCGGCATCGACCAGTTCCTGGCCAGCACCGGCCGGCCGAACAAGCAGGTCCTCGACCACAAGGGCACCCGCTTCATCCTGCTGGACTCCCACACCGGCGACATGCGCACCTCCGACTGGGACCAGGTGCCACTGCTCCAGCAGCAGTTGGCGGACGCGGCGAAGGACCGGTCGGTGACCGGCGTCGTCGTCTCGTTCCACCACCCGCTCCAGGACCCCACGGGCGCGGCGGCCTCGCAGCTGTCGGACCAGTTGGAGGCCGCGCTCGTCAAGCAGTGGCTGGCCGACTTCCGGGAGACCTCCGGCAAGCCGGTGGCCCTCTTCAACGGCCACGCGCACACCGCCGCGGTGAACCGGGCCGACGGCGTGCTGGAGGTCAACACCCCGGCGGTGGGCAAGACCCCGTACAGCTCCCCCGACCAGGGCGGCTTCTTCGGCTGGATGCACGTGGCCGTGGACCCGCACCCGGCCCGGGTCCGGGCCGGGCAGCCGAGCCCGGAGACCCGGGAGTGGCTCCAGGCGGAGAGCCGCCCGCTGATCGACGGCATCGAGCTCTCGGCCCCGGACCGGCTCGCGGTGGGCTCCTCGGCCCAGCTCGCGGCCACCGGGATCACCAGCGAGTTCGGGCTCCGCTTCCCGCTGCGCTTTCCGGCCAGCGTCACGTGGGGCGGCGGCAGCGGCGTCGAGCTGGCCGCTACGGCCGCGCAGGCCGCCGCGGCCCGGCGCCGGCCCGGCACCCGCGCCGTGCTGGACCTCAGCTCCTCGACGCTCACCGCGGTCCGCTCCGGCACGGTGACGGTCACGGTCACCGCGGGCGGCCTGACCGGGACGGCCACGGTCGCACTGGGCTGAGCGGGGGTCCGGAGATCCCCCCGGGGCGGCTCCCGGGGGGATCTTCGGATGCGGGGGATCTTCGGGCGCGGGGATCTTCGGGTGCTGACCGAAGCCGCAGGCCACGGCGGACGTGCTACAATGACAGAGTTGCGGTTTGGTACCCATGTTTTCTGTGTGCGCCTTACGGGATGTGACCCCTTTAGGGCGCATTTCTGTTGTACGGCCTCCGGATGGTGTCGACGCAGCGGAGCCGGTGCGCAGTGTGCCGGCGGACTGCCCCTATCGGAGGAGAAAAAAATGGCCAGCGGCACCGTGAAGTGGTTCAACGCTGAAAAGGGCTTCGGCTTCATCGAGCAGGACGGCGGCGGCGCCGACGTCTTCGCCCACTACTCCAACATCGCCACTCAGGGCTTTCGCGAGCTCCACGAGGGCCAGAAGGTGACCTTCGACGTCACGCAGGGCCAGAAGGGCCCGCAGGCCGAGAACATCGTCCCGGCCTGACCCGTACGGCCGGCCTCCGAGCCGGCCGCACCCTCGGCCCTGGACGCTCCGCGCGTCCGGGGCCGCACGGCTTTGCCGGCGCCGCCCGTGACCCGGGCACGGCGCCACGGCCGGGCTCCCGTATGTTCACACACGGGGCCCGGCCTTTGTCGTGGCCGCCCGCACGGCCCCCACGACCACGCCCACGGGCTCTGACCCGCGCGGCGCCCATGATCCCCACCGGCTCGTCCTGCTGGTCTCCGCGTCGCCCCCTCCGGGCACGGACCTCCTTCGGTACGCGCCACGGCCAGGAGGCCCCCTTGACGTCCGACCGCCCCCGCGAGGCGCGGCAGAACCGGCCCCGGCGCGCCGCCTCGGCGCCCGCCCGCCGCTCCTCGGCGCCCGCACCGCGCCGCGCCCCCCGCTCCGCCGCCCCCGCCACCAGCGCCGTCTCCGTCCCGGAGCCGACCGAGCCGATCGAGCCGGCTGGAGCCGAACAGCCGCCGCTGCCCAGCTCCTTCGACGGGCTGGGCCTGCCGGAGCCGCTGCTCGCCGAACTCGCCCGGCAGGGCGTGACCAGGCCGTTCCCGATCCAGGCCGCGACCCTCCCGGGCTCGCTGGCCGGCCGGGACGTCCTCGGCCGCGGCCGCACCGGCTCGGGCAAGACCCTGGCCTTCGGCCTGGCGCTGCTGGCCCGCACCGCGGGCGGCCGGGCCGAGGCGCGCCGGCCGCTGGGACTCGTCCTGGTGCCCACCCGCGAGCTGGCCCAGCAGGTCGAGGACTCCCTGACCCCCTACGCCAAGGCGCTGCGGCTGCGGATGACCACGGTCGTCGGCGGGATGTCCATCGGCCGCCAGGCGACGGCGCTGCGGAACGGCGCCGAGGTGCTCATCGCCACCCCGGGCCGGCTGATCGACCTGATCGGGCGCGGCGACTGCCGGCTGGACCAGGTCCGCACCACCGTGCTCGACGAGGCGGACCGGATGGCGGACCTCGGCTTCCTGCCGCAGGTGACCAGGCTCCTGGAGCAGACCGACCCGGACGGGCAGCGGCTGCTCTTCTCCGCCACGCTGGACGACGCGGCCGGCCCGCTGGCCCGCCGCTTCCTCACCGACCCGGTCCGCCACTCGGTGGACCCGCCGGCGGGCGCGGTGGTCAGGATGGACCACCACGTGCTGCGGGTGAGCACCGACGACAAGCGCGCCGTCACCGTGCGGATCGCCGCCCGCGAGGGCCGGGTGCTGCTCTTCATCGCCAGCAAGCGCGCCGTCGACCGGATGGTCAAGACCCTGCTCGCGCAGGGCGTCCGGGCGGCCGCCCTGCACGGCGGGAAGTCGCAGGCGCAGCGCACCCGGGTGCTGGCGCAGTTCAAGAGCGGCGAGGTGACCACCCTCGTGGCCACCGACGTCGCCGCGCGCGGCATCCACGTGGACGACCTGGACCTGGTGGTCAACGTCGACCCGCCCGCCGACCACAAGGACTACCTGCACCGCGGCGGCCGCACCGCCCGCGCCGGCGCCTCGGGCACCGTGGTGACGCTGGTGCTGCCCGAGCAGAACAGCGACGTGACCAAGATGCTGGCCAAGGCCGGGGTCACCGCGAAAACGGCCCGCCTCGCCGCCCCGGACGACCCGGAGCTGGCCCGCCTCACCGGCGCGCGGGAGCCCTCCGGGGTGCCCATCGTCGTCACCCCCGCGCCCGCGCCCGCGGGCCGGGCGGCCACGGGTACGGGTACGGGCGCGGCCCGGCCCGCGGGCTCCCGCCGGTCCGGCGGCGGCTCCGGCGGCGGGCGCCGCGGCGGCGGCTCCGGCCGCCCCGCCGCCGCGCCGGCGGACGCGGGCCGGGCCCGCCCCGCGCGGCGGCGCAGGCCGGCGGCGTAGGGCGCGGCGGCCGCAGGGCCCGCGGTCACCGGGCTGAGCCCCTGGCCGCGGGCCCCGGCCCGCGCCGTACGGCCCGCGCCCGCGCCCGCGGCCCTCGCCGGTCAGGTAGCCGCGGCGACGGGCGTCTCGCGGGAGGTGGTGCGGAAGCGCGCCGGGGGCAGGCCCCTGGTGCGGTGGAAGGCCCGGTTGAAGGCGTGCACGGACGTGTACCCGACGGACCGGGCGACCGTGTCGATGCCGGTGTCGGTGTCGCGGAGCTGCCGGGCGGCGAGGTCCATCCGCCACCGGGTGAGGTACTCCGCCGGGTTCTGTCCGGTGGCGTCCTGGAAGCGCCGGGTCAGGGTGGAGCGGGACACCGCCAGCTCCTGCGCGAGCCGTTCGGTGGTCCAGGGGCGGGCGGGCCGCTCGTGCATCCGGACCATCGCGTCGCTGACCAGCGGATCGGCGAGCGCGCCGATCCAGGACCCGCGGCTGAGACCGGGGTTGGAGTCCAGCCAGCCGCGCAGGACCTGGACGAGGACGATGTCGACCAGCCGGTCGAGGACCACCTGGGTACCCGGCCGGGGGGACGCGGTCTCCCGGGTGATCATGCGCACCGTGTCGTCGAGCGCGCCGTCCGCCCGGTTGGCCCGGATGTGGACGACCGGCGGCAGCAGGTTGAGCACGTGCAGGGAGACGACGCGGTCGTGCCGGTAGGACGCGCCGAGGAGCCGGGTCCGGGACTCGCCGGCCCCCAGCCGTAGCGGCTCGCCCACGCGTCGCAGGTCGTCGGTGGCCGCGGTGTCGCAGGGCCGCGGCGTACGGTGCGCGTCGTCGGCGATGCTGTGCGCGACGCCGGTGGGCAGCAGGACCACGTCCCCGGGGCCCAGGTCGACCGACAGGGGTTCGCCGTCGGCGCCCTCGGCGGTCACCCAGGCGTTCCCGGCGGCGACGGCGTAGAGCACCGCGTCGGCGTTCCGCGCCCAGGTGATCCCCCAGCCCCGGCCGGCCTCGATCCGGAGCGCCGCGGTTCCGCGTACGCCCGCGAGCGCGAGCGCGTCGTCCAACAGGTCCATACCGGGAACACTACAAGCCGCCGCGCACGGGTTGACCGGAGCCATGACGCAGACGGACAAAGAAGTCGGCGTTTCAGGCATCGAACCGACCGGCGTGCCCTTCGTACGGTCAAGGAGGAGCGCGGGACCCGCGCCGCTCGGCCACCGACCAAGGGAACACCATGCCTCTCTCCGAAACCGGCTACACCGCCCTGCGCGTCACCCGCGACGGCGCCGTCGCCACCGTCACGCTGGACAACCCGCCGCTCAACACCCTCGACAGGGCTCTGGCCGCCGACCTGATCCGGGTGGCCCGGGAGGCCAGGGACGACGAGAGCCTGCGGGTGATCGTCGTGGAGTCGGCGGACCCGGAGTTCTTCCTGGCCCACGCGGACATCAACTGGATGTTCGACCCCGCCGACCTGATGGCGCTGGCCGACGACGAGGGGGATCCGAACCTCAACCCGCTCCAGCAGCTGCACGAGCGGTTCCGGACGCTGCCCCAGGTCACCATCGCCAAGCTGCGCGGGCGCCTGCGGGCCGGCGGCGCCGAGTTCGCCATGGCCGCCGACATGCGGTTCGCCGCCCGCGGTGAGACCTGGTTCGCCCAGGCCGAGACGCGCATGGGCATCTTCCCCGGCGGCGGCGGCACCCAGTACCTCACGCGCCTTGTCGGCCGGGCCCGGGCCCTTGAGGTGATCCTCGGCGCCGACCTGTACGACACCGGGCTGGCCGAGCGGTACGGCTGGATCAACCGGGCCGTCGCCCCGGAGGAGCTGGACGGTTTCGTGGACCGGCTGGCGCACCGGATCGCCGCCATCCCGTCCGGCGTCGTCGAGGCGGCCGTGCAGGCCGTCGACTCCGCCGAGGCCGGCGGGGCGGTGCCGAACCTGCTGGAGGAGGCCCAGGCGCACGTGAAGGTCTACCCGGCGCCGCAGTCCGTCGTCGACCGGATACGCCGGGCGGTCGCCGCCGGAGTCCAGACCCGCGAGGGCGAGCTCGACCTCGAAGGCCTCTTCGACCGGCTCGGATGAGCCGGCGGTCCCGCCGCCCCCTCCGGGAAACGATGCCGGAACCGGCCGTTCCACCGCCGTTCCACCGCCGTTCCACCGCCGTCCCGCCACCGACCGCCGCCGACCGCCGCCGTCCCACGGAACCCGGCGGCGGGCGGCTCGCGGGAACGCGGCGCGGCGACGCGGGCGGCGGGTCCGTAGGGTGTGCGGGCGGCCCGCACAGGGGCGGAGCCGAATGGAAAGAGCAGGTGGGGCGCGTGATCGTGGTGGGGATGATGTCGGGCACGTCGATGGACGGGCTGGACGTCGCGGTGGCGGAGTTCGAGCTCGCCGACGGGCTGCTGACGCTGCGTCCGCTGGGCGCCGCCGAGTACCCGTGGCCGCCGGAGACCCGGGAGCGGCTGCTGGGGCTGCTGCCCCCGGCCCGGGTGGACCTCGCCGAGGTGTGCGCGGTGGACACGCTGGTCGGGCAGGCCTCGGCACGGGCCGCCGCGGAGGCCGTGGCACGGTTCGCCGGGGGCCGCGCCGACCTGGTGGCCTCGCACGGGCAGACCGTCTTCCACTGGGTGGAGGACGGCCGGGCCCGCGCCACCCTCCAACTGGGGCAGCCCGCGTGGATCGCCGAGGCCACCGGCCTGCCCGTCGTCTCCGACGTGCGGGCCCGGGACATCGCCGCCGGCGGCCAGGGCGCCCCGCTGGCCAGCACCCTGGACGCGCTGTGGCTCGCCGCCGAACCGCCGACGCCGACGCCGGGTCCGGGTGCGGCGCAGGGGCCGACGCCGGGCACCGGGGCCACCCGGCGGGCCGCGCTCAACCTGGGCGGCATCGCCAACGCGACCGTGGTGGGCGCCCCTGGCGAGCCGGTGGCCGCGTTCGACACCGGCCCCGCCAACTGCCTGCTGGACGCGGCGGCCCGACGGATCACCGGCGGCCGGCTCGGCAGCGACGTGGACGGCCGGATGGCCCTGGCCGGCACGGTCAGGACCGACCTGCTGGAGCGGCTGCTGGCCGAGCCCTACTACCGGCTCGCGCCACCGAAGTCGACCGGGCGGGAGCTGTTCACCACCGACTACGCGCAGGCCCGCGCGGCCGGGCTGCCGCCGGTGGCCGACGCGGACCTGATGGCCACCCTGACCGAGCTGACCGCCGTCACCGTGGCCGACGCGCTGCTCCCGTTCGGGCTCTCCGAGGTGGTGGCCTCCGGCGGCGGGGTGCGCAACCCGGCGCTGCTGGCCGCGCTGCGCGCAAGGCTGCACCCGGTCACCGTCACCACCAGCGACGACCACGGGCTGCCGGCGGGCGACAAGGAGGCGTACCTCATGGCCCTGCTGGGCTTCCTGACCTGGCATCAGCTGCCGGGCGTGGTACCGGGCGCCACCGGGTCGGCGGTGCCGCGGGTGCTGGGCCGGATCAGCCCCGGCTCCGGTCCGCTGCGGCTGCCCGAGCCCGCCGGCCCGGTGCGGCGGATGGCGGTCCTGCCGCCCGCCGCGCACTGACCGGGGGGAGAACCCGCAGCCCCCGCGGCACCGGCGACACCGGCCGTACCCGCGGCACCGGCCGACCCGGCCGACCCGGCGGCCGGGCGCCCGCTCGCGCACCCCGCGCGAGAGCGTGCGCCCGGCCCGCCCGCCTACTGCTGCTCGTTCGCCTCGTTCGCCGCCGTCCGCCGGCTCGGGGAGTGCGGCCGGCGCTGGTGCACCACGCCGAAGGTCCGCGCCAGCGCCTCGCTCGCCCGGTCGTAGGACCGCTGCGCGACGCCGACGAACAGGCAGTCTATGACGGCCAGTTGGGCGATCCGGCTGGCGGTGGAGCCGGACCGCAGCGGCATCTCGCGGACCGCGGTGGTGAGCACCAGGTCGGCGTAGCGGGTGAGCAGGGACCCCGCGAAGTTGGTGATGGCGATGGTGGTGGCGCCCCGCTCGGCCGCGGCCTGGAGCGGGTCCACCGTGTCCACGGTGGCGCCGGAGTGCGAGATGGCGACGGCCACGTCGCCCTTGCCGAGTAGCGCCGCCGCGGTCAACGCGGCATGCGCGTCGGTCCAGATGAAGGCCATCAGGCCGATGCGGTGCAGCTTCTGGTGGAGGTCCTGCCCGACGAACCCGCTGGCACCGACGCCGAAGACATCGATCCGGCGGGCGTTCGCTATCGCCCGTACGGCCAGTTCCAGGATGTCCAGGTCGAGCGCGGCGCCGGTCTCCTCCAGCGCCCGCGCCTCGTTGTAGATGATCTTGTCGACGATCTGCGCGAGGGTGTCCTGCTCGCTGATGTCCCCGCTGGCGCGCAGCCGTTCCGCGCTGTGCGCGTCCTCGCGGGCCGCCGCTCCGGCCAACGCCAGCCGTAGTTGGGGGTAGTTGGCGAGGCCGACCGCACGGCAGAAGCGCATCACCGTGGTCACCGAGGTCCGCGCCTGCTCGGCCAGCGCCGTACTGGACAGCCGCGCGGCCGCCGCCGGATCGCTCAGCGCGACTGCGGCGACCCGCTGTTCGGCGGGCTGGAGTGACGGGACGAGACCGCGGATGCGCACCAGCACGTCGCCGGTGAGCGGTTCGGATCCGGGGCCGCCCGCCCCCGCCGCACCTGGCCTTGCCCGCTTGGTCATGGCTTCCTCCTGGTGGCGTCGGCACAGCGTATCCGTCGGTCGATGTTAAAAAACAACATCAGAAAGACGAAGCCTGGCAGTTATTGACTGCGCTGAACGGCGTCCCCATACTTGGCGCATCGCCGCAGCTCACGGGCGGTCCGTTAGCGGCCGTTCAGCAGGTGTTCACACGACTGCGGAGTCGCGGTGCGCGTCGCGGGGGTCGGCGGCACCCGCCGCCGACCACCCTCCGGATCGTCGAAGCCTCCCCGGCACCACCGCACAGTGCGCCACCGGCGCCGCACCGAAGGAGACAACAGCCCGATGAGACCTCTGCGCAGAGCCGGTGTCGCCGGACTCACCGCGTCCCTCTTCCTGCTCGTCGCCGCGTGCGGGAACGACGGCTCGTCCTCCTCGTCGTCCTCCTCCGCCGGCGGCAAGTCGCTGACCTGGTGGGTCATGAAGGGCACCAACCCCGACGCGTCGGCCTTCTACGCCGCCGCCGAGAAGGAGTTCAAGGCCCAGACCGGCGCCACCCTGAAGGTGCAGGAGGTCCAGTGGGCCGACGCGCACGACAAGCTGGTGCGCGCCTTCGCCTCCGGTGACGGGCCGGACGTCTCCGAGATCGGCACCACCTGGACGCCGGAGTTCGCCGCGGCCGGCGGCCTGGACGACCTCACCTCCGAGATCAGCTCGTCCGGCATGGGCAAGGACCTGATCCCGGCGCTGAAGGACTCCGCGACCTACGACGGCAAGCAGTACGGCGTCGGCTGGTACGCCGGTGTGCGGGCGATCGTCTACCGCAAGGACGTCTTCCAGCAGCTCGGCCTGAAGGTGCCGACGAACTGGGCCGAGCTGGAGCAGACCGTCAAGACGCTCAAGGCCAAGAAGCCCGGCATGATGGCGATGCCGATCGCCGGCGAGAGCGCCTACGGCTCCGCCCCCTTCGTCTGGGGCGCGGGCGGCGACTTCGCCACCCAGGCGAACGGCAAGTGGACCGGCTCCCTGGACTCGGCGCAGGCCCGCGAGGGGCTGAGCTTCTACACCAGCCTCGCGCTCAAGGACGGCTCCTCCAGCGTCGGCGCGTCCACGTGGAAGGAGACCGACCTGCTCGACTCCTTCGCCAAGGGCAAGGCCGCGATGGTGATCCAGGGCAACTGGACCCCGAAGACCGCGATCGCCCAGAACCCCTCGCTGAAGAACGAGATCGGTGCCTTCCCGATCCCCGGCAAGGACGGCGGCGTCGCCCCGGCCTTCCTCGGCGGCTCCAACCTCGCGGTCCTCAAGACCAGCAAGAACCCCGACCTCGCCTTCAGGTTCATCAAGATGATGACCACCGGCGACCTGAGCAAGAAGTGGGCCGACGAGGCCGGGTACTTCCCGAGCACCACCACCGCCCTGCAGTCCTACGCCGACAGCTCCGACCCGCTGGTCGCGCCGTTCGCCCAGGCCATGCTGAAGGGCGGCAAGAACGTGCCGAGCGCGTCCGGATGGGGCAGCGTCGAGGGCGACCAGACGATCACCCAGATGCTCCAGTCCATCCTGACGGGCACCTCCGTGGACAAGGCCACCACGACCGCGTCCAACGCCATCACCAAGACGCTCCAGGAGAACTGACGTGGAGGACGTCTCCGCGGCCGGCACGCGCCCTCTCCCCGCAGCCGCGGGTGAGGCGCGCCGCCCGGCCCGGCGCGGCCCCTCGCTGCTCGTGCGGCTGCGGCCCTGGCTGCTGCTGGCCGCGCCGCTGGCGGTGATCGCCGCGCTGCTGCTCTACCCGATCATCCGCGTGGTCTACCTGTCCTTCCAGGAGTACGGGCTCAAGGAGATCATCTCCGGCCACCCGCGCTTCGTCGGCCTGGACAACTACCGCGAGGCCGTCTCCGGCGACTACCTGTGGAAGACGGTGCTGCCCAACACGGTGCTGTTCGCCGTGGTCGCGGTGGCCGGCACGGTCGGCGTCGGCACCCTGGTGGCGCTGCTGCTCCAGCACCTCGGCCGGCGGATGCGGGCCGCGGTCATCGGCGCCGCGCTGGTGGCGTGGGCGCTGCCCGCCGTCACCGGCACCTACGTGTGGATGTGGATCTTCGACCCGGACTCCGGGGTGGTGCGGCACGCCCTCCAGGGCGCCGGGCTGCTCGGCCCGGACGGCTACAACTGGTTCACGAACCGGCTGTCGTTCTACGCCATCGCCGAGCTGAACGTGATCCACCACAGCTACCCGTTCGTGGCCGTCACCCTCTTCGCGGGCATGACCACGGTCCCGCAGGAGCTGTACGAGGCGGCCCGGCTGGACGGCACCACCGCCTGGCAGCGGTTCTGGCAGATCACCGTGCCGGTGCTGCGCCCGGTCTTCGCCGTGGTGACGGTCCTCTCCACGATCTGGGACTTCAAGGTCTTCACGCAGATCTACCTGATGCCCGGCGGCTCCGGCACCAACCCGGACGTGCTCAACCTGGGCGTGTGGTCGTACATGAAGGCCATCAACCAGAACCAGTACGGGCTCGGCGCGGCCATCGCCGTGCTGCTGACGCTGCTGCTGCTGGCCATCACCGCGGTCTACCTGCGGGTGCTGTTCCGAGAGGAGGAGATCGGATGAGCGCACGACGCTCCTCGACCGCCGGTGTCGTCGGCAAGTACACCGGTGCGGCCGCCGTCCTGCTCTTCACGCTGTTCCCGGTGTGGTTCATGCTGTCCACGGCCTTCAACGGCCGGGCCGCCTCGGGCACCGACAGCCTGTTCCCGACGCACTTCACGTTCAGCCACTTCACGAAGGCGCTGAAGCCGGGTGCCTCCGGCGGCTTCGGCCACTACATGCTCAACTCCGCGATCGTCACGGTGATCGTGGTCGTCGCCACCTGCCTGCTGGCGCTGCTGGGCGCGGTGGCCATGGCCCGGTTCCGGTTCCGGCTGCGCACCACGGTGCTGGTGCTGATCCTGGTCGTGCAGATGCTGCCGGCCGAGGCGCTGGTCATCCCGCTGTTCCTGCAGATGAAGGACATGCGGATGCTCAACTCGCTGCTGGGGCTGGCGATCGTCTACACCGCGTTCTCGCTGCCGTTCGCGATCTGGAACCTGCGCGGGTTCGTGGCCGCCGTGCCGGTGGAGCTGGAGGAGGCCGCGTACCTGGACGGCTGCTCGTGGTTCCGGATGTTCCGCTCGGTGCTGCTTCCGCTGGTGGTGCCCGGGCTGGTGGCCACCGCCGCGTTCGCCTTCGTGCTGGCGTGGGAGGAGTTCACCTTCGCGCTGACCTTCCTCTCCGACCAGAGCCAGATGACGGTGGGCGTCGGCCTGGCGGAGTTCCTCGGCCAGAACACCAACGACTGGGGCGGCCTGATGGCGGCGTCCACCCTGGTCACGCTGCCGGTCGTGGTGGTCTTCGTACTGGCCCAGCGCAAGCTCACCGTCGGCCTGGTGGCGGGCGCGGTGAAGTAGCGGCACAGGCGCCACGGCCCCGCGGCGGGTCCCCGGCAGGGGCACCGCCGCGGGGCCGTGCCCCGGTCCGGCGCCGGATCGGCGGAGTACCCGTCAGGACCGCGGCTGCGGCGTCCCGGTCGGACGGCGCGGTACCGTCCGGCCGGCGGTCGGCGGACAGCACGCGGACAGCGAACGCGAACAGCGAACAACGAAGACAGCGGCAGACAGCAAAGGACGCGGGACGTGGCGGTCGAGGCGGAGGGCCTGATGAACCCGGTGGACCCGGAGGCCCCGGTGGACCCGGAGGGTGTCGAGAGCATGGACGAGGAGGCGCGGGAGCTGCGCCGGCTGGCGTACGCCGTACTCATGCCGGGGTTCGACGGCACGGAGCCGCCGCGATGGCTGCTCGACGCGCTGGCCGGGGGCCTCGGCAGCGTCTGCTACTTCGGGCACAACCTCGAATCCGCGGAGCAGACCGCGCGGCTGTCGGAGGCCGTCCACGCGGCCGGCGAGGTGCTGATCGCGATGGACGAGGAGGGCGGCGCCGTCTCCCGCCTGCACGTGCGCGCGGGCTCCCCGCACGTCGGCGCGGCGGTGCTCGGCAGCGCCGGCGACCCCGAGCTGACCCGGGCGGTGGCCCGCAACATCGCCCGCGACGTACGGGCCGCGGGCGTCGACATGGCGCTGGCCCCGGTGCTGGACGTCAACTCCAACCCGGCCAACCCGGTCATCGGGGTGCGCTCCTTCGGCTCGGACCCGGACGTGGTCGCGACGCACTCGGTGGAGTTCGTCAGGGCGTTCCAGGACGAGGGCGTGGCGGCCTGCGCCAAGCACTTCCCCGGGCACGGCGACACCTCGGTGGACTCGCACGTCGGCCTGCCGGTCGTCACCGTGGACCTGCCGACCCTGCGGGCCCGGGACCTGCCGCCGTTCGCCGCCGCCGTGGCCGCGGGCGTGCACGCGGTGATGACCTCGCACATCGTCTTCCCGGCGCTGGACGACCGGATGGCGACGGTGAGCCCGGCCGTGCTGGGGCTGCTCCGCGAGGACCTGGGCTTCGACGGCGTCATCGTCTCCGACGCCATGGACATGCGGGCGGTCACCGAGACGCTCGGCCTGGCCGGCGGCACGGTCGCGGCCCTGGCCGCCGGCGTCGACCTGGTGTGCCTGGGCAACCCGGGGCCGGGCGCGGGCGCCACGGGCACGGACGAGGAGATCTTCCGGACCACGGCCGACGAGGTCGTGGCGGCCGTCGCCGACGGCCGGCTGCCGCGGCGGCGGCTGGCGGAGGCGGCGGCGCGGGTGCGCCGGCTGACCACGTGGTGCGCCCAGCGGCGCGAGCCCGACTGGGCGGAGTACGCCGCCGCCCGGCAGGCACTGCGGGTGCGCGGCGAGGTCGCGGGGACGCTGCGCGGCGAGGTCCGTGTCGTGGACGTGCGGCGGCGCCGGAACATCGCCTCCGGGCGGCTGTCCGGGCTGACCCTGCGGGCGCTGGCCGAGGCACTGCCGGGCACGGTGGTGGACGCGGTGTTCGCACCCACCACCGGCTCCGAGGGCCGCGCCGACGCCGCCGACCTCGCGGCCGCCACCGCTCCCCCGGCCGCCGGACCCCGCCCGGGTGACGACCTCCCGGTGGACGTGCTGGTCACCGGCACCCCCCGGACCGACCCGCTGGAGGCGGCCGAGCTGGACCGCCAACTGGCCCTGCACCCGGACGCCGTCGTGCTGTGCCTCGGCTGGCCCAGCGGCCCGGACGACATCCCGGCGGCCCGCCGCGCGGTCTTCACCTACGGCGACTCCTGGCCCACCGCCCGCGCGGCCACCGCTCTCCTGACCGGCTCCCGCTGAAGCATCCCGGGTGCGCCCCTGGCCGCAGCGCCGCGGCCCGAGGCGCACCCGGGAGCAGTCGGCCGAACGCCCTTTTCCCCAGCGCGGGTTCACGGTCGGGCCGCTGACTGCTGATACCACGTTCCCTACCGGCGCCGGAACTTAACGAAAGCGCGGCGAAAATTCGCGACCCGCGCAGCCGTCCGGCGCGCGTCCGCCGCCGGGTGCGCGAGCCCGCCGGCCGCCCCGCCGCCGCCCGCCACCCTCGCGAGCAGCCCTTTCCGCACCCGGCTCCGGCGGTCTTCCGGGCGACCTTCCCGAACTCTTCCCGCAGCCCCCGGCCACCGCCCCGCCCGGCGGGTCACGCGAGGCCGTCAGGAACCTTGACGCGCTCCGCCACCGGGCTTATCGTTCCCGAAACATTCGAGAAGGTGTCGAAACCTTTCGACGGCCTCCGGGCCGTTCCCCCCACCCAGAACCGCCCGCGCGCCGGGACGACGGGGGTCCCGGCACGAGGTGCGGACCGGAAGGACACCCATGCTCCGGAAGAACGGGAAGAGCCCAGCAGGACGGCTGCTGGCCGTCCTGCTGACGGGAATCGCGCCGCTGCTGGCCGCGTTCCTGCTGACCGCCACCTCGCCCACGACCGCGCACGCCGCCTCACTGACCGAGGTCACCGGCTTCGGCGCCAACCCGAGCGGCCTGCGCATGTACGTGTACGTCCCGAACAGCGCGCCCGCGCACCCGGCGGTCCTCGTCGCCGTCCACCAGTGCACCGGCTCCGGCCCCGGCTTCTACTCCGGCACCGAGTTCGCCTCGCTCGCCGACCGGTACGGGTTCATCGTGGTCTACCCGTCGGCGACCCGCAGCGGCAGCTGCTTCGACGTCTCCTCACCGCAGGCCCTCACCCGCGGCGGCGGCAGCGACCCGGTCGGCATCATGTCGATGGTCACCTACACCGAGCAGCACTACGGCGGCGACGCCGACCGGGTGTACGTCACCGGCGCCTCCTCCGGCGCGATGATGACCAACGTGCTGGCCGGCGACTACCCGGACGTCTTCAAGGCGGGCGCCGCCTTCATGGGCGTGCCCTTCGGCTGCTTCGCCACCACCGACGGCTCCTCCTGGAACAGCACCTGCTCCAGCGGGCAGTCGATCAAGACCGCGCAGGAGTGGGGCGATCTGGCCCGCTCCGGCGACCCGGGCTACACCGGCGCCCGGCCGCGCATGCAGCTGTGGCACGGCACCGCGGACACCACGCTCTCCTACCCGAACTTCGGTGAGGAGATCAAGCAGTGGACCAACGTGCTCGGGGTGAGCCAGACCCCGGTCCTCACCGACCACCCGCAGTCCACCTGGACCCGCACCCGCTACGGCTCCGCCGGCACCCAGGCCCCGGTCGAGGGCGTCAGCGTCCAGGGCGCCGGGCACACCCTGCCGACCAGCGGCATGGCGGCAGCGGCCATCGCGTTCTTCGGCCTCGACGGCAGCGGCGGTACGACGACCGGCGGCACGACGGCCGGAACGACGGCGGGCACGACGGCCGGAACCTCCTCCGGCACGACGGCCGGAACCTCCGCCGGCACGACCGCCGGAACGACCGCCGGAACCTCGTCGGGAACGACGGCCGGGTCGTCCTCAGGTACGACCGGTGGCACGACTCCGCCGAGCGCCGGGTGTTCGGCGGTGTACCAGACGGTGAGCGCGTGGACCGGTGGATACCAGGCACAGGTGACGGTGACGGACACCGGGACGTCGGCGTTGTCCGGGTGGACGGTCTCGTGGACGCAACCCTCGGGCCAGACGATCACCAGCCTGTGGAACGGCACCCAGACCACCTCCGGAAGCCAGGTCACCGTGACCAACGCGAGCTACAACGGCACCGTGGCCGCCGGGGCCGGCACCGCCTTCGGCTACACCGTCAGCGGCGCCGGCCAGCCCCCCGCCGGCCTGGCCGTCACCTGCCAGGCCCACTGACCCGCACCACCCCCAGAACGCAGGAGACCGCCGTGACCACCGCAAGCGCGCACGGGCTACCGGACCAGGTGCCCGCCGTCGTCGACTCCACCACCGCGCCGGGGCTGTCCGTGGCCCTGACCTTCGACGACGGTCCCCATCCGGTCCACACCCCGCGGCTGCTGTCGGTGCTGCGCGCCCACGAGGTCACGGCGGTCTTCTGCCTGTGGGGGGCGCACGTCCTGCGGCACCCGGACGTGGTGCGGCGGATCGTCGCCGACGGCCACGTCCTGGGCAACCACGGCATGCACCACGACGACATGTCCGGCTGGTCGGCGGACCGGGTCCGCGCCGACCTCGTGGCGACCTCCTCCGCGATCTCCGCCGCCGTCCCCGGCACGCCCGTGCCCTACTTCCGCGCCCCCTACGGCAACTGGGGCCGCACCCCGGGGGTCGCCCGCGAGCTGGGCATGGTCCCGCTGGGCTGGCGGCTGTCGGTGGAGGACTGGGTGCCGCCGGGCGCCGACGAACTGCTGCGCCGGCTGGAGGACGGCGTCGACCCCGGCGCGGTGGTGCTGCTGCACGACGCGGGCGGCGACCGCAGCCAGACCGTCGACGCCGTCGAACAGCTGATCCCCCGACTGCGCTCCCAGGGCTGGGAGTTCACCCTCCCGGACGTCCGCTGACCGCTCTCCGGCCGTCGGCTGACCACCCTCCGGCCTCCGCTGCGGCCCGGCCGCGCCCGGTGCCGGGCCCCAGGCACCGCTACGGCAGCCGGGAGGCGAGGAGTTCCGCGAGGTGGAGGGCCTTCCGTCCGGCCAGGTGGTCGAGTTGGGTACGGCAGGAGAAGCCGTCGGCCAGCAGGACCGCGTCCGGCCCGGCGGCCCGGACGGCGGGCAGCAGGGCCGTCTCGGCCACCGCCGCCGACACCTCGTAGTGGCCCTTGGCCATGCCGAAGTCGCCAGCCAGCCCGCAGCAGCCGCCCACCGCCACCACCTCCGCCCCGGCCCGGCGCAGCAGTTCGGCGTCGGCCTCCCAGCCCAGCACCGCGTGCTGGTGGCAGTGCGGCTGGGCCACCGCGTGGACCCCGCGCAGGTCCGGCGGGGTCCACCCCGGGGTGGCCGTCAGCAGCTCGGCGAGGGTGCGGGTGGCCGCCGCCGCGCGGGCGACCCGCGGGTCGCCGGGCAGCAGGGCGGCGGCGTCGGACCGCAGCACCGCCGTGCACGAGGGCTCCAGGCCGACGATCGGCCAGCCCGCCGCCAGCGCCTCCTCCAGTGCGTCGAGCGTGCGCCGCAACTGGCTTCGCGCTCCGTCCAGTTGGCCGGTGGTGAGCCAGGTCAGCCCGCAGCACACCGGCCGGGGCGTGAGGTGCACCTGGTATCCGGCGGCCTCCAGGACGCGGACGGCTGCGTGGCCGGGGCCGGGTGCCAGGTAGTCGGTGAAGGTGTCCGCCCACAGCAGCACCGGCGTCCCCGCGCCCGCGCGGTGGCGCGCCGCCCACCAGCGCCGGAACGGGGTGCGGGCCGGGCGCGGCAGCGGCCGGCGCGGGTCGACCCCGGCGGCCCGGCGGACCAGCGCGGCCACCCCCGGCACGCCCAGCAGCACCCCGGCCGGACGGGAGAGCGGCGCCACCAGCCGCAGCCAGCGCGGCAGTCGGCCCAGCGCGTAGTGCGCGACGGGGCGCGGCCGCCCCCGGTAGCGCTGGTACAGCGCCTCCGCCTTGTACGTCGCCATGTCCACCCCGGCCGGGCAGTCGCTCGCGCAGCCCTTGCACGACAGGCACAGGTCGAGCGACTCGGCGACCTCCGGCGCCCGCCAGTCGGGCTTCACCAGCGTGCCGTTGACGAGCTCCTGGAGCACCCGGGCCCGGCCCCGGGTGGAGTCCTTCTCGTCCCGGGTGGCGAGGTAGGAGGGGCACATCACACCGCCCGCGCCGGTGGTGTCGGCACGGCAGGCGCCGACGCCGACGCAGCGGTGCACAGCGGCGGCGAAATCGCCCCGGTCGTGCGGGTAGGCAAGGGTGGTACGGCCGGGCGCAAGGGTGGTACGGCCGGGCGCGAGGGTGGTACGGCCGGGCACGCGGCCGGCGGCGGGCAGCCGCAGGTCGGCGTCGAGCGGCCGGGGCCGCACCACCACCCCGGGGTTGAGCAGGTCGCCGGGGTCGAAGGCGTGCTTGACGGCGGCCATCGCGGCCAGCGCCTCCGGGGAGTACATCGACGGCAGCAGCTCGGAGCGGGCCCGCCCGTCGCCGTGCTCACCCGACAGCGAGCCGCCGTGCCGCCGGGCCAGCGCCGCCGCGTCCAGCAGGAACTCCCTCAGCACGCGCGGCCGTTCGGCGAGCGGGAAGTCGATGCGGCAGTGCAGGCAGCCGTCGCCGAAGTGCCCGTACATCAGGCCGTCGAGGCCGTGCTGCCGCATCAGGGCGGAGAGTTCGCGCAGGTAGCCGCCGAGGCGTTCGGGCGGCACCGCGGAGTCCTCCCAGCCGGGCCAGGCCGGCTCCCCGGCCGGGGTGCGGCCGCCCAGGCCCGCGCCGGACTCCCGGATGCGCCACAGGGCGGTGGCCGCGGGGCCGGTCACCACCGCGCTGTCCACGCAGTCCGCGGCGGCGGCGAGCCGCCGGGCCGCGTCGGCGGCCTCGGCCGGGGTGGTGCCGCCGGTCTCGGCGAAGAGCCAGCCGCCGCCGCGCGGCAGCACGTCGGGCACGGCGGCCGGGCCGCGCCGGGTCCGCACCACCTCCACCAGACGGGCGTCCATGCCCTCCAGGGCGACGGGGTGGTGCGGCAGCAGGGCGGGCGTGTCGTCGGCGGCCGCGGCCATGTCGGGGTAGCCGAGCACGGCGAGCGCGGTGTGCGCGGGCGGCGCCACCAGCCGCACGGTGGCGCGCAGCAGCACCGCGAGGGTGCCCTCGGTGCCGACCAGGAAGCGCGCCGGGTCGGCGCCGTTCTCCGGCAGCAGGTGCTCCAGCGAGTAGCCCGACACCTGGCGCGGGAAGCGGCCGAACTCGGTCCGGACGAGGGCGAGTCGGTCGCGGACGAGGCCGGCCAGGGCGCCGAGGGGACCGTCCGTGCCACCCGGACCGCCCGGGCCGTCGAGGGCGCCGCGGGCCGCCGTCAGCCGGCTGCCGGTGCCGGCCAGCACGTCCAGCTCCACCACGTTGTCGGCGGCCCGCCCGTACGCCAGTGCCCGCGCGCCGCAGGCGTTGTTGCCCAGGGCTCCGCCGACGGTGGCCCGGGCGTGCGTGGACGGGTCCGGGCCGAACCGCAGGCCGTACGGGGCCGCCGCGGCGCTCACCGCGTCCAGCACCGCGCCCGGCTCCGCCACGGCGGTGCGCGCCTCGGGGTCGACGGCGAGCACCCGGCCCATGTGCCGGGAGAAGTCCATGACGACGCCCGCGCCCACGGCGTTCCCGGCGATCGACGTGCCGGCGCCGCGCGGGGTCAGCGGCACCCCGGTGCGGCGGCACACGTCGAGCACCGCCTCGGCCTCGGCGGCGTCGCGCGGGAAGACCACGGCGGCGGGGACCACGCGGTAGTTGGAGGCGTCCGAGGAGTACTCGGCCCGGCGCCGCACCGAGGTGTCCACCTCGGCCACCCCAGCCCGCGCCAGCTCGGCGGCCAGCTCCCGCCCCCGGTCGTCCGCCGGCCCCGCGCCCGGCCCCGCGCCCGGCGACCGTCCCGCCCGTCCCGTCCGTCCTGGCTGTCCCGGCTGCCTTGTCCGCTGCCACGGTGCCTCCCGGAGCCGCCGTCCGACCGCGCGCCGCCCGGCGGCGGTTCCGCCCGGCACCCGTCCACCCGCGGCCCGGTCCTCCCGGCCAGCGTAGGCCCGTGGACCGGGGACCCGGCCGGGACGCGGCGGGGCCGGCTCCGGGTACGCGGACGGGGCCGGCGGTCCCGTGGGGGCCGGCGGTCCCGTGGGGCCGGCGGTCCCGTGGGGCCGGCGGTCCCGTGGGGGCCGGCGGTCCGGTGGGGGCCGGCGGGGCCGAGGCTCAGGCGATGAGCGCGGCCACCGCGTCCACCACCAGCAGGCGGCGGTGCGCGTCGTTGACGGTGTCGAGGCGGGCGTCCAGCTCGGGGGTCTGGGTGCTCCAGAAGCCGGACAGGTGCAGGACCAGGCCGAGCAGCTCCGCCGCCTCGAAGCGGTCGGTGAGCCGGCCGGCGCGCTGGGCGGCGGCGACCGCCTCGATCTTGGCCGCGTAGCTGTCCCGCACCACCGCCAGCTGCTCGCCTGAGCCGGCCCGCTCCAGCCGGTACCAGGTGGCCAGCCGCTGCACCCAGGGCCGGGCGCGGTAGGAGTCGTGGAGGCGGCCGGCGTACTCGGGCAGGTCGTCGGGGTCGATCGGCACGGCGTCCAGGGTCTCCCGGCACATGGCGTCGAAGACGGCGTCGAACAGCCCGTCCTTGCTGCCGAAGTAGTGGTAGATCTGCGCCTTGTTGCTCCGCGCCGCCGTCGCGATGCGGTCCACCCGCGCCCCCGCGATGCCGTACGCGGCGAACTCCTCCGTCGCGGCGGCCAGCAGCCTGCGGCGGGTGGCTTCGGCGTCGCGGCCGGTGGGGGAGGTGGCGGAGGCAGGGCTCATACCGACCAGCTTATCTACTAACCGGATAGTTGACAAAGGCTCGCGGAGGAGGTCCTATGGGGGCGTTGCTAATCAACCGGTTAGTCAGCAACCTCGCCGAACGGAGCCTCCCATGCCTTCCGTCTTCCTCGTCAGCGGCGCCTCCCGGGGCCTGGGCCGCGAGATCGTCCGCGCCGCCGCGCGTGCCGGGCACCAGGTGGTGGCGGGTGTGCGGTCCCCCAAGGCGCTGGACGAGGTGGTGGCCGAGTACGGCGACCAGGTCGCCGTCGTCCCGCTCGACGTGACCGACCAGGTCCAGGTCCGGGCCGCCGTCCGCACCGCCGTGGACCGCTTCGGCCGCCTCGACGTGCTGGTCAACAACGCCGGGTACGCCAATGTGGCCCCCGTGGAGGACGTCGACTTCGACGACTTCCGCGCCCAGATCGACACCAACCTCCTCGGCGTGGTGCGGCTCACCCAGGCCGCGCTGCCGGTGCTGCGCGAGCAGGGTTCCGGTCACATCGTGCAGGTCTCCTCGGTCGGCGGCCGGCTGGCCACGCCGGGGCTGTCCGCCTACCAGTCGGCCAAGTGGGCCGTCGGCGGCTTCTCCTCGGTGCTGGCGCGGGAGGTCGGGCCGCTGGGCGTCAAGGTCACCGTGCTGGAGCCGGGCGGCATGGCCACGGACTGGGCCGGCTCCTCGATGCGGATCGCCGACATCCGGCCGGAGTACGAGGCGACCGTCGGCCGGATGGCCGCGATGCACGACTCCGGCGCGGCCACCTCCGCCAGCGACCCGGCGAAGGTGGCCCGGCTGGTGCTGGACGTGGCGGCCATGGAGGAGCCGCCGCTGCGGCTGCTCGTGGGCCCCGACGCCTACGCCTACGCCACCGCCGCCGGGCGGGAACTGCTCGCCGAGGACGAGCGGTGGGCCGAACTCAGCCGGTCCACCGCGTTCGACGACGCGACCCCGGAGCAGCTGGACCCGCTGGGGCGCGGCGACCACTGAGGCGACCGCCGAGACGAGCACTGGGGCGACCCCTGAACGGCCGCCCCGCCCGGTCCGGCGGGTCAGGGCGCGTTCTGCCCGCGCCCTGACCCGGCGGTGGCCGTGGCGACGGCCCCGCACCCGCCGGGCCAGGCGGGAAGGCCGTTTCCGTGGGTCCCGGCCTTTCCCGTGGTACCCGGCCCCGCACACGGCACCGCTCCGGAATTCACCCGAACGGCTGGGCCGAATGTCCCACCGCGACGACCCGCCGCACCCTGAGGGCATGCGGCCGCTTCCCCGATCCACCCAGGTCGCGGCCGTACTGTCACTGGTGTTCCTGGCCTCCTGCTCCACGCCGCAGCACCACGCGCAGGTACCGCCGCGGGTCCGCCCGTTCCTCCACGTGGCGCAGCTCCGCCCGGCCGTCGTCAGCCGGACGGCGTGGCACGCCGAACCCCGCGCGGTGTCCGGGCCGCCGCTCTACGACACCGAGGTCAAAGCGGTCTTCATCCACCACACGGACAACCCGAACGACTACGACTGCCGCCGGGACGTCCCGGCGATGCTGCGCGGCATCGAGGAGAGCCACGTCGCCCTCGGCTGGGACGACCTCGGCTACAACTTCGTCGTCGACCGCTGCGGCACCATCTACGAGGGCCGGGCCGGCGGCGTCGACGCGGCGGTGCGCGGCGCGCACACCGAGGGCTTCAACGTGGAGAGCGTCGGCATAGCGGCCCTGGGCAACTTCGGGCCCGGCCAGAAGGTCCCCCGGCCCATGCTGGAGTCCATCGCGGCCATAGCCGCCTGGAAGCTCGCCCCCGGCGTCGACCCGAACGGCGAGGTGCGGCTGGTCTCCACCGACAGCCGCAGCCGCTTCGCCAAGGGCACCGCCGCCGAGCTGCACGCCATCTCCGGCCACCGCGACGCCTACCAGACAGACTGCCCCGGCGACGCCCTCTACGACCAGCTCCCGTGGATACGGCGCACCGCGGCGGCGCTCCGCCGGAAGGCGACGTACGCGCCGCGCCCCCAGCCCCGGAGCACGTCCGAGGCCGTGCCCAGGAGCAGCCGGTGGGCCCCGCTGGGGTGACCCCTTCCGGGCATCCGGTCCCGCGCGGCCGGCGTCACCCGGTCGGCACGCCGCTCAGCTCGTAGTACGCCCGCAGCGCGGCCTCGCCGCCCGAGCCGGTCGCGGCCATGATCCGCTGGAAGCGGGCCGACCGCAGGTCCCCAGCGGTGAACAGGCGCGGCGGCTGGGAACGGGGCGGGCAGTACCCGGCACTGTCGCGGACCAGGTCCCCGGGTGGCGGGGCGGGCGCGCTGCCGAGGTTGAGCAGGACCGCGTCGGCCTCGCTGGCGCCGCTCCGCCCGTCCCGGGCCGTCCACCGCGCCACGGGCCCGGAGCCGGGCGGCAGCAGGGTGAGCCCGGCCACCGGCAGCAGCTCCACGCGCGGGTCGTCCCGCACCTCGTCGGCCTTGTAGTCGTCCTCCGGCGGGTGGGCCACCAGGACCCGCGCGTCCAGGCCGGGGTGGGCGCGCAGGAAGGTGCCGAGCGGGCGGTCGGCGCCCAGCACCAGCAGGGTCCGGGCCCGCGGCGGCGGTTCGGCGCCCCACAACCCGGCCGTCCGCGCACCCGGCCGTACGGTGAGCCAGCCCGCCACCCGCGGGCCGAGCGGCCCGGTGCCGGTGGCCACCACCGCGTAGGGGGCGTGCAGCCGGCGCCCGTCGTCCAGGGTGACGGAGGCGCGGTCGCCGTGGGCGCGCACCCGGACCGCCCGGACACCCAGCTCGACCCGGCACAGCGGGGTCCGGGCCAGGTCGGCGGCGATGGCGTCGGCCAGCTCCGGGCCGCCGCGGTGGCCGCCCGCCACGTTGTCCACGGCCGGTATCCCGCGCAGCTTGCCGCACAGCCGGCCGGCCTCCTCGACCACCACCGAGCGCAGCCCGACGCTCGCCGCCATGAGCGCGGCGGCGCACCCGGCCGGCCCGCCCCCGACGACGATCAGCTCGACGCCCTCCGGCGTCCCGCCCGGGGCCGGGACCTCGGGCCCTCGTGCGGGACCCGGCCCCGGTCCCGACGGGAACGCGCCCTCGGCGGCCGGGCCGCCCGGCCGCACGGGTTCGGGTTCAGCTGCCATGCCGCCCATTCCAGCACCTCGGCCCAGCCCGGGCCGCCGTATCCGGACGGTGCCACGCCGAAGGATGCCGACTCCTACGGCGCGGCGCCGGCCGGGCCGTCGTCCGGACCGTTGCCCGCGGCGCCGGCCGGGCCGGGTGCCAGGTAGGCGGAGTAGCCGTGCAGGGCCGGCAGGTCGGGAAGGGTGAGGCGGCGCCAGCCGGCGGCGTAGGCGGGGACCCGGCCGTAGCGGACCAGCAGCGCCACCGGCCGGGTCCGGGCGTCGGCCCGCAGCCCGGCCGGGGTGGTGGCGGCGTCGGGGCCGCCGATCTGCCGGGAGGCGCAGCGGGCGTAGTAGGCCATGGGCACGGCGTGGTCACCGCTGAGCACGCACGGCGGGCGTACCCCGGCGGCGTGCAGCCGGGCCGCCACGGTGTCGTAGGCGCGGCGCATGGCACGGTTGCCGTCCACGGCACCGCGGGCGACCGCGCCCTGCACCGCGAGGTGGGCGCACAGCGCGACCACCGCCAGGGCGGCGGGCAGCGCGTTCACGATCCGCCGCCGGCGGTCGGCGGCCGGTCGCCGGGCGCGGGCCAGCAGCGGGTGTCCGCAGCAGGCGACGGGGACGGCCAGCAGCAGGTACGTGGGCAGCAGGAAGCGCGGCGCCGCGTAGCCGAGCAGGAAGAGGTACGGCACGGCCATGGACGCGGCGACCGCGGTCGGCAGCCACACCGCGGCCCGCCGCCCGGCGCGGACCCCCGCGGCCACGCCGGCGGCGGTGGCCACGGGCAGCGCGAAGAACCACACGGCGGTGACCGGGTGCCGCCACGGCACGGTGCACGGCCGGCACAGCGCCCGCCCGTCCAGCGCCCTGACCTGGTCGTCGACCGCGAGGTTCAGCCCGGTGCCGCCTTGGACGGCACTGGCCCGGCGCAGTCGCTCGGGCAGGCCGCCGTAGGCGGTGTACGCCTCGACGACCCACTCGCCGCAGCCCAGCACCGCACCCCCGGCCAGCGCCGCCCACACCGCCGGCCGGCGCGCGCCGGGCGTCAGCAGCGCGGCGACCGCGAGCGGGGCCAGCAGCCAGGCCGCGTCCGGCGGCCGCATCAGCCCGGTGACGGCGACGCCCACGCACAGGCCCACGGGTGCCCACCGGTCGGCGGGGTCGCGGGCCGCCCGCAGGAAGCAGCCGACGGCGGCCATCGCCCCGTAGGCGCTGTACAGGTTGGGCATCACCTGGGGGCCGTAGAAGAGCGAGATCCACAAGGTGGCGAAGAGGGCGCCGGCGAGGGCGAGCACCGGCGCGGGCAGCAGGGTGCGCCAGGCGCGCAGCGCCAGGTACAGGCCGAGTGAGGAGAGCACCGCCATCCACACCCGCAGCAGCGGCGTCGAGTCGCTCCAGGAGGCGACGGGCGCGGCGAGCAGGCTGATGCCCCGGGCCCGGGGGGCGCTGAAGACCGCGGCCGGCACCGAGCCGCTGACCTGGCTGGTGTACACCGTCTCGTCCCAGCCGAGGCCGGTACCGGGCACCACCAGGGCCAGCTGGGCGAGGCCGTACGCCGTCGCGACCGCCCCCGGCCAGGCCCGGTCGCGGACCGCGCCGCGCCGCCCGGACCGCGGCCGCGCCGCCGCCCCGTCCCTGCCGCCCGGCGCGCGGCTCCCCGTGACGGGCGCCGCGGCCGGGACCTTCACCGGTTCCGCCATGCCGCCAACCTGGCAGCGCGGGCGGCGGCGGCCCCGTCCGACACACCGCCCGATGCGCCGAATGTCCGATTCAGGACGGGCGTCGGCGCTTCGGTGGCGCCGGGGCCTCCCCGGCACCACCGGTGCCCGCCGGTGCGATCAGTTGACGGAGACGCTGGCGCCGAACTCGTCGACCTCGGAACTCCCCGGGGCCAGCAGGGCCAGCACCCCTCCGGTGCAGTTGAGGCCGGCGTAGACGGTGACCAGTTGGTCGGTGTTGTTGGTGACGGACAGTGGCCATACCTGCGCGTTGTAACAGCCGCTCGGGTCCTGGTAGGTCGTGCCGTTGACGACCAGCGTGCCCTGGGCGGCCCAGGCCGAGCCGGACAGGCTCAGCGCCAGCGACCCGGCCATCGCCAGGCCGCCCAGCACGGTTGCGACACGTCGCATGCCGTTCCTCCTGTGAGTCGGTGCGGGCGGACGGATACCGTCCGCGTTGGTGACACAGAGTATGCGCTTGTGTTACTCTGTGTATCCGGCTCGACTCGCCAGCGGGTGCCCGGCGATCAGGTGACGGCCACCGGACCGCGGGGCCGCGGGGCCTCGGACCGCGGGGCCGACCGGCGGCCGGGCCGAACCCGGCCACCCAGGTCAAAGGCCGCCCCGCGCGCCGCCCGTCCGCCCGGCACCCCGGAAGCGCTCAGGCGTAGTAGTTGCGCTGCCAGCGGTGCTTGGCCAGGGTCGCGAGCTGGTCGGCGTCCAGCGTGCGGCCGTCGCTGACGGCGGTGTTGCGGTCGACGTTGCGCACCGAGCGCATGCCCGGGATCACGGTGGAGACGGACGGGGCGCTGAGCACGAAGCGCAGCGCGGTCTCGGCCAGGGCGTCGACCGGGATGTCCAGGTCGGCGGCGATGGCGTCCACCCGGCGCCCCACCTCGGCGGGCCGGTCGCCGCGGAAGTAGCGGTTGCGGAAGTCGCCCTCGGGGAACGTGGCGCCCTCCCGGACGGCGCCGGTCAGGCCGCCCTCGTCGAGCGCGACGCGGACGATGACGCCCACCCCGTGCTCCGCGCAGGCCGGCAGCAGCGACTCGGCCGGGGCCTGGTCGAAGACGTTGTAGATGACCTGGACGGTGTCCACGACGCCGCTGCGCACCAGCTCCAGCGCGCTGTCCGGCTCGTGGTCGTTGATCGAGACGCCGAAGAGCCGGACGAGCCCCTGCTCCTTGAGGTCCTGGACGGCCTCCAGCCAGTCCCCGCGGCCCACCCACTCGTCGCTCCACACGTGGAACTGGAGCACGTCGAAGTGGTCCAGCCCGCTGGCCCGCAGGCTGGTGCGGAGGCTCTCGCGGATGTGCTCGCCGGGGAACGCGTCCTGCGGCCCGACCCCCTCGGGTGCGGGCCAGCGGCCGTTCTTCGGCGGGACCTTCGTGGCGACCAGCACCTCGTCGCCGGCCCGCTCGCGGACGACCTGCCCGACGATCCGCTCGCTCTCGGCGTAGCCGCGGGCGGTGTCGATCAGGTTGACGCCCGAGTCGATCGCGTGGTGCAGGGCCCGCACCGACTCGTCGTCCGTCGCGCCGACCCACGCCCCACCGCCGATCCCCCATGCTCCGTAGCCGATCTCGGACACCCGCAGCCCGCTGCGGCCCAGCTCGCGGTAGCGCACGGCACTCTTCTCCTGTGGTCCTGACGGGGCGGTGCCCCGTGGCGGCGGAGGCGCGCCCGACGGGCCGCCTCCCGGCGGCCTCCAGCATCGGGCCCGGCCCGGCGGGCCGTCCAGCAGAAGATCGAAAGGATCCAGCGGCCGGAGCGCTGGATCCGGCCCGCCGCCCCACCCCGCCGGAGCCTGGTCCGAGGAACGCTCCCCGATCCCGCGCCGAGACGGGTCAGCGGCCGGCGCCGCCCAGCCCTCCTGGGGCCGGCTCGGTGACGCCGCCGGTACCGGCCGCCGCGCCGCTCCACTGGGCCAGCAGGCGCAGCGAGGTCTCGGACGGGCCGCCGGGTTCGGCGCCGTAGACGAAGAGGATCTGGTCCGGGTCGTCTCCGGGGGTGAGGGCCTGGTAGGTGACGGTGAGGTCGCCGACGAGCGGGTGGTGGTAGTCCTTGGTGCCGGTCGTACGCCGGTGCACCTTGTTGTCCGACCAGAAGCGGCGGAACTCCGCGCTGCGGATGGACAGGTCACCGACCAGGGCGCCCAGCGCCGGGTCGTCCGGGTGGCGGCCCGCGTCGAGGCGGAGCATGGCGGCGGTGTCCGCGGCGACGCGGGGCCAGTCCCGGTACAGCTCGCGCGCGTGCGGGTCGAGGAAGACGAAGCGGGCCTGGTTCCGCTCGGCGGCGGGGAGCGCGCGGAAGTCGGTGATCAGCCGTCCGGCGAGCTGGTTGTGGGCCAGCACGTCGAGGCGCCGCCCGAGCACGAAGCCGGGGCGGCCCGCCTGCTGGAGGGTGTCCAGCAGGTCCCAGGTGGCGGGGTGGACGCGCTGCGGGCGGGGCCGGCGGCGCCGGGTCGGGCGCGGCCGGGCGAGGGTGTGCAGGTGGCTGCGCTCGGCGTCGTCCAGGCGCAGCGCGGCGGCGAGCGCGTCGAGGACCTCGGCGGAGGCGCTGCGGCTGCGGCCCTGCTCCAGGCGCGTGTAGTAGTCCACGCTGACCCCGGCCAGCCGGGCGAGTTCCTCCCGGCGCAGGCCCGACACCCGGCGCCGCCCCGGGCCGTAATCGTCGATCCCGGCTTCCCGCGGGGTGAGGCGCGCGCGGGCGGAGCGGAGGAACTCCGCCATCGGCGTGCTGCTGGGGCGCTCACAGTCCATCGGTCCAGCATCGCGCGCTCGCCGGGGGTTCGACGACGGCGAGGGTGGCCCACTTCGTCCCCCGATCGGGCGGGCCCTTCTGCGGCCTCTTCTGGCTGCTCGGAGCTGGTTCAGTGGAAGCCGGGCCCGCCGCCGGGAGTGGCGGCCGGGGCCCTGTTCCGAACAGACGACCCAGTGCGCTTCCGGGCAAGGTCCGCCCCGCTCGCCGCCCTGGCACGGGCACGCGCCGCGTCGGCCGAGACCCGAGCAGCCCACTGCGAGGGCCTCCGGCCGCCTGGCGGCCGTCCGCCCGCGCCAGGACACCTCGCCATTGGGCAGACCTCGCCGGTCACGGCGCTGGACGTCTCAACGACATGCAGACGGTATGGAGGCATTTCATGTCCACGTGGTTCATCACCGGCGCGTCCCGCGGGCTGGGTCTGGAGATCGCCCGGGCCGCCCTCCGGGGCGGTGACACGGTCGTGGCCGCCGCCCGGAACCCGGAGCGGCTGCCGGACGACCTGCGGCGCTCCGACCGGGTCCTCGGCGTCACCCTCGACGTCACCCGGAGCGGCGAGATCACCGCGGCCGTCGAGACGGCCGTGGGGCGTTTCGGCCGGATCGACGTCCTCGTCAACAACGCGGGCCGCGGCCTGCTCGGTGCGCTGGAGGAGATCACCGAAGCCGAGGCGCGCTCGCTGTTCGACCTCAACGTCTTCGGGCTGATCAACATGACCCGCGCCGTCCTGCCTGTCATGCGGGCGGCCGGAGCGGGGAAGCTCGTGCACATCGGCTCCCGCTCCGGCTTCGAGGGGGAGCCCGGGGTGAGCGTGTACAGCGCCTCGAAGTTCGCGGTGGCCGGCATCAGCGAGGCGCTCGCGGCGGAGCTGGAGCCGTTCGGGATCCAGAGCATGGTCGTGGAGCCCGGCGTCTTCCGCACCGACTTCCTCGACACCACCTCGCTGTCGACCGCGGCCGAGCGCCTGCCCGCCTACGCCGGCACGCCCGCCCGCGCCACCCTGGACTGGATCGACACCGCCAACCACACCCAGCTCGGCGACCCGGTCAAGGGCGCCGCCCTGATCCACGAGGTCACCAGCGGGGACAGGCTCCCCGGGCACCTCGCCCTGGGCCGGGACGCGGTCGAACGCCGGCTGGTCAAGATCCGCGGCCTCCAGGACGACCTCGCGGCCTGGCGGGACAGGTCCGCCGCCACGGCCTGCGACGACGCCGCCTGATCCACCCTTCGCGAGCCGACCGTCCTGCCCACGGCCCAGCCCGTGCAGTGAACGAACAGGCGGTGCGTCCGCGCTGCCGGCCGGCTGCGGTCCGGCAGCGCGCTGCGGCTTCCGACCCGGATGCCCAGCCCGGAGCCTGACTTCGCGTCACCGAGGACCCGCGGCCCCTGTCCCTTCACCGCCCCCTCGCCCGTCCCCCGCCCGTACGCCGCCGCAGCAGCGGCACGTGACGAGGGAACGGGTGGACGGGTGGGGTCGCAACACCGCCGACTACGCCGCCCGGGTGGCGTGACATCCCACCGGGTAATCCATTGGGGTCGCCGTCGCCGCAACCGAACGCCCATTACGGGCGGGGGTGCGCGTCCACGCCGGGCTGCGCGCGGACCCTCTGGTCCAATAACGCCTACCAGCTGTTCTTCCGCCGGGGTGGGGCCGTACGCCCTCGTCACCCCGGGCAGTCACGGCCACGCCTGAGGAAGCACCCGTCCCCTGGAGGGCACCCATGCATCCCGCAGCACCCGGTCCACGACTCCGATCAGCCAGGCGCCACCCGCTCCAGCGGGTGGGCGGCACCGTCGCGGCCCTGGCCGCGCTGCTGGCCGGCGCCACCATGCTGGCCGGCAGCGCCACCGCCGCCCCGGGCCGGGCCGGCCCCGAGACGATCCGCCGGTCCCAGCCCCACCACTGGATGGGCTCCAGCATCCCCGCGCACGAGGGCCGCACCACCACCAGCTCCACCGGCATGACGAGCCCTGCCGGCCCCACCGGCACGACCACCGCCCCCCAGCAGGGCCGCGGGGTGCCCGGCCAGCACTGGCTGGGCTCCAGCATCCCCGCCCACGAGGGCCGCATGCCCAGCATGCCCAGCGCGCCCAGCATGCCCAGCATGCCGAACATGCCCAGCCTGCCCGGCATGCCCAGCCCCACCGGCACGGCCACCGCCACGCCCAGCCCCTCCACCCCACGCCCAGCCCCGCCACGCCCAGCCCCGCCACGCCCGCCACCCCCGGTCCCACGCCGAGCCCCACGGGCACGCCCACAGCGCCCACCACCACGCAGCAGGGCCGCGAACTCCCGGGCCAGCACTGGATGGGCTCCAGCGTCCCCGCCCACGAGGGCCGCGCCACCGGACGGGCCGCGACCCCCGACACCGCGACGGCCACCACGACCGTGCCGCGGACTCAGGGATTCGACGTCAGCAACTGGCAGGGCACGGTGGACTGGCCGGCCGCCTACAGCAAGGGCGCCCGCTTCGCCTACATCAAGGCCACCGAGGGCACCTCCTTCCACGACCCCCAGTTCGACGCGAACTACACCAACTCCTACTACGCGGGCTTCATCCGCGGCGCCTACCACTTCGCCACCCCGGACACCTCCGGCGGCAAGGCCCAGGCGGACTACTTCACCTCGCACGGCGGCTCCTGGTCCAAGGACGGCAAGACGCTGCCGCCGCTGCTCGACATCGAGTACGGCGACGGCCCCACCTGCTACGGGCTGAGCCAGAGCGCGATGCGCTCCTGGATCGCGGCCTTCGTCGACGAGGTGCACGCCAAGACCGCCCGGTGGGCCGCCATCTACACCACCACCGACTGGTGGACCACCTGCACCGGCAACACCTCGCAGTTCGCCTCGAACGACCCGCTCTTCATCGCGCGGTACGCCTCGACCCCGGGAACGCTGCCGGCCGGCTGGCCGTACTACACCTTCTGGCAGCACGACGACTCGGGCACCTTCCCCGGTGACCAGGACTACTTCAACGGGCCGCTCACCGGCCTCCGCAACCTCGCGGACAACACCTGACACCACCCGAGGAGCAGGCACCCGGGGAGGTCCCACCCCCACCCGCGGGGCCGGCCGGCGCGCTCGACGCGCGGGGCCGGCCCCGCGCGCGTTCCCGCCCGGCCGCCTGGTGAGCGCGGGTTCCGCGGGCCGGGAGGTGCCCACGGGTCCACCGCGCCGGAAGGTTCGCACGAGGCGGGTGCGGGACGGTACCGACCTTGTACGCGGTTGTCGGCGGTTGCCATCGGTTGTCGGCGGTTACGGCCGTTGTCGATGATTGTCGGTGGTTGTCCGCGATTACTGGAAATCGACCGCACCGGCCGCCCCGAATTGCCACCGCACGACCCATTCACCCAATTGCGGATAGCGAACGCATTCAGCTCCGGCCACCGAATGCCGGGCCGCCTCCGAACCCCCTCCCGCCACCGTCAATTCTCGCGGTGGCGGAATACCGCCCACCGCCCGGCGAGCCACCGCCAGCACGGACTCGCAGGCAATCAGGGGCAGATCAGCCCTTACGCCCCCATCTGCGGGCATGTAAAGCCGAGGGTTTCTTTCGATCCGGTAAAAGCCCGCTCTTTCCTGGCTGTTCACTATTCCCACACTCGGTGAATGGCGTGCACACTACACGCTGTATCGGCCGTGTACGCGGGCACCGCGCACACGGCCGAAGCACTTCCCTTTCGCACCTATTTGTTGGAGTCGTCATCACCGACATACGCACCCCCCGGACGCTCCGCGTGCGGGCCGGCGCCGTCGCGGTGGCATCGCTTGCCACCCTCGCCGGCTCGCTGGTCCTCGCCGGCCCCTCCCAGGCGGCGGCGCCCACCCCGTCCGCCAGGACGATCTCGGGCAGCCACCCCTCCTGGGCCACCGCCTCGGCCGACGCCGGCACGCTGTCCTCGGGCACCGAGCTGACCGGCACGGTCTACCTGGCCGGCCAGGACGCGGCGGGCCTGACCGCCTACGCCACCTCGGTCTCCGACCCCGGCAGCGCCGACTACGGCACGTTCCTGACCCCCGCCCAGTACGACGCGCGGTACGGCACCACGCAGGCGCAGATCTCCGCGGTCCAGAAGTGGCTGCGGGACGCCGGCCTGACGATCACGGGGACCACGCAGCACGCCATCACCGTCAAGGGCACCAACGCCGCCGTCACCAAGGCGTTCGGCACCTCGGTGCACAACTACACCGTGAGCGGCAAGCTGCGTCACGCGCCGGCCCACGACGTCGTCGTCCCCGGCTCGATCGCCGCCGACATCCTCGGCGTGGTCGGCTTCACCTCGGCCGGAGATAACGTTGTCAAGCCGGACTCGCAGCGCGTCGACACGACGGCCCCGACCGGCGCCAAGAGCGGCGGCGGCCTGTCCACCACGGCGACCTGCTCCGACTATTGGGGCCAGAAGACCGCCACGGGCGCGCCGCAGGGCTACACCGACAAGCCGGTGTCGTACGACCAGTGCTCGCTCGTCCCCTCGCAGCTGCGCAAGGCGTACGGGATCGACACCTCCAAGCTGACCGGCAAGGGCGCCACCATCGCCATCGTGGACGCCTACGCCAGCTCCACCATGCAGGCCGACGCGAACCAGTACGCGGTCAACCACGGTGACAAGGCGTTCAAGGCGGGCCAGTACAAGGAGGTCGTGGACTCCTCGCAGTGGAACAGCCAGGACGCGTGCGGCGGCCCCGAGGGCTGGGCGCCCGAGGAGGCGCTGGACGTCGAGATGGCGCACGGGCTCGCCCCTGACGCCAACGTCGTCTACGTGGGTGCGAACTCCTGCGAGGACACCGACCTGCTGGACGCGATCAGCACGATCGTCGACCACCACCTCGCCGACGTGATCTCCAACTCGTGGGGCGAGGTGATGCACACCACCGACGACACCGACGTGACCGCGTCGGAGATCGCCGCGTACGAGCAGGTCTTCAAGCAGGCCGCGGTCGAGGGCATCACCGTCGGCTTCTCAGCCGGCGACTGCGGTGACAGCAGCCCGCTGGCGGCCGCCACCGGTGCCAACTGCCAGGCCAACACCTCCCGCGCCCAGGCCAACTGGCCGGACTCCGACCCGTGGGTGACCTCGGTCGGCGGCACCGCGCTCGGCATCGCCGACAAGAGCGGCTCCTACGGCTTCGAGACCGACATGGGCACCCTGCGGTCCCTGCTGTCGGCCGACGGCAAGAGCTGGACCCCGTCCGTCCCGGCGCCGTTCTACTTCGGCGGTGGCGGCGGCACCAGCGAGGACTTCGCGCAGCCGTCCTACCAGCGCGGCGTCGTGCCCAGCTCGGTCTCGCACACCCTGATGACCGGCGCGAAGAGCCGCACCGCCCAGCGCGTCACCCCTGACGTGTCGATGGTCGGCGACCTCTACACCTCGGTCTCCGTGGGCCTCTCCGACGGTGCGGCGTACAGCGAGGGCGGCTACGGCGGCACCAGCGTCTCCTCCCCGGAGTTCGCCGCCGTCCAGGCCGACGCCATCCAGGCGGCGCACCACGCGCTCGGCTTCGCCAACCCGGCGATCTACGCCCGCTCGAACGTCTTCACCGACGTCGTCGACCACCAGGCGCAGGTCAGCAAGACCCCGCTGAGCAGCGTGGCGGACTTCGGCCTCAGCAACGGTGTGCTGAACGCCAAGCTCGTGGCCTTCGGCCAGGACACCTCGCTCAACGCGGTCCGCGGCTACGACGTCGCCACCGGCGTCGGCTCGCCGAACCTGTCCTACCTGCGGTCCTTCTCAACCTCCCAGCGGTAACCGGGAGCCGTCCGCACCCCGCGGGCCCCGGGCGCGGAGCACTCCGCGCCCGGGGCCCGCGGGCTTTCCCGGGACGGCCCTGACCAGGTGCCGGCTTCCCCGGGGGCGGCCAGGACCGGACGCGGACGGACCCCGCTCGGGTACGGCTCAGGGGCGCCAGGACGGGTCGCGGCCGCTGAGTCCGATCACCCGGTCCAGCAGCGGCGCGTCCGGCGGCACTTCGACGGCGACGTCGAACAGCCCGGGGATCGGCCGCTGCTCCACCGAGGCCGCCAGCAGCTCCCGGCAGAGGTCCAGCTCCGCCGGCTCCGCGTCGTAGGGCTGGCCGGTGGACCGGGCCAGGTCCCAGCCGTGGACGACCAGTTCGTTCAGCGCCACCAGCCCGGCCTGCCCGCCGGGCAGCTCCACCCCGCCGATCTGCGTCATCCCCTCCCAGGCCGCCGGATCCCGCCAGGCCTCCGCCAGCCCGTCGAGCAGCAGCGGGAGTTCGTCCCGCCAGGCGCCGTCGTCGTCCACGTCCGGCACGGTGGCCGCGGGGCTGCGTCCCGTGTGCTCGGTCCGCTCCTTGCGGGCCGCGTACTGGAACCCCTGGCTGAGGCCGACCAGGTGCCCAAGCAGGTTGCGCACCGCCATCCCCGGACTGGGTGTCGGGTCCGCCAGCCGCCCCTCCCCCACGCCCGCGGCCAGCTCCGCGACCCTGCGCGCCGCCCCGCCCAGATCCACCTGACCGCCCCCGCCCGGGGCCTTCCCCGCCGTGTCCGCCATGGCTGCCGCCGCCTCTCTCCCGAACCCGTCCCGCCGCGCGCCTCCGGAGCCGCACCGGCCCCGCTCACAGAACAGGACCGCGGCGCACCCGGAAACTCATCGCTCCGTCCAGGACCTCTCGGTACGAGCCGCCCGCCGGACCACCGCCGGCACCGACACCGCCGCCGTCACAGCCACGATCACCGCCACCGCCACCGCCGATCACGAAACCGTCAAGTACGCGACGCCCAAACGAAGATGATCGTTCATCAGATGTTTGAGTGAACGAACCTTTAAGACGATCTTCACGGGGCTAGATTCCTCCAGCCGGTGAGCTGGTCTCAGCGGCACCACACACCCATTGGGGGGGACTTTGAGGATTCGAACTCGCCGCACCCTCGCGGCGATGACGACCGCTGCCTGCATGGCGGTGGGAACCGCCTGCTTCGCCGTGCCCGGCGCGCAGGCGCTCAGCATCTCGGCGACGACCGGGTCGATCGCACTGAACAGCGGCTCGGGCGTGCAGACCGTCCAGCCGGACGGGTCCGGCGCGACGACCGTCGCCGGCATCCCGAACAGCGGCGGGATCAGCACCGCCTGGGCCCCCGACGGCAGCCGGGTGGTGAGCGGAGGACAGGCCACCGACCAGCTGGCGACAGCTCGGGTCACCGGCGCGTCCTCCCCCGTCACCGTGGGCTGGCCGCAGGGCAGCACCCGCGGCTCGACCTACCAGGACGCGGTGTACTGGTCGGACGGCAGCTACCTGCTCAGCAGCACGGGGTCGGAGCTGCTGTACGGGCCCTCCGACAACTCGTACGACCCGCAGCCGCTGCTGACGTCCGTCCAGGAGCCGGCGGCCGACTGCGACACGCAGCCGACGACGAGCCCCTACGGCACGGTCGCCTTCACCCGCACCGCGCCCTGCGGCGCCGCCACGTCGGCCATCTGGACGTACGACCCGACCGCCGACACCGTCACGCAGCTCATCGCCAACGCCGCCGACGCGGAGTACTCGGCGGACGGCACCCAGCTGGTCTTCACGCGCGCCGTGGACGGCGTCAGCCAGCTGTTCACCGCGCAGGCCGACGGCAGCGGCGTCAAGCAGGTCAGCTCGGACGCCGCCGACCACCTGCACCCGTCGTGGGACCCGGCCGGCGGCCGGATCGCCTACGACTCGCGCGACACCGCGACCGGCGCCACCACCGTGCGGGTCGAGAACCTCGCGGACGGCTCGACCAGCACCATCAGCAGCACCGGCGAGAAGCCGTCCTGGCAGCCGGTACGCGACAACACCCTGGACCGGGTCTACGGCACCGGTGCGATCGGCATCGACGACGCCGCCTCCCGCTGGACCTTCGACACCGCCGGCGCGGCCCACCAGGACGGGCTGATCGCCGCGCGGTCCGCCGTCCTGGTCAACAAGGACAACGCCACCTACGCCGCCCCCGCCGTCTCGCTGGCGGCCGAGAAGCAGGCCCCGGTGCTGATGACGTCCACCAACGCGGTGGACGCCTCGGTCAGCGCCGAGCTCACCCGGTCCCTGCCCAAGGGCAGCACCGTCTACCTGGTCGGCGGCACCAACCTGCTCGGCACGGGCGTCGCCGACCAGATCACCGCCCTCGGCTACAAGGCGCTGCGCCTGGACGGCACCGACCTGGCCGCCGTCTCCGCGCGGGTGGCCACGCAGATCACCGCGGCCCCGAAGTGGGTCTTCGTCGCGGACGGCAGCGACTACCACGACCCGATCGCCGCCTCCACCGCGGCCGGCGCGCTCGGCTACCGCGGCCTGGGCGTGGTGCTGCTCACCCGGGGCACCACCATCGAGAGCTCGGTGCAGAACTACCTCAACTCCCTCGACCCGGCCACGACGAACCTCGTCACGGTCGGCACCAACGCCCTCACGGCGATGGAGACCACCCCGCTGAGCAAGCAGTGGAGCTTCTGGGACGTCAGCGGCAGCTCCAACGAGATCACCGCCGTGAACCTGGCGAAGTTCTGGTGGGCGGCGCCCAACGTGGCCACCGTCCAGGACACCTGGACCTGGCAGAACGCCGTCGCCGGCAACGCGGTCACCGCCACGTACGGTCCGGCCCTGTGGTCCACGGTCGACGTGCTGTCCTCGAACTCCGCCGCGTACCTCGCCCAGGAGTCGGCCTCCGTCCAGAACGTGCAGACCTTCGGCGGCAACGACGCGTACTCGGTCCAGAACCGCGCGGACATCGGGAACGCGATCGGTATCAGCAGCACGTACCTGTCCACGGTCTGGGCGGCCGGCGGGAACCTCCCCGCCCCCGCCGCCACCACCGCGAAGTCCGCGGCCTCGCCGCTGACGACCGCGCGCACGGCCGTCCCGGCGGCTCCGGCGTCCCCCGCGGCCCCGGCCGCCGGGAGCGCCTCCCGGTCCCTGATCGACGCCCACCCGGCGCGCACCGGCGCGCGCGTCAGCCAGCGGTAACCCCACCGCCCGGCGACGGCGGCCCTCCGGCCGCCCGGCACAGAGCCCCGCGCCCCGAAAGGGGTGCGGGGCTCTCTGCCGCCCGCCGCGCCTCCCCTCACGCGGTGCCTCCCCCGAACGCGGACACCCCCGGGCCCGGTCGCCACTGCGACCGGGCCCGGGGGTGTCCGCGGACCGTCCGACGGGCCGGGTTCGCGGGCGGTCAGCCCTGCTGCGGGTTGGCGTCCTGGCCCTGCCCCGCGGCAGGCTGGCCCTGCCCGGCGGGCTGGCCCGCGACCTGCGGCTGCGGGGCCGGCGCCGCCGCTCCGATCTGCGCGAGCAGCGACTCCGCCTGCGCCTTCTCGACCTGGCTCTGCGCGCCGCAGAACGTGCACTGCGTGGAGAACTTGGTGCTGATCGGGAAGAGCGGGATGAAGAACAGCGTGAACTTCGTGACGCGCTTGCGCAGCGCGTGGGCGGCCGGGTTGCCGCAGCGGCCGCACACCAGCGTCAGCATCGCCAGCTGGTACACGTAGCTCCGCGTACCGAAGAGGATGAGCATGAGTGACCTTCCGTCCGAATCCCCGCCCCTGTGACGGATTCCGTGAAAGCAGAGTGTGCCCTACGAAGGTGAAGGTCCGGCAGCGGATATGCGCGAACCTCCGGTTCCGGTTCCGGGTCCCGGCGCGGCGGCAGCAGCGGCCCCGGGGCCCGGCGCCGGGCGGGGGACGGGCCGCAGCGGCAGCGGTGGGCGGCGTCCGTCCGGCCCGGCCGCGGCGTACAGCGCGACGGCCAGCGGGCGGATGCTGGCCAGCCGGTAGCCGGTGCCCGACACCGGGTCCTCGGGCAGGCCCGGCAGCAGGTCCCGGTCGAGCAGCCGTTCGGCGGCGCGGATGTGGGCGCGGACGGTCTTGGCGGCGAGCCCCAGCTCCTCGGCTGCCGGGCCGACCCGGCAGCCGCACCCCACCCACGCCCGCACGGTGCGCAGCAGGTCCCGCCGGTCGGCGGCCAGCGGGCGCAGCGTCCGCTCGCCCCAGGAGCGGACGGCGGACCCGGTCAGCAGAGCGTGCAGGCCCGGGTCGCCGTCCTCGGCGGGCGCGGTGCCGTGCCGGGCCAGCAGCTGGGCGGCGAGCGACAGCACCACCCGGTCCAGCACCTCCTCCTGGTCCAGGCCGACCGCGTCGAAGACCTGCCGGGTGCGGCGGGTGACGGTGTTGCGGTGCACGCCGGTCACCTTGGCGGCGGCCGCCGCCTCGAACTCCAGCGCCGCCGCGGCCGTCTCCAGTGCCGGGCCGCCGCCGCGCGGCAGCAGCAGCACCGGCCGCAGCAGCGTGGCGGCCCAGCTCCGGGCGGGGCCGGGCGGCAGCACGTCGAGTACGCCGGTGGCGCGGGCGGCCATCACCGCCCGGTCGGGGCTGTGCGGGGAACGGGTCAGCGCGTCGAGCGCCTCGCCGTACGCGTCGGCGACGGCCTCCAGCGCGTGGTCGAGGCTGCCGCCGAGCAGCACCCGCTGTCCGGCGAAGGTGTCGAGCAGTCCGCGCAGACGCGCCTCCGGGTCGGTGCCGTGGTGGCAGGGGGCGACCACGATGACGTGGCGCTGGAAGGCGGGGCAGCGCACCGCCATGGCCCGGTCGCCGAGGACGAGTTCGGCCTCGGCCAGCACGGCGTCCCGGCCGGCCCGGGCGCAGTCGAGGATGAACACCCGGGCCCGCTCGCAGTCGAGCAGCCGGTGCGCGAGGCCGGCCATCACCCGCTGGGCGGAGACGGTGTTGCCGGTCATCAGCAGCTGGAACGCCGACAGCCGCACCTCCCGCAGCGTCTCGTCCATCACCCGCCGGGCGCGCTGCTCCCGCAGCCCGGACAGCGTGAGGGTGAGGGCCCGCGCGGTGTAGTCGGCGAACCCCCGGTCGGGCGGCGGGGCGGGGGCCTGCGTGGCCACGACGAGGACGGCGTCGCCGTCGCCGGTGAGCGGGATGGTCCGTGCGAACCGGCCCTCCTGGGTGCGGCGCTGGTCCGGCCCCCGCACGGGGCCGCCCGGACCGGCGGCGCCCTCTGGCGCTGGCCACGGCGCGGGCGACGGCGGGGACGTTGGCGCGGCCTCCGACGCGGCCGACGTCCGGGAAGGCCGAGCCAGGAAGGGGGCGAGCGCGGCGCGGGCGGTGGCGGGCGCGGCGGCGAGCACGCCCTCGCCGGTGCCGACGGCCACCTCGGCGTCGAGCTGGTCGGCGAGGAACGCGGTCAGCCGGCCCACGGCCGTGCGGAGGTCGCCGCCCGGCGCGGGCAGCCGTTCCAGCAGCCCGGCCAGCCGGCCGTCGCGGTGCTGGACCGGCGACTCCTGGACAGGCTGGTGCTGGACCGGCGGCTCCTGGACGGGGTGACGCCGGACCGGCGACTCCTGGACGGGGTGGCGCTGGACCGGCTGGTGCCGGACCGGGTGGCGCTGGGCCGGCTCCTCCCCGGCCCGGGCCAGGCGCGGGGCGAGCGCCTCCCATTCGCTGTGGTCGCGCTCCGAGGCCAGCAGCGGCAGGCCGTACTCCCGGGCGGGCCCGCGCACCCGGGCGGGCAGCGGCGCCGCGGGGCCGCCCCGGCCAGCACCAGGCCGGCGGCGCCGGCCGCGGCCAGCGCGGGCGGCAGCAGTTCGGGGCGGTCGCGGCCCGGTCCGACGACGACGAGCGCGCCCGCCGCGCGCTCCGGGGGCGGGGCGGCGTCCGGCAGCACCAGCAGCCGCCCGACCTCGCGGGCGGCCCCGCCGTCGACCAGCAGGACCGCCGCGTAGGCGGGGTCGTCCGCCACCTGCCGGACCGTCAGCACGGGCCCGCCCCGTCCGTACCGCGCGGGCCGGCCGGCGGGGGCGTCACGCCGCCGGTGCGGAGCCGGGGCACGCCGCGGCACGGAGCCGGCGCCACCACCGCGGGGCCGGCGGAACGGGTGGGGGACCGAACCGCTGAAGGGAACACGCCAGTGATGGTACGTGCGGGCCGCCCTCGCACGGCAGGTCCGATGTGGAGGTCCGGTGACAGCGGGCCCTGGGCGCTTCCGGGCAGGCTTCGCGCCCCGCGCTCCGGGGCCGGGCGCGATCACCGGGCCGCAACGGCCGTGCAACGGAGGGACGGCGGTGCGGCGGCGGTGCCCGTCAGGGCGCGGCCGCTCCCCTACCGTCGTGGACGTCGCGAGGACGGGGACGTCGCGGGGACGGGGCAGGGACGTCGCGGGGACGGGGACAGGGGACACATGCGGGTGACCGTTCCACGGCCGGTGTTCCGGTGGTTCGCGGGCCTGGTCGCGGCAGGTCTGGCCATGGCATCGCTCTCCGGGTGCACGGTCCCGATCGACGCCGTCGCCGGGATCTCCGTCTCCGCCGACGGCCACCTCCTCGGCGTCATGCTGGTCTGCGGCCACCACGTCGACGGCGCCACGCTCTCCGTGGACAGCGACGACGCCCGCGGACAGACGGACGCCGGCTCATGGACCGCGGTCCACCGTCTCTCGGCGGGCCTCGCCACCTGGCCCCTGGACTCGCCCTCCCCGGGCTGGCCGGCGACCGTCCCCCCGCGCCGGCTCACCCCCGGGACCAGATACGCCCTCTACGGCTGGACCGAGGACAACTCCTGGTCGGCGGGCAGCGTCTCCTTCACCCCGGCCGGCCGGGACCGGCTCACCCCCGGAGACGTCCGGTACGACAGCGCGAGCGACACGCCGAGGACCGTCCCCATGGCGACCTTCGAAGCCGAAGGCTGCCGGGACATGTGACGCCGCGGGCCGTACTTCCGAGCGGCGGAGAGCCCGCGCCCGTGAAAGCCCGTGCCCGTGAAAGCCCGCTCCCGTGAAAGCCCGCTCCCGTGAAAGCCCGCTCCCGTGAAAGCCCGCGCCGGTGGCCCCTTCCCCCGCGCGGGGCCACCGGCGCCGGGCCGTTCCGAGGCCGGACCGGACGTCCGCTCGGCCTCCCCCGAGACCGCGTGACGCGGACGTCCGGCCCGGACGTCCGAGCGGCCCCACCCCGGGTTTTCGCCCCCCATGACCGCTCGATCACCACGCTACGGACCGCGTGGACCCGGCACCACGGCACCGGTGCACCATTCCGGTTCCGCACACGGCACCGGTGCACCATCGGTTCCCGGCCCGGCCCCGAAACCGGCCCCGACCTGTCCCCGAACCACCCCTTGAACCGGCTCCCGAAGCGCCCCCGGACCGTACGCGCGGCCCTCGGGAGCAGCCTCATACATGCCCGGGGCACATGACACGCCGTCGACCTCCGAGAGTTCCACCGGACGGCCCACTCGTGCGCGCCGCGCCCTTTTTGTCGTGCTTCCGTGAGTGGAGCACACATGCGTGATGAGCCACAGCCGGCCGCCTCAGCGGGCCGGCGGGAAGCAGGCATCGATGGCGAAACGTCAACGCGAGACGGGATTGCTCGGCGAGTTGTCCGCGGAGTTCGCCGGCACCATGATCCTTCTCCTCTTCGGGATCGCGGTGGTGGCCCAGGTGGCCGCCGGCGGCGCGCTGACCGACCCCAAGGGCGGGCTGGGCGGCCACGACAGCATCGCCTGGGCCTGGGGGCTGGGCGTGACGCTGGGCGTCTACCTCGCGGCCCGGCTCAGCGGCGCCCACCTCAACCCCGCGGTCACCCTGGCGCTGGCGGCCTTCAAGGGCTTCTCCTGGAAGAAGGTCGTGCCCTACTGGATCGCACAGGTCCTGGGCGCCTTCGTGGCGGCCCTGCTGGTGCGGTGGAACTACACCGAGATCCTGGCGCACGCCGATCCCGGACACACCATCAAGACGCAGACCGTCTTCTCCACCCTGCCCGGCAACGGCTCGCTCACGGCCGGCGTGCACGAGTGGGGCGCCTTCCGCGACCAGGTCATCGGCACCGCGATCCTGCTGATCCTGATCCTGGCCATCACCGACGTGCTCAACAACCCGCCGCGGGCGAACATGGGCCCGTTCATCATCGGCCTGGTGGTCGTCGCCATCGGCATGGCGTACGGCGCGGACGCGGGCTACGCGATCAACCCGGCGCGTGACCTCGGCCCGCGGCTGGCGAGTTACATCACCGGCTACAAGACGGCCTGGCGCGACCAGTGGGGGAACCTCTACTTCTGGGTGCCGATCGTCGGCCCGCTGGTCGGCGGCCTCATCGGCGGCGTCATCTACAAGCTCTTCGTCGGCTTCTGGCTGCCGAGCGCCGAGGCCCAGCCCGCAGGACGAGCCCCCATCCCCGACGAGGACTGAGGCAGCCGCGACAGACCGGCCGACCGCGTTCTTCGACCCACGAGAGGCAGCAGATCCATGGCGGACTTCGTCGGAGCAGTGGACCAGGGGACCACCAGCACCCGCTTCATGATCTTCGACCACGACGGCAACGAGGTGGCCCGGCACCAGTTGGAGCACACCCAGTACCTGCCGCGACCGGGCTGGGTGGAGCACGACCCCACCGAGATCTGGGAGCGGACCAACGTCGTCATCCAGACGGCGGTGCGCAACGCCGGCATCTCCGCGGCCGACCTGGCCGCCATCGGGATCACCAACCAGCGCGAGACCACAGTGGTGTGGGACCCGCGCAACGGGCGCCCGTACGGCAACGCGATCGTCTGGCAGGACACCCGCACCGACTCCATCGCGAAGGCGCTGGAGCGCGACGGCCACGGCGACCTGATCCGCCGCCGGGCCGGGCTGCCGCCGGCCACGTACTTCTCCGGCGGCAAGATCAAGTGGATCCTGGAGAACGTCGACGGGGTCCGCGAGGCGGCCGAGCAGGGCCACGCGGTCTTCGGCACCACCGACTCGTGGGTGCTGTGGAACCTCACCGGCGGCCCGAAGGGCGGCATCCACGCCACCGACGTCACCAACGCCAGCCGCACCATGCTGATGGACCTGGAGACGCTGGACTGGGACGACGAGCTGCTGGGCATCTTCGGCATCCCCCGCTCCATGCTGCCGAAGATCAACCCGTCCTCGGACGCGAACGCGTACGGCGGCACCCGCACCTCCCGGCCGACCAGCCACGAGGTGCCGATCGCCGGCGTCCTCGGGGACCAGCAGGCGGCCACCGTCGGCCAGGTCTGCTTCGCGCCGGGCGAGGCCAAGAACACCTACGGCACGGGCAACTTCCTGCTGCTGAACACCGGCACCGAGGCGGTGCGCTCCGAGCACGGCCTGATCACCACCGTCGCCTACAAGTTCGGCGACGCCCCGGCCGTCTACGCGCTGGAGGGCTCCATCGCGGTCACCGGCTCGGCGGTGCAGTGGCTGCGCGACCAGCTGCACGTGATCTCCGACGCGTCCGAGAGCGAGCGGTTGGCCAGGACGGTCGAGGGCAGCGACGGCATCTACTTCGTGCCGGCCTTCTCGGGCCTGTTCGCGCCCTACTGGCGCTCCGACGCGCGCGGCGCGATCGTCGGCCTGGCCCGCTACCACAACGACGGGCACCTGGCCCGGGCCACGCTGGAGTCGATGTGCTACCAGAGCCGCGACGTGGTCGAGGCGATGGAGCAGGACTCCGGCGTCCACCTGGACGTGCTCAAGGTGGACGGCGGGGTGACCGCCAACGACCTGTGCATGCAGACCCAGGCGGACATCCTCGGCGTCCCCGTCAGCCGTCCCGTCGTCGCCGAGACCACCGCGCTCGGCGCGGCCTACGCGGCCGGCCTGGCCACCGGCTTCTGGCGGGACACCGACGAACTGCGCGCCCACTGGCACGAGTCGAAGCGCTGGGATCCCCAGTGGAACGACGAGCAGCGGACGAGCGGGTACGCCGGCTGGAAGAAGGCCGTGGACCGCACCCTGGACTGGGTCGAGGTCGACTGACCTGCGGGAGCGGGTTGATGACGGTCCGTCACGTGTGGTGACGAGCCGCGCCCGCCGCTCACGGCTCGCCCTCAGCGCCCCGCCGCACCCCCATTACCTTTTTGGTGGCCCCGCAACGGGGCTCCCGGCCTCCGGGACCGGCATGACTGCTCCCCCCTGTTGAATGCATGGCCTGGGGGGTGGTGTCACCGGTCCCGGAGGCATCGACAGACCGCTGATTAGGGGCATGACCACCGGCTTGTCCGCAGGTCGGGAGGCTCTTCGTAATGTGGATGTGGCGATCGGTGCCGTGGGACGGCCGGGCGGGACCAACCAGAGGACGCACGTGATCGACACCAGCGACATCGGAGCCTTCCTCGGCCTGGACGTCGGCAAGGGCGAACACCACGCCACCGCCGTCACCCCGGCCGGGAAGAAGGCGTTCGACAAGCGGCTGCCCAACAGCGAGCCCAAGCTCCGCGAAGTCTTCGGCAAACTCCAGGCCAAGCACGGGACCGTGCTGGTGGTGGTCGACCAGCCCGCCTCCATCGGCGCCCTGCCGCTCGCAGTAGCCCGGGACATGGGCTGCCCGGTCGCCTACCTGCCCGGCCTGACGATGCGGCGGATCGCCGACCTGTATCCCGGCGAGGCCAAGACCGACGCCCGCGACGCCTTCGTCATCGCCGACGCCGCCCGCGTGATGCCGCACACGCTGCGCTCGGTCGACCTGGAAGACGAGACCATCGCCGAGCTGGAAATGATCGTCGGCTTCGACGACGACCTGGCCGGCGAGGCCACCCGCATCAGCAACCGGCTCCGCGGCCTGCTCACCCAGATCCACCCCCACCTGGAGCGAGTCCTCGGCCCGCGCATCCAGCACCCGGCCGTCCTGACCTTGCTGGGACGGTTCGGGTCTCCGGCCCAGATCCGCAAGGCCGGACGCCGGCAGCTGGTGACCCTGATACGCCCGAAAGCTCCGCGCATGGCCGAACGGCTGGTCGACGACATCCTCACGGCACTGGACGAGCAGACCGTCATCGTCCCCGGCACCGACGCTGCCGCACTGATCGTCCCCAGCCTCGCCGGCTCCCTGACTGCTGTCCTCGACCAACGCAAACTCCTCGCCGCCCGGATCCAGGAACTCCTGGAGGCCCACCCTCTTTCCCAGGTCCTGACGTCCATGCCCGGGATCGGCGTCAGGACCGGAGCCCGCATCCTCATCGACGTCGGCGACGGCAGCACATTCCCCTCCGCAGCCCACCTCGCCGCCTACGCCGGCCTCGCCCCCGCCACCCGCAGCTCCGGCTCCTCCATCCGCGGCGAACAACCCTCCAGACGAGGAAACAAGCAGCTCAAACGAGCCTTCTTCCTCTCCGCGTTCGCCGCCCTCGCCGACCCGGACTCCCGGACCTACTACGACAAGAAGATCGCCCAGGGCAAACACCACACCCAAGCCCTGCTCTGCCTCGCCCGACGCCGGGCCGACGTCCTGTTCGCCATGCTCCGCGACGGAACCTTCTATGAATCCCGGTCCGCCGCCACGACCTGAGCCCTCTTGTCCACCCAGCATCGCCCGTGATCCGCTGTGTTCATGGCCGCCGAAGACTCCGAGCACATGACGACCGTCAATCGCTGGCTCACCGGCGAGACTGTCAACAACACCGTCGGCATCCCCGTCGTCGGTGGCCCCTTCGAAGGCCGCACCAAGATCGTGCACCTCCTCCAGGACGGGACGCCACCCTCGCCCTTGCGGGCGAGCGGCGGACCAGCGGGCCCGAATCGGCATGTCTACGAAGCCGTCCGCTCCACCGATGCCCCGGCCGGCTGGATCTACGCACACACCGGAGCCGAACCGGCAACCGACAGCTGAGGCGCCGTCCCACGCAGGTTGACTAAACCCATAGGGGCACCCCCCGCGGCGGGGCGCCGCGCTGTCCGGCGGGCCGGTCGGTCGGTGGGGCCGGTCGGGGTCGGTCAGGGCCGGTCAGGGCCGGTCAGGGCCGGTCAGGGCCGGTCAGGGCCGGTCAGGGCCGGTCAGTCGGCCTGGTACCAGGCGGTGACGTCGAGGCGGGCGGCGCTGCCCAGGTCGAGGGTGGCGGGCACGGTCTGCGCGGCCCCGTCGACGGTGATCCGCAGCGCGCTGCCGACGACCGGCGCGTCGGTGCCCTCCCCCGTGCCCGTCACGAGGTTCCGCCAGGCCAGCGCGGCGACCACCCGCTCCCCCGGGTGCAGCCGCAGGGTGGTGGGCGCGGGGTCGTCGACCGCGTCGGTGACGGTGATGCCGTGGTGCACGTCCACGTGCACCGGGCGGTGGTCGGTGCCCAGCACCTCCAGCTGCGGGTAGCCGCTGACGACACGGTCGTCTTCGGAGCAGTCCGTGAGGCTGACGGTCAGCACCCGCAGTCCCATGGCGGCGTCCGGCACCTCCCCGGAGACCAGCAGCCCGGAGACGGGGCAGATGCCGCCTCGGGGGGCCGGCGAGGACGCCCGCGGCGTGGCCGGCCTGCCGCCGGGCTCGCCGGACAGGCCCCAGGGCGGCAGGGTCTCGGCGTGGACGAGGAAGGACGGCGGCGTGGGTGTGCCGGCCGGGGCGGGCGGGGACGGCGTGCCGGACGTCCCCGGTGCCGCCGTCGTCTCCGGTACGGCCCCGCCCGCCGCCGTGCGTGCCCGCGGCGCCTCGCCCGATCCCCGGCAGCCCGCCAGCGGCAGCGCGACCGCCGCGGCGAGCAGCACCGGGAGGGCGCGGCGCACGGCCCGGGCCCCAGCTGTTCCCCACCCCATGCCCACGCGGTGATCCTCACACATCCGGGGCACCCCCGCGGCGGCCCCGACGGCCCTGTGACACAACCGGGAAGGAACCCTGACCTCAACGCTCCACGCCGGTGCCACAGTGGCACGCGGGCCGGCCGCAGGGGGCGGCGGCCCGATGGGGAGGCAGCCATGAACGGCTCCGGCAACGTATCGGGCGGCGGCACCGGCAGCGGGCTCGCGCCCGGCGGCAGCGCCCGGCTCGACGGCCCCGAGGCCCGCGTCGAGGTGGCGGACGGCGGCGCGGAGGTGGCGGTGGCGCTGCTCACCGCCGACGGGAGGGTGCGGCCCGGCAGCGGCCTGGTATCCGCCGGCGCGCCCGGCGGGGACGGGGTGGAGGTGCGCCGGAGCACCGTCCGGATCGACTTCGCGGCGGTGCCGGCGGAGGTGCGGACCGTCGCCGTGCTGGTCCGCACCGACCCGGCGCGCACCCCCGACGGGCAGCCGCGGCTCACCGTGTCCTCGGCCGGGGGCACGCTCCCCTACCAGCCGCCGACCGCTCACCCGGCCGGCAGCGCCGTACTGGTCGCGCGGCTCACCCGGCACGGCGGCGGCTGGCGGCGGCTCCTCGGCGCCACCGGCGGCTGGACCGTACGGGCGGAGGACCAGGGGTACCCGGGCGGGATGGCGCAGGCGGCGCAGGCGCTCGGCGCGGGGCAGGTCGAGACGCCGGGAACGGGTACTGGCGCGGGCGGCGGCTCCGGGACGGGAACGGGCACGGGAACGGGCGTAGGCGCGGGAACCGGAACGGGCGTAGGCGCGGGCGGCGGCCCCGGGCCGGGACGGGGCGCGGGCACGGGCGCGGGCACGGGCGCGCCGGCGATCAGCCTGGAGAAGGTGCAGCGGGCCGCGCCGGCCCTGGTCAGCCTGTACAAGCAGGCGGGGGTGTCGCTCCAGAAGAAGGGCCTGGCCGGGCAGCGGGCGGCCGTCTACCTGGTCATGGACCACTCCGGCAGCATGTCCGGCCACTACGGCAGCGGTGCCATGCAGCACCTCGCCGACCAGGTCCTGGGCCTGTCCGCCAACCTGGACGACGACGGTGTCGTGCCCGTCGTCTTCTTCTCCGGCAAGGTCGACCTCTTCTCCGAGATCTCGCTCGACAACCACACCGGACGCGTCCAGCAGCTGCACCGGCACCTCAGCTGGGGCGGCACCTCCTACGCGCCGGCGATGCGGGCGGTGCTGGACCACTACAGGCAGTGCGGGGCGACCGACCCGGCGTTCGTCATCTTCCAGACCGACGGGGTCCCCGCCGACCGGGGCGCCGTCAAGCGGCTGCTCCAGAGCAGCAGCGGCCTCCCCGTCTTCTGGCAGTTCGTCGGCTTCGGCTCCGCGAAGCGGCTGCGGTACCTGAGCTCCCTGGAGGAGCTCAGCGGCCGGACCACACCGAACGCCGGCTTCTTCGCCGCCGGCGACGACCCGCGCCGCCACCCGGACGCGGAGCTGTACGACGCGCTGACCGCCCGCTTCCCCGCCTGGCTCGCCGCGGCCCGCGCGGCCGGCGTCGTGTGAGTTCCGCGCCGCCCGCGCCCTCCCGGGGCAGATGTCAACTCCCGTTCGGACGTTCACTCTGCCGTGGGGGACGGCGACTTCCGCGGACCGCTGTCCGCGCCCGCCCGAAAAGTGCGGCGGTGGGCGGGCGGGGAGTCCGAGGGCTGCCATGTTGTTACCTTGCGCGCTTACTGCGGGCACAGCTTCATCGGCCATACTGCTTGCCGTGGAGCAGCAGCGCATAGGTTCGATCACACCGTCCGTGCCCGCCGCAGGCGTCGATCCGGCGTACGTCCCCGGGCTGACCCCGCCGCCGGCACCGGCCGCCGACCGCCCGCAGCCGGGCTCCGAGGCGGAGCCGGCGGCCGTGGACGCGCCCGGCACCCCGAAGGACGCCCCGGCAGCGCCGGCCGCGCCCGCCGACGAACCCGCCGAGGAGACCGCCGAGGAGCCGGCCGACGCTTCAGCCGACACGGCGGCCGAGGAGGCGGCTCCCAAGGCTGCCGAGGCGGCCTTGGACGCCGAAGGGGACGCCCAGAGCGCGGAGAAGGCCGAGGACGCCGAGGAGGACGGCGGCGAGCCGGACTTCGAGGCGCGCGACCGGCGTGCCTTCGTCACGGCCGACCGCAAGGGCATCCGCTTCGGGCTCGACGGTGAGGAGGCGGACTTCACCTGGGACGAGCTGGGCGCCGTCGAGATCGACACGGCCCGCTTCGGCAAGCGCTTCACGGTGACCGCCTACACCACCGAGCGGCGCTGGTACCAGGTCGAGGTCGACGCGCCCTCCCGCGGCACCCTCAAGGAGTGGGCCACGCGGCTCGACACGCTCCTCGACGCCCACTTCGAGGACGAGGAGCCGGCCGCGGAGGCCGCCACCGAGGACGCGGTGGAGGCCGAGGAGACCGCCGCCGCGGTGGAGGCCGAGGGTTCGGCCGACGCGAAGGACGCCGAGGCCGAGACCGCCGCCGAGGACAAGGCCGACACCGAGACCGACGCCGACACCGAGACCGACGCCGACGCCGACGACAAGGCCGAGGCTGGGGACGAGGCCGAGGAAGCCGAGGCCGAGGAGCCGTCCGACGCCAAGGCCGGAGCCACGGCGAAGGCCGGCCGCGCCAAGCGCTGAACGGCGAACGGGCGGTGCGCTGAGGCCGGCCGGGCCCCTTCGGCCCGGTCGGCCTCAGCGCCGCCCGCTCACCCGCTCACCCGCTCACCCGCTCACCCGCTCCGTGAACGACGAGCGCACCCCGCCTCAGTCCTGCTGCCACCAGCCGTCGAACGGCGTGACCGGCACGGCCCGCTTGTGCCGGGTCGCGAGGTAGACCGACTCCAGCCTCGCGGCCACCTCGGGCGCGACCTCGGCGCCCTCCAGGTAGTCGTCGATCTGGCCGTAGGTCATGCCGAGGGCCACCTCGTCCGGCAGCGCGGGACGGTCGTCCTCAAGGTCGGCCGTCGGCACCTTCTCCCAGACGCTCGCCGGAGCGCCGAGCTCCGCCAGCAGCCGGGCGCCCTGCCGCTTGGTGAGACCGGTCAGCGGGGTGACGTCCGCGCCGCCGTCGCCGTACTTGGTGAAGAAGCCGGTGACCGCCTCGGCCGCGTGGTCGGTGCCCACGACGAGCATGCCCAGCTGCCCGGCTATCGCGTACTGGAGCACCATCCGCTCGCGCGCCTTGACGTTTCCGCGCACGAAGTCCCGCAGCCCGGCCGCGCCGTCGAGCAGCCCGCCCAGGCCGAGCGCCACCTGCGCCGCGACGGCGTCCGCTCCCGGCCTGACGTCCACCGTGACGGAGTGGTCGGGCCGGATGAACGCCAGCGCGGTCTGCGCGTCCGCCTCGTCCGCCTGCACCCCGTAGGGCAGCCGAACCGCGACGAAGGCGGCCTCGTGGCCCTCGGCGCGCAGCTCCTCGCTCGCCAGCTGGCACAGCCTCCCGGCCAGGGTGCTGTCCTGGCCGCCGCTGATCCCGAGCACGAAGCCCTTCGCGGGCGTGGACCGCAGGTACTCCTTGAGGAAGTCCACCCGCCGCCGGATCTCGGCCTTGGGCTCAACAGTTGCACTGACGCCGAGTTCGGTGGCGATCCGCTGCCTGAGGTTGCTCATCGGCGTACGGTACCTTCCGTCCTTCCCCACCCGGCACCCGCACTCACCCGCACCCCCGCCCGGCCCCGCCCGGCCCCGCCCACGCTCCCCCACCGGAGCCGGGCGCGCGGGCGGGCAGGCCGCTTTCCCTTTGACGGAAGGCGAACCGGAACCCTACGCTCTGTCGCCTGACCGCTTTCTTTCTGTGACGACGGGTACGTCCGAACATGTCCTTGGGGGGACTCGCCGTGCGTTGGTACATCGAAGCGCTCAGGAAGTACGCCGTTTTCTCGGGGCGCGCCACCCGTCAGGAGTACTGGATGTACGTCCTGGTGAACGTGTGCGTCTACGGCGTCCTCCTCGTGCTCCTGGGGCTGTCGGGCTCCGAGGTCGCCGCCTCTCTCTTCGCCCTCTACTGGCTGGCCGTCCTCGTCCCCACCCTGGCCGTCCACGTACGGCGGCTGCACGACACCAACCGCTCGGGCTGGTTCCTGCTCCTGAGCTTCGTCCCCCTCGTCGGGGGCATCCTCATGCTGGTGTTCATGTGCGGTGCGAGCTACCAGGGCCCGAACTCCCATGGCCCCGGCCCCGACGGCGTCGGCTTCCCGGCCGGGGCTCCCGCCGCGTGGTGACGCCGGGCTGGTGACGCCGGAGCGGCGGATCAGGCGGCGGCCGGTGTCAGGCGGCGGCCGCGTAGGGGGTGGCGCCGTGGATGGGGATGCCGGCGGCGTAGCGGTGGACCGCGTCGATGATCCCCTGGGCCGGGACGTCCAGCAGCGTCGGGAAGAGGACCAGCGGACTGCCCCACTGCCCGGCCAGTTTTCGGGCGGCACGGTCAGGACGCCGGACGGTGAGAAGGACGATGCGGAAGCAGGGCAGTTCGACGCCCGGCCGCCCGACGAAGACCACGCCCTCCCATGAGGACTTGCGGGTCAGACGTACCTCGGCGATGTCCGCCCACGGCACGGTCCGGCGGCCGACGATGGTCAGGCCCCGCTCGTCGATCCGCAGCAGCGCCCCCTTGGCGCGCCAGCGCCACTGCCGTAGCAGCATGGAGACCCACAGCACGACGATCAGGACGCAGAGGAACAGGGACGCCCACCAGTCCGCCCCGTGTCCGAAGAAGAGCCGCACGGCCGACACCGCTCCGGGGATCGCCACCACCCGGTAGAAGCGCCACTGCCGGCCCATCCCGATCTCCAGCGGCCCCTGCGGCCGCTGTCGCGGGAGGGCGAACCCCTCGTCCCCCATGGCAACCCCCTGACGTCGTGAGGCTAGTCCACCACCGGATGGCCGACCGGGTCACCCCCCGGTGCCGACCGGGCCCTGCGCGGTCAGCCGGCCGTCCGGGGCCCTTCGCTCTCGACGGGGACGCCGTCGCCGAAACACCGCACGGCGTCGACGATCAGACGGGCCGGGATGTCGAGCCCGGCGGGGACGAGGACCAGCGGGGTACCCCAGTCCTTGATCCGGCGTCTGGCCACCACCTCGCGCCGCTGCAGGAACATCAGCGGCTGGAAGAAGGGCAGTCGGACGCCGGGCCGCGCGATGAACACCACACCCTCGGTGGTGGACCGGCTGGTCAGCAGCACCCGGGAGATGTCCGCCCACGGCACGGTCGGTTCGCCGAGGACGGTCACGCCCGCGGCATCGATCCGCACCAACGTCCCCTTGTCCCGCACCTGCCGGTACTCCCGGTACGCGACGAACCAGGCCAGGCCGAACAACGCGCTGACGAAGGCACGCGTCTTCCAGCCGGACCCGTAGTCCGGGAGCAGCCACACGACGTTCGCAACGCAGAGAATCCCCAGGACGTGGGGCGTGCTCCACCGGCTCACCCCGATCTCCAGCCGGCCCCCCGGCCCCTGGAACGGAAAGGTGATCTCTTCGTCCCCCATGACAACCCCCTTGCCCGGAAGGTTAGTTCCCCGAGTACGGCTCCGGAAGCCGACCAGGGGAACCCGTGTGCTCCACCTTCGCCCCGGGAGAAGCCGCAGCTTCGGGCGAGCCGGGCGGCGGGCTCGGCACGAGGGAGGAACGGGCATCGCGGACGGCGGCGTGCCTGGGGGGCGGCCTCCTCACCGTGTTCGGGACGCGGTGGAGCGGGCCGAACAGGCGGCCCCTGGGCGGCGGGTCGGGCGGGTCGCCGCGCCGCCGCCCGGGGGCCGGGTGGCCGTCAGGACCAGCCGTAGAGCTCCTTGAGCCGGTTGACGACGAGGTTGAACCGACCCCGGTCCAGCGCGCAGGCCTCCCGCCGCATGCCCTGCTCGTGCAGGCGCATCACGCGGTCGAGGATGATCCACGAGTCGCGGCCCTCGCGGTCCCAGGGGCCGGCGCCGATCGCCTGGTACTCGCTGGCGTCGTGGTGCTTGCTGGTGAGCTGGACCGCGAGCAGGGTGCCGTGCGGCTCGCGGGCCACGACCAGGACCGGGCGGTCCTTGCCCCGGCCGTCGTGCTCCTCGTAGGGCACCCACGTCCAGACGATCTCGCCGGGATCGGGGTCGCCGTCGTGTGCGGGCGCGTATTCGGTGCGGACTCGGCCGACCTCGCGCGGGTCGGCCTCGGTGGTGGCGTACGGGCCGCTGGCGCCCGGGAACTCGGCATGGCTGTCGGTGAAGGTCGTCACCCGCACGACGGTAGGCCATGATCACCGAGCGCGTCCCGGCGGCGCGGAAACGTTCCGGCGGCTCTTGGCCTCCCGCACCCGGACCCCGGCCGGACGCCGGGCTCCCGGCCGGGGACGCGGAGCCGCGAGCGGAAACGTAGGGTCGGCGGTATGGAGAGCCGTATGGAGAAGCGAGTACTGGGCCGGACCGGCCGCGAGGTGTCCGTCGTCGGCCTCGGCACCTGGCAGCTGGGCGCTGACTGGGGCGAGGTCCGGGAGGAGGACGCCACCGCCGTCCTCGACGCCGCGGTGGAGAGCGGCGTCACGTTCTTCGACACCGCCGACGTCTACGGCGACGGACGCAGCGAGCAGCTCATCGGCCGCTACCTCAAGGCGCGCCCGGACGCGGACGTGTTCGTGGCCACGAAGATGGGCCGCCGCGCCGACCAGTTGCCCGAGAACTACGTACTGGACAACTTCCGCGCCTGGAACGACCGTTCGCGCGCCAACCTCGGCGTGGACACCCTGGACCTGGTCCAGCTGCACTGCCCGCCGACGGCCGTCTACTCCAGCGACGAGGTGTACGACGCGCTCGACACCCTCGTCGCCGAGAAGCGGATCGCCAACTACGCGGTGAGCGTGGAGACCTGTGCGGAGGCGCTGGCCGCCATCGCCCGGCCGAACCTGGCGAGCGTGCAGATCATCCTCAACCCGTTCCGGCTGAAGCCCCTGGAGGAGGTGCTGCCCGCGGCGGCGCGGGCCGGCGTCGGCGTCATCGCACGGGTGCCGCTGGCCTCGGGCCTGCTGAGCGGCAAGTACACCCGCGACACCGTCTTCGCCGAGAACGACCACCGCACGTACAACCGGCACGGTGAGGCGTTCGACCAGGGCGAGACGTTCTCGGGCGTGGACTACGCGACCGGCCTGGAGGCGGCGGCCGAGTTCGCCGCTCTGGCGCCGCAGGGCGCCACGCCCGCGCAGACGGCGCTGCGCTGGATCATCCAGCAGCCCGGCGTGACCTCGGTGATCCCGGGTGCCCGCTCGGTGGAGCAGGCCCGCGCGAACGCGGCGGCGGCCACGCTGCCCCCGCTGGACCAGGAGGTGCTCGACGGCGTCGGCGACCTCTACGACCGCCGCGTCCGGGCGCAGGTGCACCACCACTGGTAAACCGGCCGCAGGCCCGTCGGGCGGCGGCACTCCGGGGGCTTCCGGGGTGCCGCCGCCCGTCGCTTTCCCGCCGGTACAAGCCCAGATCAAGCCGCCACGCCCTACCCCGCCCCAGCTCACCTCGGCCCCGTGCGCGGCGGGACGCGTGCGGGACGCGGGACGCCGTGCGGATGCCGGATGCGGAACGCGGGACGCCGTGCGGATGCCGGATGCGGGACGCCGTGCGGGCCGCCGGTCACATGTGCGGCGAGCGCTGGATCAGCGCCATGAGCGTCACCCGCTGGTCCGGGGTGATCTCGGAGGCGAGGTCGGACTCCCGGACGCGCGCGAGCGAGAGGAACTCGTGCACCTGGAGTGCCGTCAGCGGCGGCACCGCCCTGAGCATGGACGACACGGTGAGCCTGGCCGCGACAGGGTCCCCCGAGGCCGCCCGCCGGAGCACCCGGGCGAACCCGGCGACGCCGTCGGCCGCCACCTCGCTGAGCAGGAGGGCCCGCTGGTGCGCCTCCTCCGACACGTAGGCGTACCGGTCGACCGGAGCGGGAGGCTCGGGCGGCGGGGAGGCGTCGGAAGCGGCAGCCCCGCCCGAGGCGGCGCCCAGGCCGGATGCGGAGTCACGTAGCGTCATGTGCCCACCTCGAACCGGTAGCAACATATGCACCATTTGAGTGCCTACATACCAGAGAGTACGCCCACGGTCGGTGGACGCGGACCGGTAGGCCGCCCTCTTCTTGGTAACGATTCCCAGTTTCTTCTCGACATCACTTGATGTTGACAATCGTTTCCATCTACCGTCGCAAGCATGCGCTTCCCGATACGCCGCTCACCGGCCCGCCCCCTCGCCGCCGCCGTCCTGCTCCTGCTGACCGGCGCCGCGGCGACCGCCTGCTCGACATCCGCAGCCTCCCCGGACAACCCGCCCGCCGCCGACGCGGCGAAGGCCGGCGACCGGGCCCCCATCCGCGTCCTCGCGGCCGAGAACTTCTGGGGCAGCATCGCCGCCCAACTCGGCGGCAGCCACGCCGCGGTGACCAGCGTCATCAGCAATCCGGCCACCGACCCGCACGACTACGAACCCACCGCGGCAGACGCCCGCACCGCCGCCGGAGCCCAGTACGCGATCGTCAACGGCATCGGCTACGACACCTGGGCGGACAAGCTCCTCGCGGCCTCCCCGGCGGACGGGCGCCGGGAGTTGCGGGTCGGCGACCTCGTCGGCGTCAAGCCCGGCGGCAACCCGCACCGCTGGTACTCGCCTGCCGACGTGCACCAGGTGATCGACCGGATCACCGCCGACTACACGGCGATCGACCCGGCCGACGCCGCGTACTTCGCCGCCCGCAGGACCGCGTTCGAGACGACCGCGCTCGGCCCGTACGACCAGGAGATCGCCCACATCAAGGCGGTGTACGCGGGCACGCCGATCGGTGCGTCCGAGTCGATCGTCAGCCCGCTCGCGCAGGGTCTGGGGCTGAGGATGCTCACCCCGGACACCTTCCTCAGCGCGATCAGCGAGGGCACCGACCCCACCGCCCGCGACAAGAGCACCGTGGACCGGCAGATCGCCACCCACGCGATCAGGGTCTACGTCTACAACAGCCAGAACTCCACACCCGACGTGCGTGAGCAGGTCAAGGCGGCGAAGGCGGCCGGTATCCCGGTGGCCACCGTCACCGAGACGCTGGCGCCGGCCGGGGCGAGCTTCCAGCAGTGGCAGACGGCCGAGTTGAAGGGCCTCGCGGCGGCGCTCCACCAGGCGACCGGCAGGTGAGCGGCGAACCGGCCCGCGGCCTCCCCGGCCCCCACGGCCCCGCGGCCCCGCGCACCCGAGCCCCTCGCACCCGAGCCCCTCCGGCCCGGCGCCGCGTCGGAGGGCCGCGAGCCGGTCGTCGAACTGCGGGGCGCGGGCGTGCGGGTGGGCGGGTGCACCCTGTGGTCCGGGGTGGACCTGCGGGTGCTGCCGGGGCAGTTCACCGCGGTGCTCGGGCCGAACGGCGTCGGCAAGTCCACCCTGCTCAAGCTGCTGCTCGGCCAAGTACGGCCCGAACCCGGCAGCGAGGTGCGGGTGTTGGGTGACCGGCCGGGGCGTGCCGGGAGCCGGGTCGGGTACCTGCCGCAGCGGCGCGGCTTCGACCCGGGCCTGCGGGTTCGCGGCACCGACATCGTCCGGCTCGGCCTGGACGGGGCGCGCTGGGGCACCCCGCTCCCGTCGCGGCTGGGCGGCCGGCGGGCCCGCGAGGCCGAGCGGCGGGTGGCCGAGGCGGTGGAGACGGTCGGCGCCACCGGGTACGCCCACCGCCCGATCGGCGCCTGCTCGGGCGGCGAGCAGCAGCGGCTGCTGATCGCCCAGGCGCTGGTGCGACGCCCCGAACTGCTCCTGCTCGACGAGCCGTTGGACAGCCTGGACCTGCCCAACCAGCACGCGGTGGCCGCCCTCGTCAGCCGCGTCTGCCACGAGCACGGCGTGGCCGTGGTGATGGTGGCGCACGACGTCAACCCGATCCTGCACCACCTCGACCAGGTGGTGTACATCGCCGAGGGCGGCGCGGCCGGCGGCCGACCCGAAGAGGTCGTCACCAGCGAGACGTTGAGCCGTCTCTACGGCACCCCGATCGAGGTGCTGCGGACCGCGTCGGGGCGCTTGGTCGTCGTCGGCGAGCAGGAACCGCCCACCGACCACGCGGACCGCCACGAGGCCTACCGCGCGGGCCCGTCGGGCCACGGCGGCGTCGGTCACCACGCCTCCCGAACCCCATGACATAACCGAAAGCACCCAGTCGGTCACAGCGAGTTGGCCAACCCTCCGGCCTCCCAGGCCGATCGAAGGGAGGCCGGACAACAGGTCCCCACAGAAGGCCGATCCACCACATCCGCGTCCGCGACGCCCCGTTCACCACCGTCGAGTCAAACAGGTCCTACCGGAAGGGCGTTGATCAACATGCATATCTCCGAGGCGATGTGACATGACGTCAGTTGTCTTTTCTTGGAACCTTGTTGCCGATTTCCGGGACATGTGGGCGTACCCGTTCATGGTGAACGCCTTCCGGGCCGGCGCCGTCGTCGCCGTGCTCGCCGGATGCGTCGGATGGTTCACCGTGCTGCGGCGGGAGACGTTCGCCGGGCACACGCTCTCCGCCGTCGGCTTCCCCGGAGCGGCCGGAGCCGCCCTGGTCGGCGTCGGCAGCACCGCCGGGTACTTCGGGTTCTGCCTCGCCGCCGCCCTCGTGCTGGCCGTGCTGCCGGCCCCGGCCGGGCGGGGTTCCGGCGGGCCCCGGGCCGCGCTCACCGGCACCGTCCAGGCGTTCCTGCTGGCCTGCGGATACCTCTTCACCGCGCTGTACAAGGGCCTGCTCGGCGGGGTGGACGCGCTGCTCTTCGGCAGCTTCCTCGGCATCACGGCGACCCAGGTGGCGGTGCTCGCCGCGGTGGCCGCCGCGGTGCTCGCCGTGCTCGCGGTGGTGGGCCGTCCGCTGCTCTTCGCCTCCGCCGACCCGGACGTGGCAGCAGCCCGCGGCGTGCCCGTGCGCGCGCTCGGCGCCGTCTTCCTGCTGCTGCTCGGCGCCACCGCCGCCGAGGTCGGCCAGATCACCGGCTCGCTGCTGGTCTTCGCCCTGCTGGTGATGCCCGCCGCCACCGCCCAGCAGCTCACCGCCCGCCCCGCGCGCGGCCTGCTGCTGTCGGTGCTGCTGGCGCTGGCCGCCACCTGGCTCGGGCTGCTCGCCGCGTACTACTCGCCCTGTCCGATCGGCTTCTACGTGTCGACGTTCTCCTTCGGCGGGTACGTCCTCGCCCGCGCCGCGCGGACGGCGGCCCGCCGGTTCGGGGCGGTGCCCGCATGACGCCCCCGCTGCCCTCCCCCGCCGTGCTGCTGGCCACCGCCGCGGGGCACCCCCTGCACCGGCTCGCCCTCGACCCGCTCACCGCGGGCCCGCTCGCCCACCCGTACCTGCGGTACGCGCTGCTGGCCGGGACCGCCATCGCGGCGGCGGCCGGACTCGTCGGGTACTTCCTCGTACTGCGCGCGCAGGTCTTCACCGGCGACGCGCTCAGCCACACCGCGTTCACCGGCGCGCTCGCCGCCCTCGCCCTCGGCTACGACCTGCGGATGGGCCTGTACGCGGGGTGTGTGGCCGTCGCGCTGCTGCTCGGCGCGCTGGGGCGGGGCGCGCGGACCGCCGACGACGTGGCCATCGGCGGCCTCTTCTCCTGGGCGTTGGGCCTGGGCGTCTTCTTCCTCACCCTCTACACCTCCGGCCACGCGGCCGGGCGCTCCGGTACCGACGGCGGCGCCGGCACCAGCGTGCTCTTCGGCTCGGTCTTCGGGCTGTCGGCGGGGCAGGCGTACACCGCGGCGGCCGTCGGCGCGGGCGTGTGCGCGGCGACGGCGGTCCTGGCCAGGCCGCTGCTCTTCGCCTCGGTCGACCCCGAGGTGGCCGCCGCCCGCGGGGTGCCGGTGCGGCTGCTCGGCTACGGCTTCCTGGTGCTGGTCGGGCTGTGCGCGGCCGAGGCCACGCAGGCGGTCGGCTCGCTGCTGCTGCTCGGCCTGCTCGCCGCCCCCGCCGGAGCCGCCCACCGGCTCACCGCCCGGCCGTACCGGGCGCTGGCGCTCGCGGGCGCGCTCGGCGTGGCCGAGCTGTGGACGGGGCTCGCCCTCGGGTACGCCGTCCCCGGGCTGCCGCCGAGCTTCGCCATCACGGCCACCGCGACCGCCGGGTACGCCGCCGCGTACGGGGTCGCGGCCGTGCGGCGGCGGGGCGGCGAGGGTCGCGGGCCGCGGACGGCGGGGAGCGGCGGGCTGAGGGGGCCGGGTGGGCTGGGTGGCTGAACGGTCGGCCGGGCGGCGGGCTGCACGGCGGGGCTCACGGGTGAACGTTTCCTTCCGCCGCTTCGGGCAACCCGGTCCTCGTCACAACCCCTCGTGTCGGAGGTGAAGGCCGTGGCGTACGCGAACGGGTCCCGCTCGGTGGGCACCCTGGTCAAGGAGGGCACCGAACAGCTCTCCGACCTGGTCAGGCAGGAGATGAAGCTGGCTCAGGCCGAGCTGGCCCAGAAGGGCAAGCGGGCCGGGATCGGCGGCGGGATGTTCGGCGCGGCCGGGCTGATGGGGTTCTTCGCGCTGGCCGCCCTGGTCACCGCGGCCGTCGCCGCCCTGGCGATCCCGCTGTCCCTGTGGCTGGCCGCGCTCACGGTGGCCGCCGGGCTGCTGATCATCGCCGGCATCGCGGCGCTGCTCGGGCGCCACAAGGTCAAGCAGGCCGTACCGCCGATGCCCGAGGGGACGATGGACAACGTCCACCGCGACCTGGTGGTCCTGAAGGAAAGGGCCAAGCGATGACCCGGACGACCCGTACCGATCCGCAGCTCGTCGATCTGGAACGGCAGATCGAACGGACCCGTGAGGCGCTGGGGCAGACCGTCGAGGAGCTGGCCGCGAAGGTCGACGTCCCCGCCCGCGCCAAGGCCAAGGCCCGCGAGACCGCCGCCCGCCTCCGCGGCGCCGAGACCCGCACCCGCACCCGTGCCGTCCAGGCGGCCGACCAGGCCCGCAGCCGCGCCGGCCAGGCCCGGTCGCGGGTCCGCCCGCCGTCGACCCGCTCGACGACCGCCGGCTCCGACGACGCCACGGCCCTCCCCCCGGCCCCGCCGCGGCCCTCCCCCGGCCTCCACTTCGGGCGCCACCCGCGCGGACGCCCCTGCCTCGATCGTCCACCGCATCCCCCGACCGCGGCGGCAGCCGCCGCTGCCGCCACGACCTACGCCGTCCTCCACGCCGTCTTCCCGCACCGCGACTGAGAGCGGCCGAAGGGCAGATCGCCGCCGTCCGCCCCGGGGATCACGCCATGGTTCGTGGCATGAACGCGACTTCTGCAGCCGTAGCGACCTCGTTCGCTCGTATCGGGCCACATCTGAGAGCCGGCAGTCGGGGCTGACACCGGAGCTGCCCGCGGCAGCCCCGGCGTTGGCGACCCCGTGGCGCGGCTGAAGCCCGTCGGTGCGTGGGACGACACCGTCGTCCTCGCCGGGCACCCGCCGATTCGGTGACCGGCCGCCCCGACCAGGCCGCCTGACGGACGCTCCGCGGCGGGCGGCCGGGCTCGGGGGTCACACGCTCTCGACGTGGGGGGCCGAGGGGAGGCGGATGCGGAAGGTGGAGCCCTTGGTGGGGGCGGTGGCGAGTTCGACGGTGCCGTGGTGGGCCGCGACCAGGGCCGAGACGATGGACAGGCCCAGGCCCGCGCCGCCGCCGGTGGCGCGGGAGCGGGAGGCGTCCACGCGGTAGAAGCGCTCGAAGACCCGGGCGGCCTGCTCGGGCGCCAGGCCCGGGCCGCTGTCGGCCACTTCGAGGACGCCGTGGCCGTCGGCCGTGCCGACGCCGATGCGGACCGGGGTGCCGGGGGGCGTGTGGGCCACCGCGTTGCCGACGAGGTTCGCCACGACCTGCCGCAGGCGGGCCTCGTCGCCGACGACCGGGGCCGGGCCCGGCGGGGTGCCCGGTCCGCCCGGGCCGGTCAGGGTGACCTCGCGGGCCGGGTCGAGCGCCGTGACGTCGTGCAGCGCGTCGACGGCCAGCGTGCGCAGGTCCATCGGCGCCAGCTGGAGCGGGCGCTGCTCGTCCATCCGGGCCAGTGTCAGCAGGTCCTCGACGAGGCCGCCCAGCCGCACCGCCTCGCTCTCGATCCGGGCCATGGTGCGCCGTACGTCGGCCTCGTCGGCGAGCGCGCCCATCCGGTACAGCTCGGCGAAGCCGCGGATGCCGGCCAGCGGGGTGCGCAGCTCGTGGCTGGCGTCCGCGACGAAGCGCCGCATCCGCTGCTCGGAGGCCGCGCGGGCGGCGAACGCGGACTCGATCTGCGCCAGCATGCCGTTGAGCGCCGAGGACATCCGGCCGACCTCGGTCCGGGGGGACGCCTCCGGCATCCGGTGGGAGAGCGGACGACCCGCCGCGATCTCCGCGGCGGTCTCCTCGATCCGGCGCAGCGGCCGCAGCCCGGCCCGCACCGCGAACCACCCGGCCACGCCGAGCAGTGCCACCACCACCGCGCCGATCAGCAGGAACGCCGTGCTCAGCCGGCTGGTGGTGGTGGAGACGTCGTCCAGCGAGGACGCGACGACCACGCCGGCCGGCAGCGCCGCCCCGCCCCCGCCGCCCGGGCCCTGGACGTCGTCCACCCCCCCGGGGCCGCCCGGAGCCCCCGGGTCCGCGGGTCCGGCCGGGCCACCCGTACCGCCCTGCCCGCCGCCCCCGCCGACGGCCGCCGCGGCGCCCGCCCCGGGGACGCCGCCGGACACGCCGTCGGACGGGCCGTTCGACGCGCCGTCGGAGGTGCCGCCGGAGCCGTCCGAAACGCCGCCGCCGTGCCCGGGGGCCTCCTGCGTGACCGGCACGATCAGCACCCGCCAGCTGCCGCCGCCGTGGTCGCTGGGCACGTCGAACGGCCGGTTCATGCGGGCCCGCAGCTCGTCGGCGTCCATCGACGGCCACAGCGGCTGCGGGTCGCCGGCCGCCACGGGCTGCCGGAACTGCTCGGCCAGCCGTCCGTCGGCGGCGGCGAAGGCCACCACGAACTGGCTGGGCAGCCACGACCGGTCGCCGTTCGTCGTGTCGGTGCCCGTCCGGCCCCCGCCGGTGCCCGCGCCGATACCCGGGCCCGGCGGGAGGTCGCGGCGGCCGGGAAGGGCGTCGGTGCCCAGGCGGCGGGCCAGCGGCTGGCCGTACCGGTCCAGTTGCTGGTCGACCCGCTGTACGAGCTGGCCGCGGACGGAGCCCAGCACGACGGTGTCGCTGACCGCCAGCCCGAGCAGCACCAGCACCAGCGACAGCAGCACCAGCCGGGACCGCAGCGGCACCGCCGACCAGCGGAAGCCCGCCAGCCGCCGCACCGCCACCCGCCGCACCGCCCGCCGGACACCATCGCGCGCGTCCCCGCGCGACCCGAACCCGGACCCGGACCCGGGCGGCACGGCCGAGGGCACCCCGGGCGCGGCCGACGGCGGCGCCTGCCGCGCCCGGGGCACGCCCGCCTCGTCCGGGCGCGGCCCGCCGGCACCGTCCGCCGAAGCGGCACCGTACGGCCCGACCGAACCGCCCGGCCCGAAGGAGCCGTTCGCGGAATCCGGGCCGGGCCCGGCCGGCGGCGGGGGTGCGGCCACGGCTCAGCCCTGCGGCGGCAGCGGCGGGCGGCGCAGCACGTAGCCGACGCCCCGCACGGTGTGGATCAGCTTGGGCGCGCCGTCCGCGCCGGAGTCCACCTTGCGCCGCACGTAGGAGATGTACGACTCGACGATGCTCAGGTCGCCGCCGAAGTCGTACGCCCACACGTGGTCGAGGATCTGGAGCTTGGAGACGACCCGGTCGGCGTTGGCCATCAGGTAGGCGAGCAGCTTGAACTCGGTCGGCGACAGCGACACGGGCCGGCCGCCGCGCAGCACCTGGTGGCCGACCGGGTCGAGTTCGAGGTCGCCCGCCACCAGTCGGCCGTCGTCGGTGGGGCCGCCGGTGCGGCGCAGGATCGCCCGGATGCGGGCGATCAGCTCCTCCAGGCTGAACGGCTTGGTGACGTAGTCGTCGCCGCCGGCCGTCAGCCCGCTGATCTTGTCGTCCACCCCGTCCTTGGCGGTGAGGAAGAGGACCGGCAGCCGGTCGGCGCCGCCGCTCCGCGGGTGCGGCCCGGACTCCTCGCGCAGCCGCCGCACCACGGTGAAGCCGTCCATGTCGGGCAGCATCACGTCCAGGACGACCAGGTCGGGCCGTTCCCGGGCGACGGCGGCCAGCGCGTCCGCGCCGGACGCGGCCGAGGCCACCTTGAAGCCGACGAAGCGCAGGGAGGCGGACAGCAGCTCCCTGATGTTCGGTTCGTCGTCGACGACCAGCAGGCTGGCCTCGGGTGCTTCCACGCGCTCCTCCCGGCCGTCGTCGGATGCGGCCCGGTCGGCGGGGGTGCCGACCGGTGGCCGCACCGTACGCGGCGTAGCTGTGAAGAGGATGTCAGCTACCCGAACCCGAGCCGGAACCGCCCGCCGTCGCGGTGCCGCCGGCACCGGAACCGCCGCCGAACCCGCCGCCGAAGCCGCCGCCGAACCCGCCGAAGCCGGTCGAGCCGCCCTGGGTGACGGTGGTCGCCTTCACGTTGCCGTCGGAGTCCTTCGTGCCGAGGACGGTGACCGTCTGCCCGGCCTTGAGGTCGGACACCTTGCCGGTCTTGGTCTCGCTGACCTTCGTGGAACTGCCGGTGGTGACCTTGACGATGTCGCCCTGGGCGTCGGTGACGTAGACGGTGTCGCCGTCGACCAGCTTGACGGTGCCGATGGTCAGCGCACCCGCGGCCCCGGCCGCTCCGCCCGTCCCCTGCGAGCCGCCCGCGGTCGCGCCGGCGCCGCCGAACCCGCCGAAGCCGCCCGCGCCGGTACGGCTGCCCGCACCCGTGCGGGACGCGCCCGCGGCGCCGAACGCCGCCGTCCGCCCGGAGCCGCCGTTGAGCTGGTGCTTCTCCACCAGCGCGCCGCCGGAGAAGGCGGCCGCGGCCACCACGCACGCCGACAGCACCAGCGTCAGCCACGGCAGCTTGCGGCGCGGCGGCGCGGCCAGCTCCGCGGAGACGTCCCGGGCGTCCGGCGGCTCCGCGAGGATGTCCTCGGGCCGCTCGCCGGCCAGTTCGTAGGGCCCGGCCCCGGGGGTGGTGACCGGCAGCCGGGCGGTGTCCGCCGTGGCCACCTCCAGCACGCCGGTGTCGCTGTCCAGGATCTCGATCGCGCCGCCCTGCGGGCTGGCGGGTGCGGGCAGCCGCTTTCCGGCGGCAGCCCGGTCGAGCTCGGTGCGGCGTCGCGCCATCTCGGCTTCTCCCTCGCTTACGTGTCATGCCTGTGTCTGGTGTGGGCTGCCGGCTGCACGCCGCAGGCCCCGGGGGCGCCGGGCCGCAGGGGGCCCGGCGCCGGCGTCCTCACTCGTGCCGCAGCGCCTCGATCGGCCGCAGCCCGGCCGCGCGGTTGGCCGGGTAGCCGCCGAAGAACAGCCCGATCGCCACCGCGATGGCGAACGCCCCCCACACCGAGGTGGGGATGACCACGGGTTTGATCCCGACGATGGTGAAGCGCGAGCCGATCAGCCCGGCCACCACCCCCAGCCCGCCGCCGATCAGTGACAGCAGCGTGGACTCGGCCAGGAACTGGCCGAGGATGACGCCCCGGGGGGCGCCGATGGCCTTGCGGATGCCGATCTCCCGGGTCCGCTCGGTGACGGTGACCAGCATGATGTTGGTGATGCCGATCCCGCCGACCAGCAGCGAGATCGCCGCCACCGCGCCCAGCAGGACGGTGAACGTCTTGTTGGTGTCGGACTGGGTCGTCAGCAGCGACTGCTGGCTGGAGACCTGGAAGTCGACGTCGCTGGAGTCCTTGATGCCGTGGGTGCCCATCAGGACGGTGGTGATCTCGCTCTGCGCCTTCGTGGTGGCGGTGGCGGACTTCGCCTCGACCAGGATCTGCGAGAGCGAGCCGAAGCCGGTGAAGGCGTTCTGCACGGTCGGCAGCGGCGCGATGACCGTGTCGTCCGGGTCCTGGAAGCCGGTGCCGCCCTTGGTGGCCAGCTCGCCGACCACCGTGAACGGGGTGCCGCCGATCACCATCTTCTTGCCGATCGGCGAGACGGTGCCGAACAGGTCGGTGGCGGTGGTGGAGCCGATCACCGCGACCTTCCGGGAGTTGAGCACGTCGTCGGCGCTGAAGTAGTCGCCCTTGACGACCTTGCTGTTGGACGTCTTGAAGTACGCCGGGTAGGTGCCGACGACCTGGCCGACGGAGTGCGAGGTGCCGTCGTAGATCGCGGTCTGCGAGGTGGTGACCTCGGGCGCGACCGAGTCGACGTCGGGCGCGTCGGACGGGTTGGCCAGCGCGCGGGCGTCGTCCACCGTCAGCGGCTTGGTGCCCTGCGAGGAGTTGCCGGAGCCGAAGCCGCCGCCGGAGCTGACGGTCAGCGCGTTGGTGCCCAGCTTCTCGATGGAGTCCTTGACCGACTGCGAGGAGCCGTTGCCGACGGCCAGCAGGATGATGACGGCGGCCACACCGATCAGCACACCGAGCATGGTCAGCGCGGAGCGGACCTTGTTCGCGGCCAGGCCGCCGACGGCGAAGCGCAGGATCTCGAACGGGTTCACCGGGCGCCTCCGTCCTGGCGGGCACCGGTCAGGGCCGGGGTGGCGACGCCCGCGCCCGGCGGGAGCCGCCGGGAACGCCGCGGGGTCCAGCAGCGCGGGCGGCGGGCCGTCGACGGCCGCCTGCCGCACGTCCGAGATGATCCGGCCGTCGACCAGCCGCAGCACCCGCTTGGCGTGCCGGGCGACCTCGTCCTCGTGGGTGATCAGGACCACCGTGCGGCCGGCCGCGTTGAGCCGGTCGATGACGGACAGCACGTCCTCGGTGCTCTGGCTGTCGAGGTTGCCGGTCGGCTCGTCGGCGAGCAGCATCGCCGGGGCGGTGACCAGCGCGCGGGCCACCGCGACCCGCTGCTGCTGGCCGCCGGAGAGCTCGTTCGGCCGGTGGTCGACGCGGTCCGCCAGGCCCACCAGGGCCAGCGCGGCCAGCGCCCGGCGGCGCCGCTCCGACGACCGCACCCCGGCGTAGGCCAGCGGCAGTTCGACCTGGGCGAGCGCGGGGGTGCGCGGCACCAGGTTGAACGACTGGAAGACGAAGCCGATCTTGCGGTTGCGGACCAGGGAGAGCTGGTGCTCGTCCAGGCCGCCGACGTCGATGCCGTCCAGCAGGTAGCGGCCGGAGGTGGGCACGTCCAGGCAGCCGAGGATGTTCATCAGGGTGGACTTGCCGGAGCCCGAACTGCCCATCACCGCGACGAAGTCGCCCTGCTCGACGACCAGGTCGACGCCGTCCGGGGCGCCGGGTGCCGCGACCGGGCCGCCCAGGGCGCGCACGACCGCGTCGCCCTGGCCGTAGGTCTTGCGCAGGCTGCGCACCTCGATGACCGGGGCCGGGCCCCAGGGCCCGTCGCCGTCCGGGCCGCCCGCACCCGCCGGGCGGCCGCCGGGGGCGGTGCCGGAGCCCGGCCGGGACGCGCCCAGCCGGCCGGCGAGCCGCCTGGTCAGCGACTGGCCCATCAGCGGGCACCCCCGCGGCCGCCGCCGAAGCCGCCGGCACCGGCGCCGCCGAAGCGGCTCGCGCCGCCCGCCCCGAACCCGCCGGGGAACGCGCCGCTCGGGAAGCCGCCGTTGCTGGAGGACGCCACCTGCGGGATCTGCACCTGCTGGCCGGCCTTCAGACCGCTGGTGATCTGGTCGGTGCTGTCGCCCTCGACGCCGACGGTGACCGCCGTACGGGTGGTCGAGCCGTCGGCGTTGACGACCAGCACCGTGCGGTTGGAGCCGGTGCCGGAGACCGCGGCCGTCGGCACGCTCAGCGCGTTCTGCGCCTCACCGGTGGTCACCTGGATGCTGGCGCTCAGGCCGGTGCGCAGGTTCGAGGTGTCGTCGGTGATGCCGAGGACGGCCGCGTACTGCACGGCGCTGCTGCTGGAGCCGCCACCGCTGGAGCCGCTGCTCACCGGCAGCGAGCTGATGGAGAGCACCTTCGCCTGGAGGACCGTGCCGGACTCGGCGTTCAGCGTGACCGTGGCGGCCTGGCCGGCCTTGATCTTCAGCGAGTCGGCCTCGGAGAAGTTCGCCTTGACCTGCATGCCCGACGGGTTGGTCAGGACGACGAAGCCGCTGGGCGTCGAACTCGAAGAAGAAGAGGACGACGACGAGGACGACGAGCCGGACGAGCCGGACGAGCCGCCCGAGCCGGAGCCCGAGGACGAGCCGCCGGTGCCGGAGACCGTGTCGCCCTTGGCGCCCGCAACGGACGCCACCGTGCCGTCAGCCGGCGCCTTCAGCACGCAGCCGTCGACCGCGCGCTGGGCGCTGTCGACGGCGTTCTGCGCCTGCGTCACCTGGGCCTGCGCGGAGGCGAGCTGGGCGGGATCGACGGTCGGCGTCGGGGTGGGCGTCACGACCGCGCCCTGACCGCCTCCGTTGGAGCCGTTGGAACCGTTGGAACCCGAGGACTGGGTCGAGGTGGACTCGCCCTCCTCGACCTTCGTCAGACTGGCCTGCGCGGCCGTCAGCTGCTCCTCGTCCTGCTGGAGCGTCTCGTCGGAAGCGGTGGTGTCGACCTTCGCGAGGACCTGGCCCTTCTTCACCTTGTCGCCGGGTTTGACGTCGACCTCGGTGAGGGTGCCGCCGGTGGTGAAGTCCACACCGGCGTCACTGGGAGAGGAGAGCGTGCCGGAGCCGGAGACTGTCGCCGTCACGGTTCCGCTGGTCACGGTCGCGGTCCGGGCACTGGTGGAGGCGGCCGAACTGCCGCCTCCGTTGTGCACCGCCGCCCAGGCGCCGCCGGCGCCGGCCAGGACCACCACGCCGAGCACCGAGTTGATCAGGACGGCCCTGCGCCGCCGTGGAAGCACCTTCATGGCGCGCATCCTGGACCGCCCCGCCTTTGAAGCACTGGGAGCCACCTGGGAGTTGACTGGGAGCGGCGGGCCGTCCCGAGCCGCCACCCCGACCGGCGAAAGCCTCCAAACCCCCCATAGCACCCCACCCGTGGATACTCCTGGGGCGGGTGGGACGACACGTTCCCCGGGAACTCACAGGCAGGTCCCCGGCATCCCCCACCTCGGTGCGGTTCAGTTCGGGGGTCGTCCGCGGGCACCGTTCCGCCGCGCGTGCGCGCGGGCGGCACAACCGGCCGACCGATCCTGTGGAAGCGAGGAGACCCGGACATGACCACGACCACCCGCCGGCCCGTCGCCGGGCGCGCCGCGGTGCGCGCCGGAGCGTGCGTCGCCGTGTTCGCCGCCGGGGCGATGGCGCTGGCCGCCTGCTCGGGCTCCTCCAGCAGCGGCAAGGACACCGCCGGCTCCACCACTTCGGCCAGTGCCTCCGCTTCCGGCGCGGCCGCCGGCGGGGGCGCGAACGGGCAGGCGATGGACGCCTACCGGGAGTGCCTCTCGCAGCACGGCGTGAACCTGCCGACGTTCAACCGCCCCTCGGGCGGCACCCGGCCCAGCGGACGTCCGAGCGGGGCGCCGAGCGGCCGGCCCAGCGGCGGCTACGGCGGGGGCTACGGCGGCGGCTTCGGGGGCGGGGGCTTCCCCGGCATGGGCGGCGCCTCCGCCGACCCCAAGACCCAGCAGGCGCTGCAGGCGTGCGCGTCCAAGCGGCCCTCGTTCAGCGGCCGCGGCGGCCCGGGCGGCCAGGGCGGCGGCATGAACAGCAGCGCTTTCCAGGCGTTCACCAGCTGCCTCAAGGACCACGGCGTCACGGTGCCCACCGCGACGGCCCCTCCCGGCGCCGGCGGTCACGGTGGCAGCGGCCCCGGGGCGTTCAACACCTCCGACCCCAAGTACGCCAAGGCGTACGCGACCTGCAAGGTCCTGCTGCCGCAGCGCCCCAGCTCCAGCCCCACGGCGAGCTGAACCCGGCCCTGACGGAACGGGGCGGAGGGCTCCGGGGCGCCCGTTGAGGCGCCTCGGAGCCCCCACCCGTCCCCGCCGGGCCGGCGGAGGCGGTCCGCACGGCGCCGCTACCAGGCGAACGACTCCGGGGCAGGCCCCGGGCCGGGGAAGATCCCGTCGAGCGCGGCCAGGAACTCCGGCGTGAGCCGCAGCTCCGCCGCCCGCAGCGCCGACTCCAGCTGCCCCGCCGTACGCGGGCCGACGATCGGGCCGGTCACGCCTGGCCGGGTCAGCAGCCACGCCAGGCCCACCTCGGCCGGGTCCAGCCCGTGGTCGGCGCACAGCTTCTCGTACGCCTCGATCCGCGCCCGTACGGCCGGGTCGGCCAGGCCGCGCCCGGCCCGGCCGCCGGAGGTGCGCAGGCCGCCGCCCTCGCGCTCCTTGCGCAGCGCGCCGCCCAGCAGCCCCTGGTGCAGCGGCGACCACGGGATGACGCCGAGGCCGTACGCCTGCGCGGCCGGGATCACGTCGGCCTCGGCCCGCCGCTCGAAGAGGTTGTAGAGGCACTGCTCGCTGACCAGGCCGAGCGAACCGCGCCGGGCGGCGGCCTCGTTGGCCCGCGCGATGTGCCAGCCGGCGAAGTTGCTGGAGCCGGCGTAGAGGATCTTGCCCTGCTGGACCAGGACGTCGACGGCCTGCCAGATCTCCTCCCACGGCGTGTTCCGGTCCACGTGGTGGAACTGGTAGACGTCGATGTGGTCGGTGCGCAGCCGCCGCAGGCTCGCCTCCGCGGCCTGCCGGATGTGCCGGGCGGACAGCCGGTCGTCGTTGGGCCAGCCGGGATCGTGCCACTCGCGGCCGTCGTTGACGGCGTGGCCGTAGACCTTCGTGGCCAGCACCACCCTGTCCCGGCGGCCACCGCCCTGGGCGAACCAGTCGCCGAGGATCTCCTCGGTGAGGCCCTTGCGGTCGTCGGAGCCGTAGATGTCGGCGGTGTCGAAGAGGTTGACGCCCGCGCCGAGCGCGGTCTCCATCAGGGCACGGCTGTCCTGGGCGCTCGTCGCGCCGCCGAAGTTCATCGTGCCCAGGACGAGACGGCCGACCCTGAGCCCGGTCCGGCCGAGCTGTGTGTACTCCATGACGGCAGCAAACACCGTGGAGTCCACTCCAGTACACGGTGATTCCCTTGCGGGGACACGGAGTTCGGAAGAGCCCGGGGGTGCGCAGGCGCCCGCACACCCCCGGGGAGGCGGCTTCCGGCGCTACGGCAGGGTGAGGATCTCGTAGGAGTCGCCGTAGGTCTTCCAGTGCAGCGGCGGGTCCAGGTTGAGGTTGCCGGCGTTGAGGAAGACCCGCTGCTCGTCGTCCACCCGGCTGGTGTCGTCGTGTGCGGCCTCGGTGAGCATCGCGGCCTTGCGCGCGTCGAGGTAGGCGTTCAGGTAGGCCGTCTCGCCGCCGCCCTGCGCGGGCGTCTTCGCCTTCTTCATCGCGGTCTTGCGGATCCCGCCGAAGCTCACCGCGTCGTCGCCCGGGCCGTGCATGACCATGGCGTCGTAGTAGATGAACTGGCCGAGGGTGCCGAGGCCGTCCGCCTTGGCCTGGTCCACGGCCGGGTTGAAGTACACGTCGTCGCGCTCGTCGTCCTGGGCCTGCTGGAAGACGGTGTCCTTGGCCGCGGTCTTCCAGGCGCTGACGAAGGCCGAGCCGAGGCCGGAGTGCGAGTCGGTGCCGTTGACCTTCTCCAGCGCCGGGAGGTACTTCGCCAGCGGGTTGCCGGCCTCCATGTCGGTGTAGTGCTGGACGAGTTCGAGCATGTCGCCGGTGCCGGAGCAGAACCCGATGATGCCGGCGGTGTAGCCGCGGCCGTCGCCGATGTCCTCGATGTACTTGTACTGCGACGTCCAGTCGAGGGTGGAGTTCTCGGCGGAGGAGACCAGCTCCATCGCCATCTCCTTCTTGTGCGGGTCGTCCAGCCCGGCGGGGGCGGTGGCGGCGCCGGAGGGTCCGGCCAGCGCGAGGGAGGCGCCGCCGGCCAGCACAGCGACGGCCAGGCCGAGGGCGGTCCTGCGGCGGACCCGGGTCGTCCGCGCGGCGGCGGAGGCGGCGGGGTGGGGGGAGGTGTGCACGGGCGTCTCCGTTTCCGGCCGGTCCCGGGGTACGGGGCCGCGGCCATGGGTCGGTGGCTGGGTGCGTGGCGGGGTGCTGTCGGGTGATCCGGTGGTGAGCGGACGCCAGCACGTTGGTTAGGAAAGCTTCCTAACCACCACACAGCATTGAAGCACCACGGCCCCTTCGCGCCAAGAGCGCCGCACGGCCCGCGTGTCCCGCGCGACACTGGAGGCATGTGCCGAAGCATCAAGACGCTCCGCCCCCCGATGACGCCCGAGGTCCACGACGAGGACGTCCAGGCCGCCGCGCTCCAGTACGTGCGGAAGATCTCCGGCTTCCGCGCCCCCGCCGCCCACAACCGCGAGGTGTTCGACGCGGCCGTGGCAGCGGTCGCCGCCGCCACCGCCGAGCTCCTGGACGGCCTGGAGGTGCGCGGCGCCGCCGCGAAGACGGGCTGACTCCAAAGAACCCAGACGGACTCAGACGGACTCCAAAGGACTCCTCCAAGCCCGGGACACCCCGACCACCTGGGCGAAACCGCCGGCCCGTCGCCGCCGGGCGGCGGGGTCCGGGTAGCCGTGCGCCCTAGCCTTCCGCCATGGCGACCATGACCGAGGCCGAGTGGCGCGCTTTCGCGAACGCCGGCACCCGTACCGGAAAGATCGCGGTGACGCGCAAGGACGGGCGTCCGCACGTGACCCCCGTCTGGTTCCTGATCGACGACGGCGACGGTGACGAGGCCGGGGGCGGGGGCGGAGGTGGGGGCGGCACCGGGCCACGGGTCGTCTTCAACACCGGGCTCTCCTCCCTCAAGGGCCGCGCGCTGAGCCGCGACCCGCGCTTCGCGCTGTGCGTGGACGACCAGGAGCCGCCGTACTCGTTCGTCCTGCTGGAGTGCACCGCCGAGCTCGTCGAGGACCCGGTCGCGCTCCAGAACTGGGCTACCCGGCTCGGCGTCCGCTACATGGGGGAGAAGCGCGGGCCGGAGTTCGGGGCGCGCAACGCGGTGCCGGGCGAGTGCCTGGTGTTCGGCCGCGTCGACCGCGTCACCGCGCAGGCCCGCCTCACCGAGTAGGACGCGCGGCACAGGGGCAGACCACGCGCCCGCGTCGCGCCCCTCGCCCGACCTGGACGAAGGGCCGCGCGAGGGGCGCCCTGCGGGGCGGCGCCGCTGGGGGCGGCACGGGGCGGGTTGCGGTGTGCGCCCGGCCGGCCCCGCGGGTCAGCCGTAGGAGAGCCTCGCGCACGCGTCGGTGGCGGCGCTGCGGGCGCCGTCGGCGACCGCCTTGGGCAGCCCGGCGGACGAGCCCGAGGACGCGTTCGCGAAGTCCTGGCCGAGGACGAGGTTGATGCCCCGCACCGGCAGCGGGACCAGCTGCGACCCCGGGAAGAGGGTGGCGAGGGTGCGGGCCTGCGCCACGTCGGAGGAGCCGTACTCCACCAGGGTGGTGGGGTGGTCCTGGGAGCGCGCGGTGGCCGTTCCGGTGACGGTGAAGCCCGAGGCGGTGAGCCGGCGCGCGGCCTCGCCGGCCAGGCCGTCGGTGGTGGTGCCGTTGAAGACGCCCACCGCGATGCCGGAGCCGTCCACGATCGGGGAGGCGGCCGGGTGCGGCGCGGCCCGGTGGCCCGTGGCCTCCAGGCCCTTGAGCGGCCGGTTGGCGGCCAGGTCGGCGAAGAGCTCGTCCACGGCCGGGTGCACCAGGTCTATGCGCGAGCCGGCGTACTGCCAGGGCGCGGTGATGAACTCGATGTCCTTCAGGTCGACGCGCTTCAGCGACAGCCCGAAGGACACCAGTTTCGCCGCGCTGCCCAGTCCAGGGTCCACGGTGAGCGACCTGGTGGCGGCGTCGGCGAGCGGCAGGAGGGTGCGCGGGTTCATGCCCTCGCCCTTGATCTTGGCGATCAGCGCGGAGAGGAACGCCTGCTGGCGCATCATCCGGCCGACGTCGGAGCCGTCGCCGAGGCCGTGCCGCATCCGGACGTAGTCCAGCGCCTGGCGGCCGGAGAGCGTGTGGCGCCCGCGGCGCAGCAGGAGCTTGCCGCGGTAGGTGAGGTCGGGGTTCATGTCGGCGGAGTAGACGTCCTGGGGGACGCACACGTCGACACCGCGCACGGCCGAGGTCATCGCCGCGAAGCCCTCGAAGTCGACGACGACGGTGTGGTCGACGCGCATCCCCGTCAGCTTCTCCACCGTGTTCTGAGTGCAGGCCGGGTTGCCCTGGGCGGTGTCGCCCATCGAGAAGGCCGCGTTGAACATCGCGGAGGGCTGGTCCGGTGACCAGGTGCCGTCGGGGAGCAGGCAGGGGGGTATGTCGACGAGCGCGTCGCGGGGGATGGAGACGCCGACGGCGTGCCGGTGGTCGGGGTAGACGTGCAGCAGGATCGTGGTGTCCGAGCGGCCGATCACCCCGGAGGTGCCCCTGCCGCCGAGGGACGCGTTGCTGCCGGCCCGGCTGTCGGAGCCGATCAGCAGGACGTTGACGGCCCGGTGGCCGTCGGCGTCGGCCGTTCCGGCCCCGGGGCGGTCCTTGCTCAGGCCGGCCGAGTCGAAGGTGGAGATGTTGGCGTCGAGCTTCAGGTAGACGGCGCCGGCGCCGCCCACCACCAGGAGCACCAGCGCCGCCGCGGCGCCGATGATCCACTCCCTGCGGCCCCGTTTTCGCCTGTGTCCGCGAACGCCCATTCCCCACAACACCTTCGCTCCGGTGGCCCGCCGGAACCAGCGGTGCCCACGTGTGCCCTCCGCGTGTGCCCTCCGCCCGGACGTGGTCCGGGCCGGTGCCGCGCCCGCCGGAGGACGGCCGGGCCGCGACCGGCTTGCCACTGTACGTGCTGGGGTGGTCACGCGTGGGTTCAACGGGGACTGGCACCCGTTCGGATGCGTTAGCGAACCCTTACTTACCGTCGGGGTGTTGGGGCGCCGGGTCGGGCCACGGGACCGGCCGTGGGACGGCCGTGGGACGGCCGGCGAGGTGTCCGGACGGACCGGGAGGCCCGCCCCGGCATCGCCGGGGGCGGTGGCGCGACGCGGCGGGCGGCGGGCCGGGGCGGCGCCTCGGGGGCTCCGCCCAGGCCGAGTTCACCAGGGGATTCGGCGCCACCACCCACCGCCCGCCGAGGGCCACGGCCTCGCCGTCGGTAGGGCACGGCAGACCGGGCCGCCGAACGCGGGCCGTCCTGGGCGGAGTTCGCGCCGTCAGCGGTCCCGCGGGCAGGCCGCGGCCCGCGCCAACGTACCGGGACGGCGGCGGCCCGTGGCGGACCCGCACGGCGGCGCCCTGCCGGAATCACCCGGGCGAGTGACGCCGGGCCGGGTCCGGCGGCCGGTGGGCGCCGCTCACAGCTCGCGCTGGAACTCCCGCAGCCAGTCGAGGGACTGGGCGGGCGTGAGCGCGGCCCCGTCCAGGATGCCCATCGCCTTGGTGTACTCGCGCACGTCGTCGGGCTTGTCGACGTAGAGCGCGCCGGTGAGCTGCTCCAGGTAGACGAGGTCGGGGAGGTCGGAGTCGGGGAAGCCCAGCAGGGTGAAGGCGCCGCCGCCGGCCGCGTGGCCGCCGGTGGTGAAGGGCAGGACGCGGACGTCGATGTTCTCCGCCTCGGCCGTGTCCAGCAGGTGCCGCACCTGCCCCCGCATCACCTCGCGGCCGCCGAACGACCGGCGCAGCGCGCCCTCGTCCATCACCGACACGAAGCGGGGCGCCCGTTCGGAGACGAGGAGCTTCTGCCGCTCCAGGCGCAGGCCGACCCGCTTCTCCACCGACGACTCGGGCGCGTCGGGATGACCGAGCCGGACCACCGCCCGGGTGTACTCCTCGGTCTGGAGGAGGCCGTGCACGAACTGGACCTCGAAGGTGCGGATGAGGGCGGCCGACTCCTCCAGCCCGACGTACGTCTGGAACCACGACGGCATGGCCTCGGAGTAACCGTGCCACCACCCGGCCGCGTTGGCCTCGCGGACCAGCCCGAGCAGCGGCTGGCGCTGCGCCTCCTCCGCCACTCCGTACAGCGTCAACAGGTCGGCTACGTCACGCTCCTTGAAGCTGACCCGGCCCAACTCCATTCTGCTGATCTTGGATTCGGACGCCCTGATGAGATAGGCGGCCTCCTCCCGGGTGATACCCCTGCTCTCCCGCAGCCGCCGCAGCTGCGCTCCGAGCAGCATGCGCCGCACGATGGACCCGCCTCCCGGCTGTCCTGCGCTCATAAGTCACGCTCCGCCCTTAGCTCATCAGCAGTCTGCCACTCTTGTGCTGCGCGCAGTACCCATACAGTCACTCTCCAACGTCTCGTGCATCAATTCCTTGCAGATGCACGTGCAGACGCCCTTGCATGGTTGGGTACTGATCCATGAGCATGGTGGACGTGCAAACACCTCGGGGGCTCGCATGAGAGCAGAGGCAGCAGCGGTACTGGAACCGTTATGGCAGGGAATCCTCGCGCCCGAGCGCCTCGCGGCCGCCGACGGAGCCACGTGCGGACTGCCCGCGTCACCCGAGTCGGTACGTGAGGCCCGCCGTTTCATCGGTTCCACCCTCCAGCGATGGGACGCCACCGCGCTGCGCGAGTCCATCGAACTGGTCGCCTCCGAACTGGTCACCAACGCGCTGCGGTACGCCGTGCCCATCGGCACGCCCGGGTCCCCGGTGCGCCTCAGCCTGGTCCGGTGGAGTTCGCGCGTCGTGTGCGCGGTGGGCGACCCCAGTACGGTGCCGCCGATCGCCAAGGACCCGGACTTCGTCGCCGAGACCGGCCGCGGGCTGCACCTGGTGGAGTCCTTCAGCGAGAGCTGGGGCTGGCACCCGCTCACCGAGACCGGAAAGGTGGTCTGGGCGCTCTTCCTCGCACCCGCGGGGAGCGCGCTGTGAGCCGCCGCCCGGCGAACCGCCGCGCACCGAAGCGCGCACCGAAGCGCCTCACCCCGACGCGCCGCGCCGCCCACCGCTGAACGGACGCCGAACGGCCCCTCGGAGCCGCGCCGTCGCGACCGCCCACCGGAACCCGGCCCGGGTCGGGGCGTCCGCCTCGTCGGCCGGGCGCCGGCGTTCCAGCCGACCCCACTCCGACCGAGCCGGCCGCGCCACCTGCGCCGGCCGTGCCGGCCCGGGCGCGCGAAGTCGGAAGCCGTGCCGCCGCACCACGGCTTCCGTAGGCGCACCCCGCTCATGACATCGTTGCCACCCGTCAACCGACGACGCCGGACGACCCCATGGGCCGCCGGCGCCGCGTTCACGGCATGAGGTGGTCGAACTCCCCGGCCTTGACTCCGATGATCATCGATTCGATCTCGGCCCGGGTGTAAACCAGCGCCGGACCCTCCGGGAACCGCGAATTGCGCACCGCCACCTCGCCGTCCGGGAGGGCGGCGAACTCCATGCATGTGCCATTGGCATTACTGTGGCGGCTCTTCTGCCAGACCACGCCGGTCAGATCCTCCGCCGCCATTCCATTCTGTACCCGGGCCATCAGCGACTCCTGGTCAAGTTCCTTGTCCTTTAGGGCAGATGATAACCCGGACCCGAGTCCCGTGCATCAGCACGTGCATGTGCACGTGCAGTCACTGTGGGTCAGGTCCGAGGTCGTTCTTGGGTCGAGTTGTCCGCTGTCGCGGAGCCGGATCATCCGTATCCGTGACCAGCCGGCCGATCGGACACGGTATTGGGCGGAGCGGCAGGAAAACCGCCACCGAATTCCTCACTCCGCGCTACGAATGGAGAGCTTTCCGCAATCTCGCACTGCCCCGTCACTTCCGGTGTTCCCGAAATCGGCGGGGCTCAAGCGCGGGGACGGAGGCTGTCTGACGGGGTGTCGGTACTCCGCGTCGACATCCGCCGACTGCCCGCTACCGCGGGCCGAGTTGACGGCCGTGACGACGGCGAACGGGTTCACGGCCGGGGTGGCGGCGGGGACCGCCGGGGAGACGGCGAGGAGGAGGACGGCAGAGCGTTGCGCGGCGGATCGGCTCGGCGGAGACGCGGGGAAGCGGCGGACTTCCGGGCCGAACCGCCTCTGCCCGGTTCGACGTTCGGGACCCCTCCGCCGGTTCCCGCGCGGACCGCGGCCGGCCCGCGCACGGCGGCGCGCCTCCGGGCCCCGAGGGCGCTCCCTGAGCGGCCGAAGCGGTCCCGCGGCTCTGCGGCCCCGCCGCCCTCCGTCCCGCCGCCCCGCAAGCCGGACGAGCCCGGCGGCCCCGTACCGCCCGTACCGCCCGTAAAGGCCCCCGCGAACGCCCCCGTGAACGCCGCCGGGCCACCAGCGGGAGGCTGGTGGCCCGGGAAGCGGAGAAGGTGACGCGCCGAGGGTCAGGGCTTGGCGGGCTTGCGCAGCTGGATGTGGAGCTCGCGCAGCCGGGTCTCCTCGACCTCGGACGGGGCGCCCATGAGGAGGTCCTGGGCGTTCTGGTTGAGCGGGAAGGCGATCGTCTCGCGGATGTTGGGCTCGTCGGCGAGCAGCATCACCATGCGGTCGACGCCCGGGGCGATGCCGCCGTGCGGGGGCGCGCCGAAGTGGAAGGCGCGCAGCATGCCGCCGAACTCGGCCTGCACGGTCTCCCGGGTGTACCCGGCGATCTCGAACGCCTTGTACATGACCTCGGGCTCGTGGTTCCGGATGGCGCCGGAGGAGAGCTCGATGCCGTTGCAGACGATGTCGTACTGCCAGGCCAGGATGTCCAGCGGGTCCTTGGTCTCCAGCGCCTCCAGGCCGCCCTGCGGCATGGAGAAGGGGTTGTGCGAGAACTCGATCCCGCCGGTGTCCTCGTTCCGCTCGAACATCGGGAAGTCGACGACCCAGCAGAAGCGGAAGACGTTCTCCTCGAACTGCCCGGCCCGGCGGGCGGCCTCCACCCGCACCGGGCCCATGATCTTGGAGACCTCGTCGAACTCGCCCGCGCCGAAGAAGATCGCGCTGCCGGGCTTGGCGCCCACCGCGCCGAGCAGCGCCGCGGTGTCCTCCTCGGTCAGGAACTTCGCGATCGGGCCGGTCAGCGCGTTGTTCTCGCCGACCCGCACCCACGCCAGGCCCTGCGCGCCGAGGGAGACGGCGTACTCGCCGAGGCCGTCGAAGAACTTCCGCGGCTGGTCGGCGGTGTCGTGCACGGCCAGCGCCCGCACGTGCTTGTCCGCGAACGCCTTGAAGGCGTGCCCGGCGAAGAGGTCGGAGACGTCGACCAGCTCCAGCGAGGTGCGCAGGTCCGGCTTGTCGTTGCCGTACTTGACCATCGCCTCGCGGAACGGGATGCGCGGGAACGGCGAGGTGACCGGGCGGCCGCCGCCGAACTCGGTGAACAGGTCGGTCATCACCTTCTCGATGACCGAGAAGACGTCCTCCTGCTCCACGAAGCTCATCTCGACGTCGAGCTGGTAGAACTCGCCCGGCGAGCGGTCGGCGCGGGAGTCCTCGTCGCGGAAGCAGGGCGCGATCTGGAAGTAGCGGTCGAAGCCGGAGATCATCAGCAGCTGCTTGAACTGCTGCGGCGCCTGCGGCAGCGCGTAGAAGCGGCCGGCGTGCACCCGGGAGGGCACCAGGAAGTCGCGGGCGCCCTCGGGGGAGGTGGCCGACAGGATCGGGGTGGCCATCTCGTTGAAGCCGAGCGCGGTCATCTCGCGGCGCAGGAAGGCGATCACCTGGGTGCGCAGCA